>NZ_JBICNX010000004.1:0-480252 GCF_043107035.1 Staphylococcus sp. 231237_7MaSpsaltlick
AGAAAGTAGTAAGCAGTGTCTTAAAAGATTTTAATAAAAATCTCATAGAAATTTATTTAACAGGAATTATAGATAATTTACATAATGCCCAGGAAAATGTTGGCGATATTATGAAGAGAGAAGAACATGTAAACAAACAATTTTCAAATTATTTACTGAACCCATTAAATGATTATCCAATTTTATTTACTGATGCTTTAGTTAATTCTCTCGGTGCTAATAATGATGTTACAAATTTGATGCATACATACAATAATACTTTATTAAGTTCAGATTCTAGTGTTTTTAACATTAATACAAACAATTCAGCATCTAAGATAGTTCAAGACCAGAGTGGAATTTTTAGTGAACATATTTCAACAATGGAAAAAACACTTGAAGAATATAAATCTCAAAAAGAATCGATAAAGCTTAATGATTATATTTCACAGTTGAAACAAATGGACAACCAACTCAAACAACAAAATGATTCAGATCAACAATCAAAAGATGAGTATAAAAAAACTTATGAAAATAATCTAAAGCAAATAAAAGATGATATAAAAAAAGAAAAATCACCATTTACAGATGAAATGATTGATGACTATAGAGATCGTTTGACAAAATCTATCAATTCACAATTAGACAACAATAAAGAACTTAATGATGCACTAAAACAGACAAATGAAGATAATCAAAAAGTTCAAGACACTATGATTAATAATTTGCGTAATGCAATAGAAAATGATGGAACAGGACAGGATCAATTTTACATTTTTAATTTATCTAATAAGGATTTAGAAAATGTTGGTCTTACACAAAAATCAGTAGAAGAATATCAAGAAATATTGAGTGATGTGGAAAAATTCAAGAATGAATTTAAAAAAACACATCCTAATGAAATGATTAAACAAGACGAGTATCATGGTGAATTAAGTGCCGACAACACATATAAACTCACTAGTGAAGGTGTTAGCATAAAGCGCGAAGAAACAATCAATAGTAAAGATATAAATCAACTAACTATCGCCACAGATCCTAATTTTAATTTCGAAGGCAATGTTTATATTAACGATAAAAAATATGACATTAAGAATGAAGATATAAATTTAGATACAACACATAAGTCATATAAAGTAAAAGTAAACGGAATAGCTAAGTTAAAAGAAGATAATAAATCACAAAGTGCATTTTTAAAAAATAAAACAATGCATTTACAATTACTTTTTGGACAAACAAATAAAGTAGTTCAAGCGGCAAATGAGGGGTATGAGAACCAACAAAAGAGTGCAAGTGTAGTAGATCTCTCTATTAATCATAATTTAGAAGGTCAATTAATCAATGCCGATATTAAACAACAACTTAAGTCATTAGAACGATTCAAAGCACAATATAATATATATGAAGACTTGAATTTGCAACCGACTAATGAAAAATTTGATAACAAAGCAATTACGAGTCTTATGGTGAACGAAGTTATAAATGATATGAAACACTTTAAAACTGATAAGAAAAATTTATTGAATCAAGTTGATGGATTGGATAATTTATCTGACGATATGGTAAATGATATCTTCAATAACAAAAATGAAATAAATAAAAATAGGGATGAGATTTCATCATTAATTACAAACTTAGAACAAACAGAAATGAAGTTAGATAAAAATCCGAGCGAACCAAAAATTAATACGGATAAAGAAGAAGAATTTACAACTTTATCTACTAATCTTGATAAAGATATAAGTCAATTATCTGAAAGAAGTACAAAATTATTATCAGATAGTCAAGAATCTAAATCAATTTCTGAATCAATAAGCGGAAAGTTAAATCAGCTTGATGATAATGTAAATAAGTTACATGCAAGTGGCAAATCTTTAGGTTCAAGAGCTAATGATTTAAATAAAGAGATGACTGATAATGATAAAAATAATCTACTATTTGCAAAAGGTTTTGCAAAAGTATTGGAAAATTCTAAAGACGGCGATCGTCAAAATGAAGCATTAAAATCGTTCATGAGTAATCCAATTAATAAAAAGAATTTAGAAAATGTACTTGCAAAAGAACAACAAAATGACACTGTATCACCTACAGTTCTTGTGTTACTAATGTATTTAATTGCAATGATGACAGCCTATATTATTTATACTTATGAACATAGTAAAGGCTCATTAGAACTAATTAAAAAAGATTTTAGTAAAAATAATAACTTGTGGAATAGCATAATAAATTCATCAATTATTACTGTTATAGGTATAGTTGAAGGTTTAATCATAGGAATAATTGCATTAAACCAATATTCAGTATTATCTGGATATAAAATGAAGTTTATCTTTATGGTAATTATAACAATGGTTGTATTTGTACTGATAAATAGTTATTTACTTCGACAATTGAGATCTTTAGGTATGTTTATCATGATCACTGTACTAGCTATCTACTTTATAGCTATGAATTCAATGAGTAGTTTCAGTAATGGTAATTTGATAAATAAATTATCACCATTATCACAAATAGACACAATGATGTTTAATTATTTGAATGCTGAACATCCATTTACTACATCATTAATCATTTTATCTATATTAGCGATAATTGGTTACTTATTAAATATTTTTATCAAGCAGTTTAAGAAGGAGAGGCTTACTTAGATGGTAATTGAAGGATTACTAACAATGGTTCTATTAACTGCAGATCGTCAAAGTGGGAGCCTTGATATTGATATTAAACAAGAAGATAAAAAGAGTATTCATAATGACTTGAATCAATATGATACAACATTATTTGATAAGGATAGTGAAAAAGTAAACGATAAAATAAAAGCGAATAAAAAAGAGCAAAAGCAAAAGTTGAAAAATAATATGTTTCAAAACCAAGTGAGTCATACAACTCGCTTGGATGAAGCAAAAAAGATATTGTTTGCTTCTTCAACAAATTTAAAAAAAAGTTCATATAGTGATAAAAGTCCTTATATTCAAAGCAAACAAAAGAAGAATATACTTCCGTATGCATTATTGGGTATAGGAGCTTTTTTAACAATAGGAGTCATTATATTTTCAATAAGAAAGGGGATTAGAAAAACGTAATGAACCAGCATAAAAAAGTTACGGTTGATTTTTCTAACTATAGCTATGGTACTTATGATTTAGCAGTGCCTATATTTGTACCGTTAAAAACGTTAATTCCTTTGATAATAGATAGTTTAGATTTAGATATTTATAATTATAAAGTTCAAATGAAAGTTACGACAAAACAGCAATTGTTAGTCGGAAATGATAGGTTGATAGATTTTCAAATAGCTAATGGCGACATTTTGAAATTATTATAAGGAGATATGAAATATGACTGGAAATAACAGCGAGGAGCATAGTGAGTTAGAACCATTAGGTGAAGAAAATTTTATTAAATCGACAAGAGATGACATGAGAGAAATATCAAAAACTTCAATAAAAAAAGAACATTATCATCTAATAAGTTTATTAGAACAGAAGCAACAATACTATATTGATGCTGAAGTGACAGAATTAGAAGATAGTTTTCAAATTCATTACGATATTTCAAGACATACAATACCATTTGAGGATATAAAAAATTTTTCAAAAAATGAAAAATTGAGGTATTTATTGAACATTTCAAAATTAGTAGAGCTCAAAGAAACGAGGTATACATTCTCTTTATCTGCTGACGATCTTTATTTTACAAAAGATGGTTTGCCATTAGTGAAAACAAGAGGCTTAAAAAATGTGTTACCCCCGTTAGCAATATCAGATGAGAAATTTCTAACGTGTTACAAAGCACTTGTTATCAATGCATTTAACACTAAAACTTCTTTTAATGCATTAGTTGAAGGAAATTTAGAATTACATAAAGGAACACCATTTGAAAAGAAAGTTATTGCAACGCAATCACTTAATGAATTAATAGATTTTTTAAATGAACAATACGATAAACAACAACATGATTATTCTAACAATTTCAATTATGTAAGAAAAACAAAATATAATACTTTTAAATGGATGGCAATTATAGGTGGAATAATTGCAATTACCTTAATGGCATTTTTAGCATATACATATTTCTCGATAATGAAGACGAATCATCAGATTGAAAATGGTTATAAATCATATGCAAAAGATAACTATTCACAAGTTTTAACAGATTATGAGGATTTAAATGCTAAAAAATTAGATAAAGAAGCACTTTATATTTATGCAAAGAGTTATATAGAAACGAATAAGCAAGGTCTAGAAAAAGCTAAAAAAGAGAATCTGTTAAAAAACATAACGCCTAACTCAAATAAAGATTATTTATTGTATTGGGTGGAACTAGGTCAAGGTCATTTAGATGAATCTTTAAACATTGCGACATACTTAGATGATAATGACATCATGAAACTAACATTAATAAATAAATTAAATGGTATAAAAAATAACCCTAATCTATCCAATGAAAAACGTTCAGAGGAAACTAAAAAGTATAACGAAAAACTGCAAGATATTTTAGATAAAGAAAAAGAAGTTAAAGAAGAACAAAATCAAAATCAAGAAAAAGCAGATCTAGAAAAAGATGAAAAATTAAAACAGCAAGAAGAAAATGAAAAGAAACAAAAAAAACAAGAACAAGATGATAAAAAGAAGAGACAAGAAGCAGAACGTAAAAAATAGTTTGGGGTGAGTCACTAGCTATGCTTAAGATGGTGATAAAGTATCAAGAGCAATTAAAAGTACTGAATCTAATAGATAATAGAACATACACAATCAGCAATGATAAAGAGGCTGACATTATTATTGATAATTTAGATGAAGTTATACATTTAGAGCAAAATGATGAAGGTATGTGGCAGGCGAACCACACTACTATATTTAAATCATTAGTAAGAAAAACGAATCATGGTGACTTAACAATATCGATATTTAATGAAGGTGATATGACTACATTTTCATACCCATCAGCACAAGAAGTTATGACCATTGGACCAAATGAATTTGAAGATATTTCATTAATAGATTTATCAAGTGTGTTAATGATTAAAGATATCAATATTATTAAAGAGAAAGGATTCGTAAGGTTATACCATGATAGCGATATAGATGTGTATGTTAACTATGAATTAAGAAAAGATAAAGTGAACAAATTGTATATAGGCGATCAAATATTTATAGAGGGTGTTTGTCTTGAAATTCTACAAGATGGCATAACTATAAGTTCACATAAAAAAGCAAAATCTAAATTAATACGTGTAATAAAAAATGAAATAGATACAAACGAACAAGAGATTAATGACTATCATCGCTCGCCTAGAATTATACATCGTGAACCTACAGATAAAATTAAGATTGAAAAGCCGCCTCAACCAATTCAAAAAAATAATACGATGATATGGAGAGCAATTATTCCCCCATTGGTAATGATAGCGTTGACAGTAGTTATATTCTTAGTACGTCCCATAGGTGTGTATATTTTCATGATGATTGGTATGAGTTTGGTAACTATTATATTTGGTATAACGACATACTTTACTGAGAAGAAAAGGTATAGAGAAGAAGTCCAAAAAAGAGAAAAAGACTATAAGCAGTACTTAAATGAAAAATCTAAAGAAATTAATAAAGCTATTCAAGTTCAGCGGTTTAGCCTTAATTTTCATTATCCCACGTTACCTGAAATTACAGATATAGTCGAACAAAAAGCATCGCGTATATATGAAAAAACGGTGCACCATCATGATTTTTTACACTATAAATTAGGAATAACAAATATAAAAAAATCATTTGAACTTGATTACCAAGAAGATGAGTTTATCCAGCGGAGAGATGAGCTTTTTGATGATGCCAAAGAAGTATATGAATATTACAAAGATGTGGAACAAGCTCCATTAATTAATGATTTAATACATGGACCAATTGCATATGTAGGTAATCGTAAGTTAATTGTGGAAGAATTGGAAAAAATGCTCATACAATTGTCCACGTTTCATAGTTATCATGATATAGAGTTTTTATTTGTTATACGTGAGGATGAACGTGAAATATTTAATTGGTCGAGATGGTTGCCGCATATGACCTTTACAACTCAAAACATACGAGGGTTTGTTTACAACCAAAGAACTCGTGACCAAATATTAACGTCTATGTATAGTTTGATAAAGGAACGGATTCAAACTGTACGTGAAAAAAACATAGGAAATGAAAAAGTTATATTTAGTCCACATCTCATATTTGTAATTACAGATATGTCATTAATTATCGATCACGTAATATTAGAATATATTAATCAAGACTTGTCAGAATATGGTATTTCGCTAATCTTTGTTGATGATGTTATTGAAAGTTTACCTGAGCATGTTAGAACTATTATTGATATCAAATCACGTACAGAGGGCGAGCTAGTAATGAAAGAGGAAGAACTGGTTCAGTTAAAGTTCACACCTGAAAGTAGTGGCGATATTAATAAAGAATATATTGCTCGCAGGTTAGCGAATTTGAATCATATAGAGCATATGAAAAATGCAATACCAAACAGTATTACATTTTTACAAATGTATAACGTTAAAGAAGTAGAGGCACTCAATATAAAGCAACGTTGGCAACAAAATGAAACATTTAAAACTATGTCTGTGCCTTTGGGTGTACGTGGTAAAGACGATATTTTGTCATTAAATTTACACGAAAAAGCACATGGTCCTCATGGTCTCATCGCAGGAACAACCGGTTCAGGGAAATCAGAAATTATTCAATCCTATATCCTATCATTAGCTATCAACTTCCACCCACACGAAATAGCATTTTTATTAATTGACTATAAGGGTGGAGGTATGGCGAATCTATTTAAAGACTTAAAGCATTTAGTAGGTACAATTACCAACTTAGATGGTGATGAAGCTATGCGTGCATTGACTTCTATAAAAGCGGAGTTGCGTAAACGTCAACGACTTTTCGGTGAATTTGATGTGAACCATATTAATCAATACCATAAACTCTTTAAAGATGGGGTAGCTACAGAACCAATGCCACATCTATTTATTATTTCAGATGAATTTGCAGAATTAAAATCTGAGCAACCGGAATTTATGAAAGAACTAGTATCAACCGCACGTATAGGTCGTTCATTAGGTATACATTTAATTCTTGCTACACAAAAACCATCAGGTGTAGTGGATGACCAAATCTGGTCAAACTCTAAATTTAAATTAGCTTTGAAAGTTCAAGATAAACAAGACAGTAATGAAATATTAAAAACACCTGATGCAGCAGATATAACAGTACCTGGTCGTGCATATTTACAAGTAGGTAATAATGAAATTTATGAATTATTCCAATCTGCATGGAGTGGTGCATCATATAATACCTCAGGTGAAACGCTGGAAGTTGAAGATAAAACGATATATATGATAAATGAATTTGGGCAACTTCAACCTATTAACAAAGATTTAAGTGGTTTGGATAATAGTGAGACTGAAGTAGCACAAACAGAGTTAGAAGCTGTGATAAATCACATTGATCAAGTCACTGAACATTTAGGGGTGGAACGTGTCAAACGTCCATGGTTACCACCATTGCCAGAAGCTGTTTACCAAACGGATTTAATAGAGACAGATTTTAGAAAGTTATGGTCAGACCGACCACAAGAAGTAGAGTTAACAATAGGACTAAAAGATGTTCCAGAAGAACAATATCAAGGACCATTATCATTTAAGTTAAAACAGTCCGGCCATATTGCGGTCATTGGGAGTCCTGGATATGGACGTACAACTTTCTTACACAATGCGATATTTGATATTGCTCGTCATTATCGTCCAGATCAAGCACATATGTATTTATTTGATTTTGGAACAAATGGATTGATGCCTGTATCTGATGTCCCACATGTTGCAGATTATTTTACAGTAGATCAAGAGGACAAGATTGAAAAAGCGATTAAACGCGTGAATCAATTGATTTCAATGCGTAAACAATTACTGAGTCAAGAGCGTGTGGTCAATATAGAACAATATAATAGAGAAACGCAGAATGCTGTACCCAATGTTTTTGTGATTATTGACAATTATGACACTGTAAAAGAGACGCCATTTGTTGAATCTTTTGAAGAAATGATGACTAAGGTTACACGTGAAGGATTGGCATTAGGAATTTATATAATATTAACAGGCTCTAGATCAAATGCAATTAAAACAGCAATTTTCACAAATATAAAAACGCGTATCGCTCTGTACTTATTTGAAAATAGCGAATTAACAAATATTATTGGCTCTTATAAAAAAGGTGTAAAAGACATAAAAGGGCGTGCAGCTATAAATGATGATAATTTCACACAAATGCAAATAGCACAGCCATTTAAATTGAAAGATGGTCAAACTTATAACGATAGAATTAAAGACGAAGTTGCACAAATGAAAGAACACTATGTAGGCGATTATCCAGCACACATTCCAATGATGCCGGAGAAAGTTGAAATTGAAGTATTTAAAGAAAAATATGAATTTGACAACTTGATAAAAAATGAACAAATATTACCAATAGGTTTAGAATTTGAAGAAGTAAAACCAGTTGGAATTAAGCTAGATTCAACAAATCTATTTACTTCATCCAAGCCGAGTGACTTAGATGTAGGTTTTGAAATTCTAGAAAAACAATTAAATGATGTAGCGAAAAGCTACGAAATAGCAGTCTTAGATCCTAACGGTCGATTAAAACAGTCACAATATCAAAATTATCTTTATTGTGATGATAATCAAGATGTCATAGGATTTAAAAAAGAATTAGTAAATTTCATTAAAAATATTGAACCTCAAAAACAATGGTTTGTTGTAATAACCGATTATAAAGAATTCATAAATGTTGCAAATCCTACGAATGAGGAAATTAAGACGATTTTCTTAGATGGACCTAAGAATAACGTTTATCCAATTGTGTTTGGCTTATATCAAGATACGATAGGTGGATTTAAAACAGAAGCTAAATTACTTAAAGAAATAGTAAGCGAAGCATTTATAGGCATGAGTATTAGTGAACAAGATTTAATCAAAGTGAAATATAATTCTAATGAACCCATACTTAAACACAAGGAAATGTATAATATTTCAGAGTATAGCTATAAACGCATCCGACTGTTTGACTAAGGAGGGATAAAAATGAAGTTTGATTTAAATAGCAGTAATGGTATTTTAAGTGAAGATAAAATATATACTCATTTTATAATTGGCACTGGAATAGGACAGTCTATTGTTAATTTTAGTGAAAAAGGAAAAATCAGTTTTGTAAATGCAACTCCAATTATCTATGCGCATTATATTCAACAATTGTTGTTGAATATGAACATACAAGTGGATATTAACAATTATATGGACTGTACGATTATTTCATTTGAATTCCATATGAAACAAGAATTTTTAGACAACTATAAAACTGTGTATAATACAATAGTGAGATACTTGAAAAATTTAGAAATAAACGAACAAATTTTAAACAAAGCTATCAGTAGTGCAAAAGAAGATATGAAATTTAATTTTATAAACACTGAATTTAGAGCTACTTTAAAATTTATGGAACAATATGATGAATATTTTGATTTTGATTTAAAAAAAATAATAAATGATATATGGGATTTTAAAAGTGAAAATTTAATAGTATTTGTTAAAGAAATGATATTTCAAGAAAATATTATGGTAAATATAAGCCATGATATTTTAAACAAGGATGAATTAGAAAGGTTTCAAAAAAGAAAAGAAAAATTTTATTATCCCACTAGTAATAGGAAAAATAAGCAAAAAGTAATAAACGAAGTGGCTAGAAATTCTGATAATTATTTAGGTTACTTATTATATAGTTCGAGTTTTAGTGGAAAAGAATATGAATACTCGATTTTATTAATATTAGGGATGCATCTCTATAAAGGTAGATTTCAAATTCATAGTACAAAAAAACAAATAGGAATAGTGGGTAAAAAAATAGATTTTGAAAAAATGATAAGCGGTATACAAGTTACCGAAGAACAATTTAATCGCTATGTCTATCTACTTAGAAAATCGATTGAAAAGCTATACTTAGATGATAAAAGAAACTTTTATGAAATATTAGCGAAATTAAATGGTAGTAATTTGATGTTGGATAACATTTTGTTTAATTTAAATGAATTAGAGTTAGACAATTTAAATACGTTGCTAGAAAATACAATAATAGAAAATTTTGAAATACATTTTAAGGATGTGTAAAAATGGCGAAAGAAATATACTTAGATCCAATAGAATTTCAAAATCAACTTAGTAAATTTGAAAATGGTGAAACTAAAATTAAATCAACATCAGTAGAGGAAATAAAAGAAGCAAAAAACGAAATAATTTTAGATAGTATCGATAAGTTAGATGAATTAATTGATGATTTAACAGATGCTATAAATATGTATTCAAAAATGATAAAAACTGATGCAGAATCAATGGATAAAATTGCAGCAACAATAAAAGAAAATGACCAAAATAATGCTAGTAAAATTTCAAATGAAAGTTAGGTGACAAATATATGCCTAGATTAGTAAGTTCAGAAATAAATGATTATCTAGAGAAAACATCTTCGGTGAAAGAAAAATTAAACGAAGCATTGTATGATCATTATACAGAATGCAAGTTTTTGTCGAGAACAAGTAGTATTAAAGGTGAGGCAGGTGATAGTATAAAAAAGTATGTGGAAGTTGCTCATATAAGTACTATTGCTAGATCAATTAATGTGATAACTAATTTTGAAAAAGCAGTTAAAAAATTAAAAGAGTTAGGCGAAGATTGTGATAAAGATAGTGATGCTAAAATAGGATCGAAAACATTAAGTGATACCAAAGAAAAAGTGCAGAAAATGAAAAATGAATTTATTGATGTGACTTCTGATTCATCAAGCATACTTAATGAAGCTTCGGAATTTATAAACACTTCTTCATTGAAAAAAGAAAAAGTTGAAAGTGATTATGGAGAAAGTAAGAAAAAAATCACTAAAACTAATGAAAAATTAGATGAGATGGATAAATCTGGCGTAGAATCATTAAGTTCAATAACTAGTGATATTAATGGTTTATTAACACAAATTAAAAAGTTAACGAATGAAATTCATGATAAAAATGGAATAATAACTTCAAAAATCAATTCTATTACAAGAGAAAAATGGTATGAAAATCAAGTTGATTCAGGCGAATTCAAAAAAATGAAAGCAGACAGTCCTGTAGAATATGCAGATGGAAATAGTGCTTTGCAGAGAGTACAAGGTTATAGTAGCGATAGTCACGCCGTAGGCACATCACAAATAGGTGCAGTAAAAGGTAAAGCATATTCTAGTAAAGACGGTGCAGGAGCTAGTGGAGAAGCATTGGTTGGCAGCTTAGACGGTAAAGTTAAAAGTGATTATACAGAAGGAGCAGCACAAATTGAGGTAGCAAGTGCTAGAGGAGAAGCAGAAATAACTAATAAGCATATAAAAGCAAATGCAGAGGCACAAGTTATAGATGCTCGAGCACAAGGGGAAATAGGAGAAGATAAAAATAATGTACATGGTGCAGCATATGGAGATGTGTTATCAGCAAAAGCAGGAGTTAATGCTGGTGGAGATGGTGTAGGGGCGCAAGCGGAAGCAGTCGGAGCTAGTGCCGGAATAGATGGAGGTTTGAAAATAAGTGGAGTAAATGTTGATGTGGGAGCTAGTGTAGGAGCTCAAGCAGGAGGTGCTGCGCAAGTAGGATCACATGGTATAGAGGTTGATGCTAAGTTTATTTTTGGTGGAAAAGTTAAAATAACATGGTAAGGGGGGGGGATTATGTCCAAAATAGAATTGTTAAATACTCTGAATTCAAAAAAAAGTCAGTCAGCAGCAACCCAAGCAAAAATGAGTGAGTTAAATGAAAAAATAGAAAAAGCAAAAAAAATCAAAAAGAAACTAGAGAAGCTAAAAGATGATGTTAAAGAACATAAAAAATCTAGTCATAATATATTTAAAGAATATGATTATTGGATAGGTGATAATAATAAAAAATGGGAAGAAAAAAGCGAAGAAGACTTGATAAACGGTTCTTTACAAGATACTGTAGATAAAATTGATGAAAATATAGATAAATTAATTGATAAAATAGCCGAAATGGAAAATGAGGTTAGTTCTTTAGGAGGAGTGTTAGTAGGGTTAGAGAATGCTATTAATTCTATTTCATCTAGTATTGAAAAGATGTTAAATTAGGAGTGTTAATATTGAAAGAAATAAAAAGTGTAAATAAAAAACTATTAGCTTTTGAAATACTGCCATTTATAGTATTCTTATTTGGTTTACCTTTACCATTTATAGTACCACTGTTTTTTTCATACAATGATAATCTTATCGATACCTTGGCTTTGACGGTACTATTTACATTTATATGTGTTTATATAATAACCATTATTATTGAAATCATTACATATTTTTTATTTACTCGAAAAGTAACTTGTGATGCCTCAGATATAGAAATGTGTAACCGAGTGAAAGCAACCAAAGTATTATCTATATTATATATGATTCCATTGCTTTATTTTATAGCATTTTACTTTAGACTCCTGCATGTAAGATCATTTAGAGAAAATAAGGTTTCAGGACAACCGGCATATCATTTTTGGGAGTTCTTTTTAAAAGCAGATAAAAAACCATTCGAATTACAAGATTTGTTTAAAAAATAATAGATAGGTGTTGAAATATGAGGGGAATTGGAGTGTTGTTGATAATGATGACAGTTTTACTTTCAGCTTGTAGTAATAACGACGACAAGTATCAAAAAAACATTAATAAGGTTCTAGATATACAAAAAGAAACACATAAAGAAATGGCTAAACAAAATTCAGATGTTGTAAAAGAATTTGATGAAAAAAACACAAATGTTTATGTGTATAAAAATGGAAAACTAATTATTATTGGATATAAATTATTTAAAGATAAAGATCAAATGTTTTTGGCTACTTATGAATTTAAAAACGATAAAATTTATTATAAAAGAGACATAAATCCAGAAAAGTATGTTAAAGAGCATAAAGCAGATTATAAAAAAGAAAGAATAGAATAATAGATTATATAAATTAAGAGGAGAACCTAAATGAATAAAATAATTAAAGTGACATCTCTCATTGGAATTATATTACAAAGCTTTTTAGCATTAATATTTTTGGTGTATTTGATTTTAACGATTACAGGAGTACTTAGTCCAGATTTAACTACTACTGTAAATGGAGAAGTGACAGTACAAAATGAAGCAACATCTAAATTAACATTTACAATTCTGTTTAGTGTGTTGTTTATCGTTGCAATTATTGCTGATATTTTAGGCATCATTGGTTTGAAAAAGATGAAAACTTCGTTAAAAACTAGCGGTATATTATATATTATAGGTGCAGTTGTGAGTTTTAATATGATTACATTTATTGCTTGGTTAATTTGTGGTATTTTATTGATTCAACAAAAGAAAAAACAAATGAGTCAAGAAACTCAGGACATGAAATATGAATCGTAGTTGGTGGATTGTACTAGCAATAGGTGGTATTTTATGCATGCTAAGTGTAAAAGGTTTTATTTTAGGTATAGGATGTTTTGCAATGATTGCACTAAATGCAATGTGGCTTGTGGTATACACACCGAAACGTAATAAACCTATATTTGAAAATGTGGCAAAACCCACAATATACATATCAATTATAGGTACATTTTCAGTAATAACATTTATGGGAATCGTATTCTTGGTAACCATGAACCAAGGGTTTAATAACATTGGTGAACAATTATATGGAAATATATTTCACAGTTTTGATTTAATTGTACTTGTACTAGGTATTTTATTTTATATTGTAGGTACTTGCTTAGTGTTTAAAATACAATATTTGCAGTTAAAGAAGTGAAAAAGTCATTTACCAAGAAGGATTAGTCTATTGTAGTAAATTTTACCGGCTCTATAATAAATTGGACTGATGAGAAATTATTCTCAACAGTCCAATTTTTTTATGCATATAAAAAGGGCGCAAATATCTCTATAATTAAAGTTACCACACAATAAAGAAGGAGATAATGCGCCTATGAATGAGTTTATAACAAAAACGCTTGGAATTAAAGATAAAAATATAAAATTTGAGAAAACTGTTGAGGAGAAAGTCGTTAAAAGTTGGAACCGTCTATTTTATTTTGACAAACTGACTTACACACCTACAAGGTGTGCTATGTGCGGTTATGAAAATAGTAATAAAATGATTATTAAAAATGGAATGAAAAATCTAAAATTACACTAAATAAAATGAATGAACGTCCTAGCTATTTAATATTAGCTAAACAACGTTTTTATTGTAAACACTGTGAATCTTATTTTACTGCTGAAACAAATCTTGTAGATGCTTTCTGTAATATTTCAAATAACACGAAGTTTGCTATTTTAAATAAAGCTAATGAAATACGATCGGAAAAATCCATAGCACAAGCTTGTTTCGTTTCACCTAGTACAGTTTCATGCTATATAGATAAGACTGCACGTCAACTCTATCATACTCCATTTCAATCTTTACCAGAACATATAATGATGGATGAATTTAAAAGTGTAAAAACGTAGCTGGTAGTATGAGTTTTATTTTTGCTGATGCTCAAACACATTGTATTGTTGATATTGTCGAAGACCGTAGGTTATCTGCCTTAAAGACGTACTTCTCTCGTTTTCCTTTAAACGAACGTAAAAAAGTTAAAACGATTACGATTGACATGTATGAACCATACATTAGTCTGATTAAAACTACATTCCCTAATGGCAAAATAATCATTGATCGTTTCCATATAGCACAAGCTCTTAATCGTGCACTCAATATAGCTCGTGTTGCGGCAATGAATGCCATTCGATATACAAATAATCCAGATTATAATAAGTGCAAACGTTATTGGAAGCTTGTATTAAAACCAATAGAGTATTTAGAATTATTTCATTATAAAAAAGTTAAATTATTTAAAGAATGGAAAACTGAAAAAGGAATTGTTGGTTATATACTTTCACTGGATTCAAAATTAGATAATACATATCAATATGTGAATAAACTCCGTTTATGTCTTAAAAATAATAATTATCATACATTTATTCAATTATTATCAACAGTTAATATATCCAGTCTACATTCAAGATTTAAAACTGTGATACGTTCTCTTCGCAAATATAGCGAATACATTAAATATACAAAGGAATTAATAATAAAATCAAATTAATTAAACGTGTTTCTTTTGGTTATAGAAATTACTATCATTTGCGAAACAGAATCATATTATGTTCTAGGCTTTATGCAGATTATATAAAAAAAGAGATTAAGCAACCAAATTACGTAGTTGCTTAATCTTTAGGATGTAGTTCATCAATCCAATTTGACGGAGAACCAAAATATATAACCTTGAAATGTCATTGAATTCATTAATTGAGAAATACTGGTATAAATTTATTGGCTTAAGTAGTCTTACTTATATTTTGATTGAATATAAGCTCTTAAGATTATATTTGGTAGATATTTTGCAAAATCAGTAATAGGGGGAAGCTTATCAGAAGTGATGCGGTTTTTTAGAGGGATGATGAAATGTATATGTATATTTCAGATAGCCAAAAGTTTAATTTGTAGAATCAAATATTAGATTCTCTTTCTGATTTGAACATAGTGTAAAGAATAAAGATTAAAAGGTCATCATCATTATTTAATAAGGATGACCTTTCCATATGTCCAAACTGTGATTCACTTTTTCTAATTTTATTTTCCAAAAATTTCAGTTGTCATCATAATAACTATAACGAAATGGCCTTAATAATTAGGAAACTGGTATTTGAAATATTATACTAAACTAAAATATAACTTTTGGTGGTCAGTGCCGAAGATAGCACAATTAATACATAAAAGTAGGTGAATCAATGGATATTAGAGTTTTAGAATATTTTTTAATGGTGGCAAGGGAAGAGAATATTACGAAAGCTGCACAGATTCTGCACGTGACTCAGCCGACTTTATCTAGGCAATTGAAACAGTTAGAGGCTGAATTGGAAGTTTCGTTATTTAAACGTAGTAATCATCATATTGAATTAACTGATGAAGGGTTATTGTTTAGAAGACGTGCGCAAGAGATGGTTGATTTATCTCACCGTTCTAAAAGTGAGCTGAAACAAAGTGAGGAATTAATAGGTGAGATTGAAATAGGCTGTGGCGAATTGCAAAGTATGGAGGAATTGTCTGAGTGGATAGCTGGATTCCAAGAGCTACACCCGGATGTTAGGTTTATTCTGAACAGTGGGAATAACAATAATATAAAAGCTTGGTTGGATCAAGGGTTGATTGATATTGGTTTATTAGTTGAGCCTGTAGAGTTAAGTAAATATGAAGTAATCCGTATGAATCAAAGGGAAGTATGGGGCACTTTGGTTCATAAAGCTTCTCCGTACTACAATTATGAAAGTATTCAACCTGGTGACTTAGTTGGGACAAAAGTAATTACGATTTCTGACAGGGTTGTACAACAGGAACTTGCTCATTGGTCAGGCAAGTATGCTAAAGATATGGATTGGAAGGTTCGCTATAACTTGAGTTATAATGCTGCAGTTATGGCTAAAGCGAGTAAAGGCGTGGTGATTACACTTAATTTAAATCATCATTATGACGATTTAAAGTTTATTCCTCTTGAACCTAAATTAGAATTAAGTTCTGTCTTGGCGTGGCATCAAGAGAAGCCTAATTCGAGAGTTACAGATGCATTTTTAAAATACATCAAAGAAATACAATAAATGAATAACAAATCATTTGATATAAGTATTATACATTTCTTTAATGCCAAATTACACTTAGAGTATCCCAAGTAGGAATACTCTTTTTTAATTTTAAGGACGTGAATCAATGGAATATTTAACATTAAATAATGGTGTAGAAATGCCGAAATTAGGATTAGGGGTCTTTCGTGTTACAAATTTACAAGAAGCAGAGCAAACAGTAGTTCAAGCGATTGAAGCAGGATATCGTTTAATTGATACGGCTGCAGCATATGGAAATGAAGAAGCGGTTGGTAGAGCCATTCAACAAAGTAAGGTAGCTAGAGAAGAGCTATTTATCACTTCTAAGTTATGGTTGACTGACAACTCATACGAAGGTGCGAAAAGAGGTTTAGAACGCTCTTTAAAAAAACTAAATTTAGATTATATTGATTTATATTTAATTCATCAACCTATAGGTGATGTATATGGCGCTTGGCGTTATTTAGAAGAAGCGTATCAAGAAGGTAAAATTCGTGCGATAGGTGTAGATGATTTTACGCAACAAAAATTAGTGGAATTTATCACATTTAACGAAGTGAAACCAGCAATTAATATGGTTGAAGCGAATGTCTTCCATCAACGTGTCGAGGATCATAATTTAATGAAAGAATACGATGTTCAGATGGAAGCTTGGGCACCATTTGCTAATGGCGGTAATAACGTTTTTGAATTACCAGAACTTATTAAGTTAAGTGAAAAATACAATAAATCCGTCGCGCAAATTATTTTAAGATGGTTTATGCAAAGAGATATTATTGCAATACCAAAAACTGTCAATGTTAAGCGTATGCAAGAGAATATTGATATTTTTGACTTTGAATTATCAGCAGAAGATATGGATTTGATAGCTACTTTAAATAGTGGTGAAGGCTTTAAGCTACCAGAAGATGGTCACGCATTTAAAAAGACACTCGATATGCTTAACCAATTTACTGTGTGATATGGATAATTCGAAGCAGAAGCAATATGAGCAATTATGTAATCAACGTCAAGCATTGTTAAAGGAAATTCATGAAAAGGAACAAGAAATCATGCGAATTGATTATCTTAAACATCAAATAAAAAATACAAAGGAGCAATAAAATGACAACATTAGTATTAGTTTTTCATCCAAATTTAGAAGAATCAAGAGTGAATAGAGCAATTGCAGAGGGATTAGAGCATAGTGATGATGTAATCGTTCGTCGTATGTATGACTTATATCCTGACTTTAAAATAGATGTCGCTGAAGAACAAAAACACTTAGCTGCAGCAGATCGTATTATCTTACAGTTTCCATTTTACTGGTACAGCACACCTGCATTACTTAAACAATGGCAAGATGATGTGTTGACTTATGGATGGGCATTCGGTTCTACGGGTACGCAACTTCATGGTAAAGAGCTATTGGTGTCAACAACAACAGGAGCTGTAGGCTATCAAAGAGATGGCGAGGTCAAATATACTGTCGAAGAATTATTACGGCCATTACAAGCAACTAGTAATTTAATAGGTACTAAGTACTTACGACCATTTATTCTTAATAATGCATTAGTTATTAGTGAAGAGGAAATTAATGCATATGTCGAGCAATTTAAACAATATATCACGACAGATCAAGAATTATTAGGATTGTACGAATAGTAAGATTGTCGTTATGATGATTTAATTGAAGACACTGAGTCATTGTCTATGTCTGTATGTGAATACGGATGTTGTGGATGCGTGCTTTGTTGCATACAAATATAGACATAGTAATAAGCAGATACTTCAGTATTTAATTTATTGGATTGTAGAAAGAGATTTTTAAGTTCCTACTATTATGAGTTTAATATATTGTTAATATTTAACTTTAATAGAAAAAGACACCTCCATATTTTTCATTTTAAATGATTGATATGGAGGTGCTTTTATATAACTGTCACGGATTTAGTGTCTGTCTATTTTAAAGATAAGCGACTAAAATGTTATTTTATATTATTAATGATATCTTTACGTAATTTGCCTCTTAACTCTGCCATTGTATTCAAATGATATTTTTTATAATCACCTGAATCAATTCTAAAAGCATGTACGCCTAAAATTTCATTTTTACTATTTAAAATGGCGCCACCAGAAGAGCCAGGCTCAGCCATAATTTGATAATACCCCATTGGATTTACATTACGTGCCATGAGTGAATATTTGCCTTTTGAATAGTACATAGTACCCATTGGGTCATTTTTGAATTTTCCAGTCGGTAAGCCATAATGATATAGGTGAATAGGTGTATTAGCTTTGATATTCGTAATTGATTTTTCATTAGCAATTTTACGTATTTTCATATATTTTGAAATATCTTCATCTGTATATAATAGGGCAACATCGCCATATTGTGACATTTTGACACCAGTCACTTTGAGTGTACGTACTATTTTCGAGCCTTCTTGTAATAAATTTATTCTTAAATTTTGTGTTGATGAAGGTGTCATTGGTTTATGTGCTTGTTGATCATTAATAACGTGATTCGCTGTCAATATTGTGTGATTGCCAATTGCAGTCCCAGTACCATAAGTTAATGATTTTGCTGTGGGATTCCAATTGAATATAGTTGCAATATTGGCTGATTTTGCATTTGTATGTTCTAAAGTAAGTCCTTTATTTCCAGAAGCTTTCATGATTTTTAATGCATCGTTGATACCAGATGCACTGGTCGTTTGTCCAAAGTCTCGAACGTTATCACTACCAGGTATTTTTGATGACCAAGCCTTAGGCGCTTTATTATAGTAGTTACTCTTTGTCTTTGTTTTTTTACTAGTTTTTGGAGTAACCTTTACTTTTACAGCTTTAGAAGCCTTTGCCTTCTTAATTTGTGCTTTTGATTGTTTGCTTTTTACAGTTGTTGATAATGTTTGCGCTTTTAACTTTTTAGTACCATTTGATTTTGCTTTTTTTGTTGGTAAACCTTTATGTGCTGTTTTTAATTTAGTAGATTTAACTACTGCATTTTGTTTCTTTTTACTTGGAATTATAACCTTTTTATTTTTGTAAATTTTATGCTTTATTTTTGCCGGTTTCTTTTTAACTTTTGTTGCTTTCTTTGAATGTAGTAGTTGTTGAGGTTTTGTGGCTTTGACTATACTTGAAGATTGTTTAGGTTTACTATGCTTTACTATATGATTTTGCGTTTTTGATTGATTCGTTGCACTTGTTTTTGTATTTTTAATTGATTGTTTGTCAGTTTGTGTCTTTATATCATTACTTGTATTGGGTTGCTTTAATAAACTATTATTTTGTGATAGAGTTGTTTGTTGCTTTTTATTCTTTTCTACAACTAGATTGGTTTGTTTGATATCATTGGAATCTGATTTTACTTTAGTTGGTATATCTTCAATTGTTTTATAGTTGGTTGACTGTATTTCATTTGTGTTGATTTCAGAGGCACTAATTTTATTAGCATGAAATACCACAATTAAACCAATAATTATTAGAACTGATATAATATTATAAATATAATGTTTTAGATGAATTTTTCTGTTCACTTAATTAGTTTCCCTTCATTTGTATTTAAGTTAAAAAGTTGAGTGCAATTTTTCTTTATAATTATATATTTAAAATATTGTGTTTAGCAATATATTTTTGGACGAATTTTTGATAAATAATAAATTGAAAATTTTTTGCTATATCAATCTTAACTTCACATGAAACTATCGAGTGATTTTGTTTGTCTATACAGTTTTGATAACGATTATTAGGTAGGGAAAAAGAGAAGATTGGTATCGTGGATGGAATGAGAAGAAAAATAGGAGTATGTCATTAATAGGAAATGAGGTTTATTCAGGAACATTATTTGTAAAGTGGTATTTAGTCTCTCTTTTACAGTTTCTAAGTAGTATTACTAATGATTAGGTTAGATAAATTCAGTTAGATTTATGAAGGACTAATTTTTTAAAGTGTTTTAATATAAAATTACATATTTAGATGACGTGTTTTAGCAGTATTCCTGAGAGAATAGGTCGTTCTAAAGACTATAGGCGAAAGTTGTCCCTTAGTATAGCAAGCCAATAATACTATAAATAAAAAGAAGCACCGAGATAAATGAAATTTATCTGAGTGCTATTTTTCTGGGGATTTTGTCCCACGTTCTATTATTCATATGCTGTTATCACAAATTGACATTTACACACAGACTTAACTTGTCACTCATACGATTGTGAAATTCTACTGTGTCCTTGGGTGTTGCATTTAATTCATAACTCCCATTATGATTTTTATTATTTGTTGTATCGCCCAGTGATTGAATTTAGTTCATATCTTTTAGTTGTTTTAAAATAATTTTTCTTTGCTTTTCTAAAGAGATAGGATCATTATACTGTGTATCTTGTAAATCTAAATTAATAACATGTCCTTTTTTTACTGCATCTAAATTTTTCCAATTTGCTTTCTGTGTAAATGGAGGTTTTTCTCCCATTGTGGCTAAGATAATATAATCTCCTGTGTAATCTGCAAGTTGTTCTTCAGATGGTGTAGCCATATAAGCGTTTTTCGTTTCTTTTTCTAATAACTTAGGTTGTTTCATACCATATCCGTCATAAACTATTTCAGTACCACGACCGTAGTTTTGACCGAATGCACTTATACCTTTTGGTGTTGATTGCAAAACAGTAATTGTTTTTCCTTTAACTTTATCACCAAGCGCACTTTTATCTTTTTGTAATTTATTGTCCCACTCTTTTAACCATTTATTAGCTTTATCTTGCTCATTTACAATTTCGCCGAGTTCTTTAGTCGTTTCTTTATAATTCGATTTCATTGCATCCATCTGTAATGTTGGTGCAATTTTTTTAAGCTTATTAGCATTTTTATCTTCTTGAGTTGTAATGATCAGATCTGGTTTTGTTTTTGCAATTTGTTCAATATTGCCCTGGCCTATTCTTTTAATGCCTTTAGTTGCATCGTCGAGCGTTTTATTTTGCTTAACAAAATCTATAACACCAACCGGTTTATGTCCAAATTTTACTAAAGTACCAATATATGTAGGATGTAAAACAACAATTCTTTTTGGATTTTTAGGTATTTTAACTTTAGTGCCATCATCTTGTTTAAATGTTTTTGTTGAAGCATTATCACTTTTGGTGTCGTTTGATTTATCTTTACTGTCATTATTACCACAGGCTGATAAAAGTAAAATCATGCATAGCATTACAAACACTATTCTTTTCATAAAATTAACACTCCCAAAATAATTTTAATTGAAATTGATAATCTTTATCAATTATAGCATGGTAGGAAAGTATAGCAATACATAGTTTTAAAAATTTAAATTGTATATGATTCAAAATTTAGCGGTAAAGCTATGTCAGGGGATTTACATGTTTTTATATAGCATTTAGAGCTGTGAATAGTTAAAGCAACGCTGCACAAGAGCAAATAGGGGGTAATATAAACTTAGAATCTAGCGTTAATATTGAAACATTTGTAGCAACTAAGTGATGATTTATTATTTTTAGAAATCGATAAAAAATGAGGGTGATTACAGTGCAATATATAGAAACACAAAATTTTGATCAAATAGAGTTAGAAAAATTATTTGAAATTGATAACAATATTGACAGTGTTGTTGTTTCATCAGGGGCATACGAACTTATAGAATTACCAGGTATCATAGCTTATGAAAATGGAAAGATATTAGGTCTATTATCTTATAAAAAATTTAATGATTATATAGAAATAATTTCGCTACATAGTAATATTGAAAATATTGGTATTGGAAGTAATTTAATAACAAAAACAGAAGAAATAGCTATTAATATAGGTATAAAAAGAATAAAAGTAATAACAACAAATGAGAATTTAAGAGCGCTTTATTTTTATCAAAAGAAGGGCTATAGAATAACAGAAATACTACCTAATGCAGTGGATAAAGCAAGAACATTAAAGCCAACTATTCCACTAGTTGGAGAAAATGGAATTGAAATTAAAGACGAAATTGTATTAATACGGAAAATATGATTTTACTGAGTTTTATGCGGCAGTATGGTTATCCTACTATAAAAAATTGCATCAATCCGGGCGAATTAATATTTGTCCAGCCAACCAAAATTAAATTTAGGAGCATCAGTAGATAAATAGTTTAGGAATTTTTGATCGACCTGCTTATTTAAAACAATAGAAATTTTTATGTTTATATATTGGTAAAAAATGAGAGAAGTATATTTATAATCAATTACAATAGGATGATGTTACAAAGAAAACCACCCGTGATAGGGGCGGTTTTAATTATTTATTCCTCACTATAAAAGTGATTTACGATAGGTTCATAAATCGATTTTAAATCGTTTATCATTGTCGTTGAGGAGCTAACAATATCTATAACATCGCTACTATTACATAGTAGATTATGTTCATTATAAATACACATGTAAGGATCTTTTAACGCATGCTTTAAATATAAGAGGTAATTAATCAATTCAGATTTTCTAAAAGACTTAATCGTTACAATTGCATAAATTTCTTTCTCATCAAATTCATTTTCTATTTCAATTAATTCTTCTTTCCAGTTGTTTATTGAAATATACTTACCTATTCGTGTAGGCTCTTTAAATATTTTTGGAAAAACAGTTCCATAATAATACGAAAGATTAATACTATCATCATCTTTAAAGAGTATATTAACTATTCGAGTAAGGTTATCTCGGTTAATATAGTCTATATCTAGCCTTAATCTATTATCATTTTCTACTTGAAAAAAAGGTGCAGGATCTTCATTTATAAAACTAATATTTAAATTTTCTAACTGAATATTCAATATTATCCACCTATTCTTTTTAAGTTTGTATCATAAGTTCTACTTTTATTTTTGGGTATTCTAAATTTTGTTCGGAACAGAGTGGAGAACCACCTTATGTTAATTATATATAATAATTATAATATATAAAGCGTGAATATGTATGTTGGAAATGGGTTAGCTGATATCTGATGAAAGGGAGAGTTAAAAAGTTTCAGTATTTGAAAATTATGGCAATATTAAATAATGTGAAGAACTAATAGTATTCAAAATGAGTATAGATATCAACGTGTTTTCAGTGGAGTACTTAATAAAGGGGGCATATTTCAAAAATAATAATCATAAGTTCCTTACTGATAAAAAGCATAACTATTTGGAGTGTTAGTTATAACCCATATAATCAATAAAACCTCCCTTGTTATCAAGGGAGATTTTTATAGTTTCAAAAATTTAGGATTCTACTTCTTCCATTTGTGCTTCAAACTCGTCGAGCAATGCGATTGCTTCGTCTGTCGTTTGTGTTTGCATTAATTGGTGTCGTAGTTCGCTAGCGCCTCTCATGCCACGTACGTAGATTTTAAAGAATCTGCGTAAAGGTTTGTATTGGCGTGGTTCGTCTTTGGAATATTTGTTGAATAATGCGAGATGTAATCGTAATAATCCTAATAGTTCTTTACTTGTATGTTCGCGCGGTTCCTTTTCAAATGCGTATGGATTATGGAAGATACCTCTACCAATCATCACGCCATCAATGCCATATTTTTCAGCAAGTTCAAGGCCAGTTTTTCTGTCTGGGATATCACCGTTAATAGTTAGTAATGTATTTGGTGCGATTTCGTCACGCAGTTTTTTAATTTCTGCTATTAATTCCCAGTGTGCATCTACTTTACTCATCTCTTTACGGGTGCGTAGGTGAATCGATAAATTTGCGATATCTTGTTCAAAGACGTGCTTTAACCAATCTCTCCATTCATCGATATCATAATAGCCGAGACGTGTTTTTACACTTACCGGTAGACCTCCCGCTTTCGCTGCTTGAATAATTTCAGCAGCAGTTTCAGGACGTAGTATCAGACCCGATCCCTTACCCTTGCTCGCAACATTAGCTACTGGGCAACCCATGTTTAAATCGATACCTTTAAAGCCCATCTCTGCCATACCGATACTCATTTCACGGAAATGCTCTGGCTTGTCACCCCATATATGAGCGACCATTGGCTGTTCATCTTCACTAAATGTTAAGCGACCACGTACACTGTGGACACCTTCTGGATGACAAAAGCTTTCAGTATTGGTAAATTCTGTGAAAAATACATCAGGTCTAGCAGCTTCACTAACCACGTGGCGAAAGACGATATCCGTCACGTCTTCCATTGGCGCCAAAATAAAAAATGGACGTGGTAATTCACGCCAAAAATTTTCTTTCATAATATATATAAACCTTCTTTTCTCTTAATATCTCTACTTTTTACACATGATGATATTACCATAAAATAACTGGATATTGAACAGTAATAACTTTAATAAAGAAGTTGATTTCAACTGTATAAAATACGTATTATAACTATGATAATTTTATCAATGAAGAGCGTAACAAACAATCAAATTTTAAATTATTTATAGTGATTATCATTTTATGTGAAATTGCAGTTAATTCATACTACGCTATCATCGTTTAATTGGTTTGAAATTTTAATATTATAGAAGAAAAGCGGAGCGCTCATAGACCTCCGCTTAACAAACTATGATTGAGTTGAATCTGTGATTCTCAAAATCGCGTCTTTATTGTTTGAAACATCAATCTGTTGGCGAATCTGAGACTCAACTTGGTTGATCTTACCTCGTTTTAACACACTACCTGAAAAGTTCTTAGCCTGAAATTGTTTCCAATAATCTAATTCTGCATATAGTTCACGACATGATTTCATGATATAACCACCTTTACAATTATATACAATAAAATAGCTCTTCCAATTAAGAAGAGCATGACACATCTTCTCATCTTTCAGTCTAAATACTGTTGGAATTAGCACATCGCAAATAAGCTGTTGCTGGAGCTTCCAAGGGCCAAATCCCTCCACTCACTCTTAATAAGAGAACTATTTTATTAAGATAATTATACTGAATTATATTGTGTGTTACAAATAAATGGTTTAATACTTTTACCAAGGAAAATGGATTTTTTAAGTAACGACTTGATATAAAATTTTAAATGTTATGAAACAGTCAATTAAATGAGCAATTCGTATACTCATTCTTCACTAAATCTATATCTCATAACTTTGACACCAGATACAATATTTTTATAATACGAGGATTTTCATAACGATAATTATTTATGTTTTATAAATACATAAAAATTTCTTATTTGTCATTTTTTAAAGCACCTTATATTTGTGACAATTATAGAGCTGATTTCTTTTAAATCAAAGATTTAGGTGATGAATTTATAATTGTTTTGCACAATATATTAAGAGGTGATCATATGACTATTAAAAATGTTACGGTAATTGGTGCTGGCGTACTAGGGAGCCAGGTTGCCTTTCAAGTGGCTTTTCATGGTTATGACGTGACTATCTATGATATTAATGATGAAGCAGTTGCTGCAGGTAAGGCAAAATCACATAAATTAGTTGGAATTTATGGAGAATATTTTAATAAAGTAGAGCAAGCAGAACAGTCTTTAAATCGATTGTCTTTAACATCGGATTTAACAGCTGCAGTGGCTGATGCAGATTTAATGATTGAATCTGTTCTGAAATTAAAGAAATTAACATCGACTTTTATAAAGAAGTAGCTAAAGTAGCACCTGAAAAAACAATATTTGCGTCAAATTCTTCTACGATGATCCCAAGTGATTTTAAAGAATTTACAAGACGTCCAGAGAAATTCCTAGCGTTACATTTCGCGAATGAAGTATGGAAAAATAATACAGCTGAAGTGATGGGTCATGCTGATACTGATAAAAAATATGAAGAAGAATTGCTTGATTTTGCAGATAAAATTGGCATGTTACCAATTCATGTGAAAAAGGAACAACCAGGTTATATTGTAAATTCACTATTAGTACCACTACTTCAAGCAGCTGAAGTTTTATATGCAAATGGTGTAGGAGAAATAGAGGACATTGACCGTTCATGGATGGTCGCAACAGGCGCACCAGTAGGACCATTCGGTATGCTAGATATCGTCGGCCTTACAACAGCTTATAATATTGCAAAAATGTCATCACTCAATAGTCCACAAATGGCAAATGTAGCTGAAATGTTAAAAGCATATGTTGATGAAGGTAAATTAGGTACTGCTACTGGCGAAGGATTCTATAAATATCCAAACCCTGCATATAGAGAATTTTTTAAAGACACAAACAAATAACGTAAATCTATTATATAAATGGTCGTGTTATACCCGTGTTAATGAACATGCCTAAGAACTATTTACTAATAATTCAGTGGTAAATAGCTACAGCTAAAATGAATATTTTGAAAATAGATGTATTGAATAAGCCCCCTGAAATTTTGGAGAACTGTACTGAACCCCAATTTTCAGGGGTGTTTTTATGCTATTTGAAAGGAGCGCCTTGTATATTTAAAAATAATTTTATTTAAAAACTATATTCAAATACTGTCTGAATATCAATTTCAAGAATTATTTGTATAGTAAATTCAAAGAGTTAGTTTTGCAAAGTAAGAGCGATATATTTTTAACATTTAGCAACGAGCAAATAATTCTAAGTTACTATATCTGTTCGTAATTATTATATTAATCATTGCTAATTTTATAAAAAATAGTATTTGAGAATGGTATGATATTTGATAATATAATTGTAAAAACGAAGGATTAAAATCAAGAATTCCTTATATTATTCATTTTGAGGATTATACACCTTCAGAAGTTGCTGATATTGTAGTTAGTAGTTTGAGAAAAGAAAATTGGAAATTTAACGAACAATTATTAAGAACAGTAGTTGAAAAAACTATAGCAAACTAGAAGAATCGAACAAATCAAATGGAAGATGGGCAAGAAACTTTGTTCAAGAGTTATTAGTGCAACATAAAAACAATGTAATTAATCAAGATATCGATCATCTTGATTTAGTTTCTATTGAGGATAGTACAATTGACAGTTTAAAGAATTATTGAATAGTATTTTAATAAATTACTGAAACCACACTTAACGATATTTTTGTTAAGTGTGGTTTTTAGAATTTTAATAATCATATAATTTACTTTGATTTTCAATAAAATAAACAGCTTTATTTTGCTATAAAGCAATATTTTTTATTTTGAAGAAAGCTATTAATCCTATTAATTTATTTGTTAAAATAGTGTTAAGTATAAAATTAATTAGTCAAGGTGGGTTATGATGGGGCAATTGGTAAAGGATACATTGTCAGCATGGTTGTTAATTGAATCTTTAAATTCTGGTGAAGTGAATTATACAATGGAGGATGTTTTGTCAGCAAACTATTTCAAAAATGGAAGGAAGCAAACTCAGCTCCAAAGTTTTAATGAATATTTTGATATATGGAATGATGATCGTTTTATTATTTCAGATAATAAGAAGAAAACTGGGTCAATGGTTTTTAAGTTTTATAGACATTGTTTTTACTACAATGAAATTAATCTGAAAATTCAAGATATTTTTAATAGTTATTCAGATATCTATAATCCTAATACAACGCATTGTTATGGTTATACATTCAATACTGATGGAAATGGTAAGGTTTTAGGTGATTCAATACATATACCAATGATAATGAGTGCGTTAAAGGAAATAGAAAGAAATAAGAATGCTAATATTGAAGAGCAATTCAATGATTCGGTAAAAAAATTCATTCAGAAAGTAAATGAAATTTTAGCAAATGAACCTATTAATGAACAAAAATTAGAAAAAATGGATAGAGCTTATAATAAGTACTTTTCAGTGTTACATTCAACCAATGACGGCTTGTTTGAACATTATGTTGCAATCGATTTCTTGAACAATTATCATTCACCACAACCGGAATTTAATAGTTTCTTTATAAGTGATATCGAAGAGGCAAGGAAAAATCCAAGTGAAACTTTAATAAGTTATATAGAAGGAATTGATGATAGTCAACGTATAGAAGTTGATGAAAACAAAGAAATTATTGAGAAATTTTTGCATCCTTCACAATTACCTGATGGACGTTGGCCATCACAAACAGAGCATAGATTATCTCTTATGCAACAACTCGCTGTGAATCGTATTACGAATACAGACGCAAATATTGATTCAGTTAATGGACCACCCGGAACAGGGAAAACGACTTTATTAAAAGATGTTTTTGCACACTTTGTTGTTGAAAGAGGTAAAGAATTAGCTAAACTGAAAAATCCTAAAGATGCATTTGAGAAAAAGAAGTTACATGAAACTGATGAAAGGCATGTTTATATTTTGAAAGAAGATATTTCAAAATATAAGATGGTTGTTGCTTCTAGTAACAATGGTGCAGTCGAGAATATATCAAAAGATTTACCTAAATTAGAAGAAGTGATTAGAAATCCTGAAAAATGTCAATTCCCAGAATATGAAAAAAGTTATGCAGAATTAGTGAAAGAATTGAATTGCTTTGCAGGAACTGCAGAAGATTTAATTGGTGAAAAGGCATGGGGTATGTTTTCGGGTGTATTTGGTAAAAGTCAAAATATTAATAAAGTGCTGGAGCAACTGTTAAAACAAGATGATGAAAAGCTTGGTTTTGCTAAATTACTACAAACCGAGAATGATAATTTAAGTTATTCTGAATTAATGAAAATGTGGAGAGAACAACAAAAATTATTTTTAGATGAGTTGAATAATGTTGAAAAATTGAAAAAAGAAGCAATAAAAGCCTTTGAAGTATATAAGGACTATGAACAATATATCATTGATGAAAATTCATTAAAAAGTGAAAAACAGACTATTAAAAAGCAGTTAGAAACAATAGAACTTGAATTAGTCAATGGTAATAAAGAATTGGAAGATTTGAATGATCAAATAAATTATAATGATAAACAATTGGGTATAATAAATGATTTGATGCAATCTATAAAGGCAAATAATAAAGGTTTAATAAATAAATTAAAAGCTTGGATTAATGATAAAGAAGATGGACAATTTCAAGAATATAATAAAGAGCAACAACAACTATTAACAAAGCAATTAGATTTAGAAAGAACTAAAAATGCAAAACAAGAAGAAATTACTAAAAATAGTGAAAAGCAAAAATCTGTTAATCAACGATTAACGGAGATAAAGCGAAATTTAACAACGATTAATCATAAAGTACAAGATTTCGACAACTATCAGAAGGATTCAACATTTACGATTCCATCTAAAGAGTTTTGGAATACAGATAATTATGATGAACGACAAGTTTCCAATTTGTGGACCAGTGATGAATTACAGTATAGAAGAGCAATGGTGTTCCTAAGATCAATGATTTTACATAAATTATTGTTAATAGCTAACAATACAACTATTTATTATGGTATCAAAGACTTTAAGGATAGACGAAAATTGATAGATACGAAGCCTGAGGTTGTTTATAATGCATGGAATGTGATGCATTTGATATTTCCAATTGTCAGTACGACATTTGCTAGTTTTAGATCTATGTATCAAGGTATACCACAAGGTTTCATTGATCATTTATTTATAGACGAAGCGGGACAAGCTATTCCACAAGCAGCAGTGGGTGCTTTGAATAGATCTAAACGTATGGTGGCTGTAGGTGATCCTATTCAAATAGAACCTGTAGTTACGCTAGAAAGTCATTTGATAGATAATATTCGGAAAAATTATAATGTTCCTGAACGTTTAGTAGCAAAAGAAACATCTGTACAGGCTGTAGCAGACAATGCTAATCGTTATGGATTCTGGAAAAAAGATGCTACTGAGGAAGATCAGAAGACGTGGATAGGGATTCCATTATGGGTGCATAGACGTTGCTTAAATCCTATGTTCTCAATTGCTAATCAGATAGCTTATAACAATAAAATGGTGTTACCTAGCGACATTGAAAAAGTAGGTAAAACGGGTTGGTTGGATTCGAGAGGGACCTCATTTCAAAAGCAATATGTTAAAGAACATGGTGAAAAAGTATTAGAATTGCTAGTTAATGATTGGAATGAAGCAATCAAAAATGGAGAGATGGAACCGAATGCTTTTGTAATTTCTCCATTTTCTGCAGTCCAAAATCAAATCAAGCAATTAGTGAAATCTAGATTGCCTCACAAGACTAATATAGAACGGGGAACAATTAACCGATGGGTGAATAAATCTATAGGTACTGTGCATACTTTCCAAGGGAAAGAAGCGCAGAAAGTATACTTTGTAGTTGGTACTGATAATAAACAAGATGGTGCTGTAAACTGGTCTTGTGAAAAACCAAATTTATTGAATGTAGCAGTTACTAGGGCTAAAAAGGAATTCTATGTTATTGGTGACCTTCAAAGAATACAATCTAAACCATTTTATGAAATTATATATAAAGAAAAGAATATTGATTAAGCATACATTTGGAAGATGTATAAATCAGGCTTAATGGGGGATGAAATAATGGTTGAATTAGTTGATAAAAAATGGATTAAATTTTATAGAAAACTTGCTAATAGATTACTTGATTTTCGCGAGCAGCGAAATCAACTCATTAATGATATAAAAAAAGTATATGAACTTGCAGAAATGAAACTACCTACGTTAGAGAGAGATAATAATATAGTGGATATAGATCCATTTACTGTTTTTGCATTGTTTAATAAAAGTTCTATGAGAGTATCCAATAAAATTAAAATAGCTAAATATTTAGCTGAAGTTTTAAAAGTAGAGGTAGATATACCGACTAGCTTTGAAAGTATACCTACAGTTAATAATATGGGTGCTACATTCTATTATTTTGTTGGAGATCGAGAAGAAGATGATATAGATGAGTTATGGTCATTATTTGAGGCAGCATTAAATTATTCTAATGAAAAGAGTGAGTATCATGCTAATCAATTTATTCACTATTTTGATCGAGTAATTTCAAAAAAAGGGATAGGTAATAGTAAGTTAACTAGTGGTTTATATTGGATTTCACCTCAAACATATACAAATTTAGATTCACGTTCAATTTGGTATATTTACCAGTCTGGTAAAATTCCAAACGAAGTAGTTAAGCAAATACCGAAAATTACATATTATTTAAGCGGCAAAGATTATTTAAACATTGTAGAAATATTAAATAATTATTTATTTAATACACAAACAGGGTTAACTGATTTTGTTGATTTCAGCTATGAAGTTTGGCAACATTCAGAAGAAATAAAAAAACAAAAAAAAGAATCTAGTATTAAAGAAGTTGAAACAACTGATGCGGATAAGGATGTTCAAACGAAAGATTATTGGATTTTTTCACCTGGAGCTCAAGGAGTAAATTGGGAGTTTTTTTATGAAAACGACATAATGTCTATTGAATGGAATGAAATAGGTGATTTTACATCATTTAGTGATAAAGAAGAAATAAGAAGCAAATTACAGGATGTACAAGACAATGACAGTAATTATACCAATGCTACAAATGCAATTTGGCAATTTGCTAAAGAAATGAAAATTGGAGACATAGTCTATGCAAAAAAAGGACAAAATACAATTCTAGGTTGGGGGATTGTCACTTCTGACTATGTATATAATTCCGATAGTCAGTTTAAAAGTATTCGCTATATCGAATGGCAGAATATTGGTAGTTGGACAATTTTTATTAAACCGGCGAATAAAACATTGACTAAAATTACGCCCTATAATGAATTTGTTAAAAAATTAAATTTACTATTCGAACAAGATGATGTAGAGAAAGTTGAAACACCGGATACAGTTTATCCAATGTATAGTGCTGAGGATTTTTTAAATGAAGTTTTCATAGAATCAACTGATTATTTGAAACTTGTACAGTTAATTAAAATGAAGAAAAACGTCATTTTACAGGGACCACCAGGGGTTGGTAAAACATTTGCGGCAAAACGTTTAGCATACTCAATGATGGGATTCAAAGCCAAAGAAAGAGTTAAAATGGTCCAATTTCATCAAAGTTACTCATATGAAGACTTTATTATGGGCTTCAGACCAACAGAGAAGGGATTCGAACTTCGAAATGGAACATTTTACAATTTTTGCAAACAGGCAGAAGAAGATAGTGAAAATGAGTACTTCTTTATTATTGATGAAATTAACCGAGGGAATCTAAGTAAAATTTTTGGAGAATTATTCATGTTAATTGAAAATGATAAACGAGGGTCAGAGTTGGAATTGCTTTATGCAGATGAGAAGTTTTCAGTTCCTCAAAACCTATATATTATAGGAATGATGAACACTGCTGATCGAAGCCTTGCTATACTTGACTATGCATTACGTAGACGCTTTGCATTCTTTAATATGGTATCCTCATTTAATACTCCAGGATTTAAATTATATCAAGAGGGTTTAGGCAATGAAAAATTTGATTCACTAATTCAATGTATTCAAAATTTGAACGCAGAAATCATAGTTGATGATGCATTAGGGGAAGGTTTTGTAATTGGTCATAGTTATTTTTGTAATTTGTCTATTATAACTGAAGATGTATTATCTAATATTATTGAATTTGAAATACTACCTTTAATTAACGAATATTGGTTTGATGAACAGTCTAAAGTGGATTTATGGGCTGAAAAGTTAAGGGAATCAATAACATGATAGAGATTAAAAATATTTATTATATGTTATCGTATGCTTTTACTATTTTAAAAGAAAATGGTTATAGAGAAGTATTAACAGAACAGTTTAATAATTCTACTGAATTATATACGGCAATTTTGATAAAAGGAGTTTCTAACCAAATAAAACGGGGCTTACATTATGAATATATCGAACAACAAAAGTCACTTACAACGCTTCGTGGTAAAATTGATATTTCAGAATCGATCAGAAACCAAGATATTATGAATAAAAAACTCAGTTGTACATATGATGAGTTTTCTAGAGATAATTATATGAACCAAATAATTAAAACAACAATGTTGTTATTATTAAAAGAAAGAATTACAAAAAAACAAAAAAAGAGTATCAAGCATCTACTAATGTATTTTGAGAATACAGGAACGATAAATATACGGACAATAAATTGGAGTTTACGATTTAGTCGAAACAATAAAACTTATAAAATGTTGATATCCATTTGCCAACTAATTATAGAAGGTTTACTTCAAGACAAACGAGAAGGAAGTAAACAGCTTATGGATTTTATAGATGAGCAGCGTATGTCACGATTATATGAAAAATTTATATTTGAATATTACAAGCAAGAATTTCCACAATTATTGGTAACAGCATCACATATTCCATGGAGTTTAGATAATAACGAAACAACAATGTTACCAACTATGAAAACTGATATTATGCTTTCTCTCAACAAAAAGTATTTAATTATTGATGCTAAATATTACTCTAAATCATTACAAAGCTATTATGATACTTATAAAATTCATTCAGCGAACCTTTATCAAATATTTACATATGTAAAAAACCAAGATATGAATTTAAAAGAAAAGAGAGCAATAGTTTCAGGTATGTTGTTGTACGCGAGGACAGATGAAAAAATAGTGCCGAACAATAAATTTCAAATGAGTGGCAATGAGATTAGTGTTACTACATTAGATATGAATACAGATTTTTCTCAAATTAAAAAGCAATTGAACCAAATTGTAAAAGAGTATTTTGATATTTAGATAAGCTAAAAGTATATTTTCTCTGGAAAATATATTTCTTTTTTATTAAATACTTTCAAAGCTTTCTGATTTTAAAATGGTTAACTACTAGAGATATAGGAGAAAAAGATGACTACATTATTAACTAAAAAACAATTAATAGAAAATTTGAAAATAGAACCCAGTACGCTAAGAAGATGGAAAGAATTGGGAGTACCTATTGTAAAAAAAGAAAAGAAAGAGTTCTTTGATTTAGAAAATGTAAAAGATTGGCAAACATATCAAAGAAGGCATATATCTGAATTAGTAATTGGACAAGAATATAGTAACGATTTTATATGCCGTACTTTTAAATGTTCTGGTCAGGGAGGTATGAAACGTTCGCATTTAACTAATTCACTTGTTTTATTTTCAAATCATAGAAACTCTAACGATATCTACGAAGATAAAAAAACTATTGATGATGAAGGAAATAAAATAATTCTTTATACGGGATCTGGTCAAAATGGTGATCAGGATATTAATGATAAGCAAAATAGAGTACTTAATATTTCAAATGAATTAAGTATCAAAGTATATTTATTTGAGTCTTATCAAATTGGAAAGTATATATATCAAGGTGAAGTATATTTATCAAGTTCATCTTATTATGAAGAACAAAAAGGTAGATTAGTTTGTATTTTTCCATTATCACAAATCACACAACTAGATCAGGAAAATTATATATATGAAAAATTAACACCTGAGATAGAAAGACAAAAAGAACAACAAATTTATAAACTTCCTGATGATGTGATTTATAATCAGGCAAAAAAAGTAGCACAACAAAAGCGACATTCGAGTGAAAGTAATCCATTTATTCGTAATCGTTTTGTAGCTATTCATGTTAAAAAAAGAGCTGAAGGCTATTGTGATCTATGTAATAAATCAGCACCATTTAACGATAGAAATGGGTATCCTTATCTTGAATGTCATCATGTAGAATGGTTATCTAAAGGCGGTGAAGACAGTATAGATAATGCATTAGCTTTAGATCCAAATTGCCATAGAAAAGTTCATGAATTAAACTTAGAGAGCGATATGGAAATCATGATAGATAAATTGGCATATTATAAAGGGAAAAATTTGTAATGGATAGTTATGTAGGAAAGAAAAAATTGTATGTAATTACTTGCTTAGAAATTTAATAATATAAAAGCCCCTTTAATAGTTGTAGTTAAAGGGGCGTGTTAGAATCCTAAATCAACTAAAAAATTCTTTGCTTAGTACTGCTGAAATTTTCTAACATTTTATACCATGCATTTTCAATGTTTTCATCTAGTCCAAAGAGTCCGCTTCGTCCAAGTATATAAATATCTGGGCTTACTTTTTGAATTTTTTCAAATGTATTTTTATTTGATGATCCATCCATTTCAATTAGGTAGTCAAAGTTATTAGTATTTCTTAAATTACGTAAATCTCTAATTTTATCAAGAGTCGAGTCAATAAATTTTTCGCCAGCAAATCCAGGGTCAACAGTCATAATAGTTATTTTGTCTACTAAATCTATATAAGGCTTTATGACATTAATAGAGGTTTCAGGATTTAATACTACGCCAAATTTTAAATTTGCATCATGCACTTGATTAATTAGACGAAAAGCTATTCCATTCATTACTTCTGCATGTATACAAATATATTCACTTTTAATTTTTATGAGTTGTTCTATCCATTGACTAGGATTGGTAACCATTAAATGTGTAGATATAGGAACTGTTGAAATTTTTTTGACTTGTTCAATGAACCATGGTGAAAGAGTAATATTAGGAACGTAATGACCATCCATTATATCAATGTGGTAGGAATCTACATGTTCATTTAAAAATGTGATTTGTTCTTTGAATTTATCTAAATCCATCGTCATCAACGATGGAGAAAATTTTGCATTCACTATAAATCATCCTTCCTAAGTAATTTTTAAATCATTAATATCAATTTCTTCTTCAGTTTCTTCTAGTAAATTATTTGTTTCATCGATGGGTCTTTTTAATATAGTAAGAACTAATGCAGTTACGATTACATTAGCTAATACAGCTAATACAAATGTAAATGGTTGTGACATTGTAGGTAATACTAAAAATCCACCGAATGGTACTTGTGCATTTCCACCTAAAATCATAGAAATTGCTCCACCAACTGCTCCACCAACTCCAGTTGCCACTACACTTCGAATAATATCATTTAAAGCAATTGGTAAAACACCTTCAACAATTTCAATAAGCCCCATTGGAAAAGCAGTTTTCAATGTCTCAATTTCTACTTCTTTATATATTTTCTTTTTACATAATTTAGCGACCCAATAAGCAAGGACAAAACCTAATGGAGTAGCAGTGTTAACAACAATTAGTGCAGTTATAGGTTCGTGGATACCTTGTGCCTGTAAGGTTAAAACAAAGGCAAATACGGTTTTGTTTATTGGTCCACCAAAATCGATACTAGCTAACACACCTATTAACACGCCATAAAATAATTTGGATGTACCATTTAATGATTGTAAATATTCTGTTAACCAATGTGTAAACGCTCCGATAGGAATGCCGATGATATAAACCATAATCAATCCACCTAATAGTGAAGCGATAAATGGAATAACCAGCATAGGCATTAAACCTTTTGCCCAACTAGGTAATTTCACAAATCTAATAATTAGTAATACGAGGTATCCAGTTAGAAATCCACCAATGATACCGCCAATAAAGTCAGCCCCAACCGCTGTTGACGTCAATCCTATAATTACCCCCGGTGCAATACCGGGTTTATCAGCAATCGAATAAGATATTCCAGTAGCAATAATTACGGGCAGTAATTTTAATCCTAAACCCCCGATAACTGCTAGTACATCCCAAAATGAATACCCTGATTTAGTTAAATTAGTAGAACTGTCACCTCCGAATGCCATCCCGATAGCAATTAGAAATCCAGCACCACAAACTACTGGAATTAGATAGGATATGGCTGTTAATAAATGTGTTTTGAATTTTAAATTATTAAAAATTGATTTCACAACTCTCATCCCCTTTAAGATGTAAGTATCTTTATTATCTCCTCTTTTTTTTGAGCATTTAATAGCTTGGAGTTAATTTCATCGTTTCCTAGTTTCCTAGCTATTTGAGATAATAGTTTTAAATGATCTTTCGAGTTTTCAGTACCTACAGCAATTAAGAATATAATTTGCACACCATCGTTATCTAATGACTCCCATTCCACTTTTTTATTCAATGTTGCTATAGCAACCCCCGGTTTTTGGACACTTTCACTTTTACCATGAGGTATTGCTAATAAATTACCAATCCCGGTTACTCCTTCTTTTTCTCTGTTATAAACATCATTTAAGAAATTATCTATATCATTAATGTACTGCTCTTTTTTAAATGATGTTGCTAAATTTTTTAATGTTTCCTCTTTATTAGTATAATTTGATTTTGGAAAAATAATTTTTTCATCTAATATATTTACTAGTTCCAAAATTTTCACCTCCTAACTTTTACTTGTATTAATTTCTTCTAATTTTTCAAGTAACTTATTTGGGGACTTTATAGCTAAATCTGTTGGTACTTCAATAATTTTCTTTCCATCGAAACGATTGCTATTTGATATCTTTACATCAATTGCTAGTAATACAATATCTGCATTGTTTATTGTTTCCTCAGATAATTCATTTTCTATGCCGATTGTTCCTTGAGTTTCAATTTGAATAGAATGCCCTTTCTTTTTAGCAGCTTGTGCTATTTTTTCAGCTGCAATATACGTGTGGGCAATACCCACTGTACATGCACAAACACTTACAATGTTCATATGGATTACTCCTTTGTAATTAAATTTTGAATATAATCTTCATTTGCTAAACACTTCATAAAATTTCTTATTGTATTTTTATCATTTTCGTTCGCATTTATAGGCATTAAAACTAATATGATTAAATTTACTTTCTTTTTTTGCCATATTATTGGTGTAGACATATTTCTCACTAATATAATTCGTGTTTTATTAACGTAATGTTGCCTTATATGTGGTAATAGTACATTTGGATATATTTCTACACTGCCCATAGCATCTCTTATAGTAATATCATCTAACATGGAATTTTGTTTGTTAATAATCTTCATTTCTATAAGTTTTTTTTCTATATCAGTTAATAAAGTATGGTAATTTATTAAATTCGTAGTTATATTAATTATTATTTCATTCATAATTAGCACCTAATTTGGGAATAAGCATTTTTATTTTTTCTTGATCATTTTTATTAAACATGGCACTTACCACAACGACTGGAACTTGGTTGAAATCTTTTATAGTGACAGTAGAAATAATTAAATCAATATTGTTAACAAGTTTACTATTGATTGTATCTGAGGATACAACATCTATTATTTCGATTTCAGGTATATTTTTTTCAATTTTTACCCGTAATAGCTCTGAGGTTCCGATGCCAGTTGTACAAGTGATAAGCGTTTTTACTTTTTTAGGATTACGTTCTATTTCTCGAGCAAAATAAAGTGTTAGAAAACCTATTTCATCTTCTGAAAGTTTATTAATTAATAATTTTGAAAAGTATGAAGTTTGAAAAAAGACTTCTGAATATTCGAACTTTATTTGATCCAAAAGAGAATTTTTTATAAGAATATTATTTTCTAATCGATTGAACATAGGTCTTATATGTTTCATTAAATCAATACGAAACTTAGCATTGGAAAAACTACAATCAAATTTCTTTTCCATTGGAATGATCAAATTGTCGGTGAAATTTATAATTTCGTTTGAAAACTCATATTCATTGTTATTATTTGATGGTTGATCATGTTCTAATCGATAAGAAATTAGATATTTGTATAAGTAATCTATTTCCACGTTAGGCAATTTCGAAGATAAATATATTTCGAAATTTTTTATAATGAGATTGCAAACTCTATAAAAACTTTTATTCAAATTCTTATCAATGAATTTCATGCTTTCTCGATTTTGCTTAACATATTTACCATGTTTTCTTAACCGTAAAATTAGAATATATAAATGAGAAAAAATATTGATGTTATATGGATAAGGAATGTTAATATTAAGGGTTTTTTCTATAGTATTAATTTGCTTATAGACAAAATTTTTATCTTTTTCTTCCGTGTTATTAGGAATTCCTGAAGATTTTTCTATATTTAAATACAAAGTGTCCATTTTTTGTATTAGCGCGCTTCTGATATTATTTTCTGTGCCTAAAATTACTAATGTTCGGTCTTTGCGAATTAGTTTAAGATGAAGATTTTTAATATTTTCGGTAATGTACTTTTCGTCAATCGATAACATACTTTCACTAATATAAAATTTATTAATAATATGATTAACAGAAAGTGGATCTGGAGAGTTTATAAGCAAATCCTTTATAATTTCATTTCTTCTTTCTAAAGGAGACATTGATGTTTTTGCTTTCTTAGAAATAATATTTGTTTCAAATTCCAAATTGTTAAAATCTGGATCAATGAAAAAGCCTTTTCCTTTTTCTGAATGTATTTTTTTATTATCTGTAGCACTGTTAATTTCATTTATTAAACGATAAACACTTTTAGAAGATATTGATAATAATTCTGCTAACACAGCTGCTTTAGTATAACCGGAATGATTTTGCAAAAAATTTATTATAGTATTCTTTTTATCCTCCTTATTCAAAATTGTTCCCTCCTCCATAAATTTAGTATATACGAGTTTTTTGTAAGCGCTTAATTCAAAACTGTCCAATACAATGGACAGTTTTTTAAAAGTGACTTTAAATCAGTATAAGCTTTCAATTATAAATATTAACAATAATAGTTAAATGAATTGACAATGTTTAAATTATAAAACATATTCCAAATTAAAATGATGTAATATTGACAATTTAAAAATAATATGGTTATATTTTTGTGCTTTCACATATATATTTTCATTTCACATATATGAAATGAGGAGGGGGATGGTGAGTATAGTTAAATCTGCAAAGCGTGTATTTGATGTTTTAGAGTTATTGAAGGATGCATCGCTACCGTTGAGTGAGAAGGAAATTGGTGATGCCTTAAATATTCCACCAAGTAGTTTGTTTAATTTACTTAAAACAATGTTGGATTCTAAATATATTAGAAAGGATTATCAAAATAAATATTTATTAGGGCATAAGTTGATTAATTTGGGCAATAGAGCTCGAGAAGATTTGGATTTATATAATGAAAGTTTAACTTATATTAAAAATCTAAATGACAAAATAAATGAAACAATTTTTCTTGCTTATCCTCAATACAATGAAATGATCTACCTAACTAAGATTGATAGTAATAGGTCTATTAGAACGACTGCACAACCTGGAACGAATAAACCAATATATTCCACAGGATTGGGCAAAGCTTGTTTATCCATGTATGACAGCAATTTATTAGATGAAATGTTTGAGCATATTAAATTTGAAGCAATCACACCCAAAACTGTAGGTAATTATGCTGAGCTTAAAAAGCAGTTAGCGATGTTTAAAGCACAAGGTTATGCCATTGATGATGAGGAAAATGAGATGGGATTATATTGCATCGCGGCACCAATATTGAATGATGCGCAGCAAGTTGTTGGTGCAATAAGTTGTGCTGGACCTAAGGAAAGAATTATTGAAAATAAAAATATCCCAGGACTTATTAAGCAAAATGCTTATTTTATTTCTAAGGCAATGGGTTTAACGAGAAATGGAGTGAATATATATTGACTGTAATTTCATATGGAGAAGTCATGGGTGTATTTTCAATTAATGATGGTAAGTTCGTATATCAAGATCGTGCACAATTTGATATTGCAGGTGCGGAAGTTAATACAATGATTGGTTTAGCTAAATTAGGTTTATCTTCACAGTTTATTACTGCTGTAGGTAATGATGCGATAGGGGATGCTATACTATATCAGTTGAATGGCGAAGCTGTAGGAACGCATTTTCTAACAACACTAAACAATTTTTCCACTGGACTCATGACTAAAGAAAGAGGCGTATCCAATACGATTCGTGTAGATTATTTTAGACAGAACAGTGCAGTGAATCATTATGATATTAAGCCTTTTTTTAAAGATATTTTTGAAAGCGCAACCATTTTGTATATTACCGGTATTACACCGGCATTAAGTGAATTAACTTACAACACTACTTTAGACTTAATTAAAGAAGCGAAAACTAGAGGATTAACAGTGATTTTTGATCCGAATTATCGAAAAAAATTATGGACTCAAGATGAATTTAAGTGCTTTTATAACAAAATTGCCCAAGATGTAGATATTTTACTAACCGGTAGCAGTGAAGCACAGATTCTATTTGGAAATAAAGCGAATGAAACGATTGCGAAGGAACTTAATCATAAATTGTTAGTTATTAAAGATGGTTCAAACGGTGCCTTTTTTGCAAATCATAAAGCGCAGTGCTTTAAATCGGCATATCATGTTCAGGAAATTGATTCGGTAGGTGCGGGTGACGCTTTTGCTGCTGGATTAATATATGGTCTTGAAAAATATGGATTGGAAAACTTAGCGCAAATGTCTCAATATGCGCTAGCTATGGGCGCATTGGCTACAACGGCTTATGGAGATTTTTATGGGTTACCAACGCTAAATGAATTAGAAAAATTTATAAATCATCAACTAAGTGATGTGGAAAGGTAGTGCATTATATGAACATTGATGTAATAAAGGAACACAAAATCATATCAATCATTAGAGGATATGATACTGAAGATACGTTGAAAATAGTAGAACAATTATATAAAGCGGGGATTAAGCTAGTTGAAGTCACGTTGAATTCTCCGGAGGCATTGAAATCTATTAGCGATTTAAATGAAATTTATGGAGAAGCAATGTATGTAGGCGCAGGTACTGTATTAAATGCAGAAGATTGTCAACAAGCCATAAATGCAGGAGCAAAATTTATTATTTCGCCAGATACGAATAAAGAAGTAATAACATGTACGAAAAATAATCATATCATTTCCATTCCAGGTGCATTAACACCTTCTGAAATTACGTTTGCCATGAATACCGGTGCAGATATAGTGAAAGTATTTCCAATATCTGAAATGGGACCAGGCTATATCAAAGATATTTTAGCGCCATTAAATGAGGCTGATTTGTTACCGACGGGTGGAATTAATTTAGAAAATATCAAGCAATACATTGATGTAGGTGCAATTGGTGTCGGTGTCAGTAGTGCGATTGTAAAAAGTAATCTAGAAATTAATAGAACAACATTGAATGAAATCAAATTGAAAGCGGAGAAGTTACTTGAAAAGCTAAACTAGGAGGCTATTAATATGAAAATTAAAAGTTATGAATTGTATCAGGTACCACCGAGATGGTTGTTTTTAAAAATTACAACAGATTGTGGTATTTCTGGTTGGGGTGAGCCAGTTATTGAAGGTAAAGCCGCGACTGTGAAAGCAGCAGTGACTGAATTAATGGACCAAATTATTGGTAAAGATCCGAGTAATATTGAAGGATTATGGAATCAAATGTATCGTTCTTCATTTTATAGAGGTGGTCCAATATTGATGAGTGCAATTGCTGGTATTGATCAGGCGCTTTGGGATATTAAAGGAAAGCATCTTAATGCACCAGTGCATCAATTATTAGGTGGTAAAGCACGTGAAAATATCAAAGTCTATTCATGGATTGGTGGAGATAGACCTACAGATGTTGCGATAGAAGCTCAAAAAGTTGCAGATAAAGGATTCACAGCAATTAAAATGAATGCTACAGAAGAATTACAATATATTGATGATTTTAGGAAAGTTCAAGATGTTGTTGAACGTGTAAGTGCGATTCGAACGAAAATGGGCGATGACTTTGGTATAGGTATTGATTTTCATGGTCGCGTACACAAACCTATGGCGAAAATTTTGTTTAAAGAATTAGAACCGCTCCATCCATTATTTATTGAAGAGCCTGTGTTACCAGAACATAATGATAGTTTGAAACATTTATCAAACTTTTCGACACCAATTGCAACTGGGGAAAGAATGTATTCACGTTATGATTATAAATCATTATTAGCTGAAGGTTATGTAGATATTATTCAACCTGATTTGTCTCATGCGGGTGGTATTACGGAATGTAAAAAGATTATATCTATGGCAGAAGCTTATGATGTTGCAGCGGCACCACATTGCCCACTGGGACCAATTGCTCTAGCTGCTTGCTTGCAAGTAGATGCAACTTGTCACAATGCAATTATACAAGAGCAAAGTTTAGGTATTCATTATAACAAAGGAAATGATTTATTGGATTATGTGAAAGATAGAAGTATTTTTGAATATGAAAATGGTTTTGTGAAAATACCTGACGGACCTGGTTTAGGCATTGAAATTGATGAAGACTATGTTAAGGAAAAAGCAAAAGAAAGTCATAATTGGAAAAATCCAGTATGGAAACATAAGGATGGCTCTATTGCCGAATGGTAAAGGGGCGTAAGGGGGATAAATATGAGCTTAGTTGGCGTTATATTTAGTGTAGTTATCAGTGTCGCCATTCTCTTAATTTTAATTATAGTATTAAAGTTAAATACATTTGTTTCATTAATTATTACATCAATCATTGCTGGTTTATTTTTAAACATACCAATGGAAAAAATAATGGGAAGTATTGAAAGTGGAATAGGAAGTACACTTGGTCATATTGCTTTAATATTTGGTCTTGGGGCAATGTTAGGTAAATTACTTTCTGATGGTGGTGGTGCGAATAGAATTGCAGAAACACTGATTTCGAAATTTGGAGAAAAATATACACAATGGGCAATCATCATTGCTTCGTTTATTGTGGGTATAGCCTTATTTTTAGAAGTTGGTTTAGTATTGCTTATACCATTAGTATTTACGATTGCCAAAAAACTTAAGGTATCACAATTAAAAATTGGAATTCCGATGATGGCGGCGCTTTCCGTAACACATGGCTTTTTACCGCCACATCCCGGACCCACAGTTATAGCGAAAGAGTTACATGCCAATATTGGAGAAGTACTAATGTATGGCATCATCATTGCGATACCTGTAGCGATTATATCTGGACCTTTATTTTTAAAAGTGGCAGAAAAAATTGCACCCTCTGCATTTCGAAAAGAAGGGGATATTTCGGAATTAGGCTCTCAAAAGCAGTTTTCCGAAAATGAAATGCCGAGTTTTGGTTTAAGTGTTTTTACAGCATTATTACCTGTGATATTAATGTTATTATCTACGATTTTACAATTAATAACAGGTCACGAAGATGGTAAGGGTATGAATTATATTGAGAACTTTGTGTATTTTATAGGTACAGCAGGAACAGCTATGGTGATTTCAGTTATATTTGCTATATTTTCTATGGGATTATGGAGAGGAAAACGAATTGGAGAAACCATGGAGTCTGTCACAAACTCGATTTATCCAATTGGCATGATGCTACTTATTATTGGTGGCGGTGGTGCATTTAAACAAATTCTAATAGACGGTGGCGTAGGCGATACGATTAAAGAGAGTTTTACAAATACAGCTATGTCTCCGTTACTGTTTGCTTGGATTATAGCTGCAGTACTGCGTATTGCATTGGGATCTGCAACGGTAGCAGGTATCTCGACGACGGCAATTATATTACCTATTGTACAGAATTCGGACACGAATGTTGCACTTGCTGTCCTGGCAATAGGCGCTGGAAGTCTAATCTTTTCTCATGTTAATGATGCGGCGTTCTGGATGTTTAAAGAATATTTTGGTCTGACTATTAAAGAAACATTTTTAACGTGGTCGCTTTTAGAAACCATTTTGTCAGTTTCAGGAATTATATTTATTTTATTTATAAGTTTGTTTGTATAGTAGTAATATGACAAAATTTAAGAGAAAAATTCAAGAAGCAGAGTGCTGTTTATAGTACTCTGCTTTTTTATTATGCCACAGGATTACCTTACGCTAAATCAGTTAATTTATTAATTACAGTGACCATATCGTCATTGATAACTAGATTAGCATCATGATCGTATGGTGTAGCATCTCGGTTAATGATAATAAGGTTATCGCCTTCGAAATTAGAGAGGAGGCCAGCAGCAGGTTGAACTACGAGTGATGATCCAAGTACAACTAATGTATCTGCGGACTTGATTTTATGTAGTGCATTGAATATAGTACCTTGATTGAGTATTTCTCCATAAAGTACGATGTCTGGTCTGATTGGCTCACCGCATGTTTCACAAGCACGTAAATTTTTGGTGATAACATCATTTTTTGAATATTTATGATTGCAATGCGTACAGTAAAAGCGATTGAGTGTACCATGTAATTCGTCAACATGTGTGCTGCCAGCATCAGCATGTAGTCCGTCTATATTTTGAGTGATGACGCCTAATGAACGTTTATCTTGTTCTAATTGAGCGATCCATTGATGAACGCTATTCGGTTTTTTGTCAGCAAATAGTAGATATTGATGACAAAAATTAATAAATCCAGAAGGGTCGCTTTTTAAATAATCATCACTTAGTAAATATTCTGGAGAGAATCCGTTTTTCGAAATTTCATCATACAGTCCTCCAACCGAACGGAAATCAGGAATGCCACTAGCAACTGATATACCTGCTCCAGTGAAAAAAACGATTTTGTTTGATGAATCAATCATATCTTTCAACTGTTTAATACTACTTTCCATATTTATCACTCCAGTTAGTTTTAAATCTATAAAAGTATAATGCTTTAGAATAATTTTAAAATTTTGTAGTACTTTTAGCAAATGTGCACAATAGATTAATGACTTTATATGGGATAGTTTGAGGTAATTTTTTCTAACATACATTATACTTAGTTTAAATGTAAGGAATCGAGGTTAGACTATTGAAGAAATTATGGATTACTATTTTAACTACTCTGTTAGTTGTTGCTTTAGGAATTGTATTATTGGTTACTTTTACGCATAAGAAACAGGATTCGCAAGCTACAAGGGGTTCAAAATTTGCGAACAAGCAAGTACCAACTTTGTTTTTACATGGCTATGCGGGCAGTGTTAATTCTGAAAAATATATGGTTCAAAGAGCTAAAGCACAAGGGGTTTCTAAAAACATTATCACTGCGACTGTTTCAAGAGACGGTGATGATGTAGTATTAAGAGGGAAGCTTTCAAAAAAGGCAAAAAATCCAATTGTACAAGTACAATTTGAAGACAATAAGCAAGGGGATTATGCTAAAAATGCACAGTGGCTCAAAAACGTATTAGTAAAACTACAACACAAATATCATTTCCAACATTTTAACTTCGTTGGACACTCTATGGGAAATATGACCTTATCACAATATATGTTAACCTATGGAAATGACAAATCGTTGCCGAAATTAGATAAGCAAGTGAATATCGCAGGTCCATTTAATGGTGTCTTGAATATGAATGAACAAGTAAATGAAATTAGTGTTGATTCAAATGGCAAACCGAGTCGAATGAACCCGCCTTATCAAGAATTTCGTAAGCTCAAACAGGTTTATAAAGGTAAAAATATAGAAGTGCTGAATATCTATGGTGACTTAGAAGACGGTACGCACTCTGACGGTAGTGTTTCTATTAGTTCAGCGAAGTCACTGAAGTATTTACTAGGCGATAGTCCTAAATCATATAAAGAAAAACAATTTGATGGTGACGATGCACAACACAGTCAATTACATGAGAATAGTGAAGTTGCAGATGATTTAATTCAATTCTTGTGGGGAAAATAGAACATCGTTTTGTTTATGATATATACAAATTAAGTAGGAATAACTGACACATTACAATAGCCCATCAATGAGCTTTGAAACTCATTGATGGGCCTTTTAATATAATAAAGTGTTAACATTCATCTTCGCCTTCGTATTTATTGAAATCAAGAGGCATTGGAGTTGCGAAACCTAACATAATGAAGTCTTCATCACTGGTATTAACCATGCCATGCGCATCGCCAGGAAATGAAACGAAAATATCTCCAGCCTTGATAGGCATTTCTTTAAAGTGGTTAGTGATAAATGTCCCTTCACCTTGAAGTACTATCCAAACGTCGTCGGCATTTTTATGTGTATGGCATGGAAGAGATTGGCCTGGTTTCAAGCACCACATGGCTCCTGCTGATATTTGTGATTGATAGAATGTCGTCTTTTTTGCTGCTTCTTCTGAAAATGATGGGAGGTCTTTAATGTTAAAAAAACGATTTTTAGTATTAATCATGGTGTCACTCCTGTCAGTTCACAATATAATCTGGTAATGCTCCAGTAAGTTGTTTTACGACGTTAGTTGCTGCAATATTAGCCATCATATCTCGGGCTTCGAATGTAGCATTGCCAATGTGTGGCGTTATAACTACATTTGTCATAGACTTAAGTGCATCTGTAATTTGTGGTTCAAATTCAAATACATCTAATGCAGCACCTTCGATGAGTTTGTCTTCAAGTGCTTTAACAAGGTCTGCTTCGCAAACAATTGGACCTCGAGATGCATTGATTAAATAAGATGTTGGTTTCATTTTTTGCAGTGCTTGATAATCAATCATATGGTGCAATTGATCATTATAGGCACAATTGATAGTTACAAAGTCAGAACATGTCAGTAGTTCATCTAGTTCGACGTGTTGTGCGTTTAATTTGGCTTCTTTTTCTGGGTAACGTGTAGGCCCTGAGTATAAGATATCCATATCAAAGCCTTTAGCACGTCTGGCAACAGCAGTACCGATTTCACCTAAACCAATGATTCCAATTGTCTTGCCTGAGACTTCACGACCTCTGAAAAATAATGGTGACCATCCATTAAATCCAGTAGTACGACACAGTTGATCTCCTTCAGGAATACGTCTAGCAACAGCAAGTAATATACCCATAGTCAAATCTGCAGTAGCATTTGTTGAAGCAATAGGTGTATTAGTAACATTAATATCACGTTTACGTGCAGCCTTAATATCTATATTGTTAAAACCAGCACCATAGTTTGCAATGATTTTTAAATTTGGAGCAGCATCCATCACATTTGCACCGACATTCGTTGATAGTAAAGTGATTAAGGCATCGACATCTTGTACTTTTTCGATAAGTTCTGATTCTGAAATCAAGGTATCTCCAGTATACATTTCTACATCAAAATGTGCCTTAAGTTGATTAAGACCAGTTTCAGGAATAGCACCTGCTATAAAAACTTTAGTCATAAACTTCGTCTCCTTTTTATTGTGAAATTATTCACATATTATAGTTTTAGTTTATCATCTATATTTTGTATAGGTATGCCAAAATTGCTAAAGTATGGTATGTATTTTGTGCGAAAGTGACAATAAAATAAACCGCGTTATACAAGGTTTAATTATCTAAATAGTAGGTGCGTTTCTTAAAAATATAGTTATACATATTATTTTAATGAAAATAAATAATCATACATATAACTGAGTATATATTTTTAAACAACCATAAAGCGTGTTATAAATTAAAGCATTTCATTCGCATTTTGTAACTCAATGAGTTTGTTGAATATAAAAAGCCAGGAGCTTTTTGCAAAGTCCCAGCTTGTATTGATATTAATCTAATTAAAGGTAACGTGATGGTTTGATGGTCAAACATTATTTGTGATTTGATATAGGGAGTTCTAAACGTATTTTCCAATTTATTTGTGCATACATTTCATTTAGAACAACATTTGATCGCTACCAAATGTATCACCTAAAGCCTGTTGTGCAAGTACATTCAAGTAGTTCCAAGGACGATCAAAATCAGGTTGGAAGAAGAAATCAACATAGGCAAGTTGTTCAAGTGTCCATCCGGCGTTGATTGCAACAGAGGGCGTGTTGATGGATTCTGCTAAGTCTTCTTTAGACATGATTTGTGCTCCGAGTATACGATGTGAATCTTGGTCAAAAATAATTTTCATGTGTACTGTAGTATCATCTTGCATAAATTTAGGTCGAACTAATTCTTCAACATATTTTGCGCCTAATCTACCTTTATAATTGTCTGATTCAAATCCATGAATGCCAGTTTGGCCAAATTTGTAATCAAATAGTGATAAACCTGATGTGCCTGAAACTTTTGGCATTTTCAATGCTTTACCTGACATATTTTTAGCAGCAACAACACCTTGTCTACGTGAATTTGTTGCTAAAGCAATATATCGTTGCTCGTCTACGGGAGCATAAGGAATCATTGTTGCATCGCCGCCAGCATAGACATCTTTGGCGGATGTTTGTAGATAATCATTAACCTCAATAATGCCTTTTGTACCTAAATCAAGTTTACCATCTAGCCATTCAGTTGCAGGGACAACGCCTACTGCAAAGACTACGGTATCTGCTTCATATGTGTCTTTATCTGTTACGACTTCAGTTAAATCGCCTTCATTATTTGCCTTTAATGATTTAACTGTTTCGCCACCATGAAATTCTAAACCATGAGTACGTGCATTTTGTTCTAATATATCTGTAAATTCTTTATCTAGATAAGTGCTGAGTATACGATTATTTACGTCAATGATTTTAGTATCAATACCTGCTTTAGTAAACGCTTCTGCAGCTTCAATTCCAATATATCCACCACCGACTATAATTGCTTTCTTAGCTGTATTCAAACGATTTTTAATGGCGTCTGCCCATCCACGACCACGCATATAGTAGACATGGTTAGTATTGTCTATACCCTCTACTGGAGGTGCGACAGGTTTACCACCTGGACTTAGGAATAATTTATCATAAGAAACATTAGTTTCTTCACCGTTTTCATTCACGGTTATTGATTTAGTGCTAGTGTCTAAGTCTACAACATCACTATTGATATGGACATGGATGCCTTGTTTTTGATAGGACTCAGTATTTGCATAATGCAATGAATCAAGTGATGGTGAAACGCCTTCTAAATAACTTTGTACACCGCATGATAGGAATGAAGGTTTGTCGCCTTTCTCATATAAATGAATTTCAGCATCATTATCTTCTTTTAACAAAGTTTGTATTACTTCAAAACCTGCATGTGAAGATCCAACTACAACATATTTCATTATTATTGCCTCCTTGATATATGGAAAACGTTATATAACGTTTTAATGAAGTTATTATTTAACTTGCGTAATATATATACCACTGAGATTAAATATTAATCTAAACAATTTTGTGAACAATTATATAGTTAATGTTTTTAAAAATGCTTACAATGTTAATTGACATGTGAAAAGACTTATATTTTACCTAGTAAATACTATGCTTATCGTAAGAATTGGCTAGGTGATATGATATCTTAAATTTGAAAATTTTATGAAAACTTGATATATCAGTAAAAAATTACTAAAACCTCTTTTATTTTAGATAGATTTTTTGTAATATAGCACCTATGAATTTTTGTGAGTGAGTATCACATATAGTTAAAAGGGAGGGGAACAGTAATGAAAAATAATAATTTAATCTTTATTATCTTTATGATTGGTACATTTACAGTAGGGATGGCAGAATATGTTGTTACGGGATTGTTAACACAAATCGCCAATGATATGCATGTTTCAATATCTAATGCAGGTTTGCTCATTAGTGTATATGCAATAAGTGTAGCGATTATTGGCCCTTTTATGAGAATTGCAACGATTAATTATTCTGCAAAAAAGCTATTACCAATTTTAGTTGGGATCTTTATTGTTAGTAATATTATAGGAATGCTGGCACCGAACTTTTATGTATTACTGCTTTCAAGATTATTATCTGCAGCAATGCATGCACCATTTTTCGGTGTTTGTATGAGTGTTGCAGCAACAATTGCGCCACCTGCTAAGAAAACGCAAGCTATTGCATTAGTTCAAGCAGGATTAACAATTGCAGTAATGATTGGCGTACCTTTTGGTTCATTTTTAGGTAGCTTTACAAATTGGAGAACTGTATTTGGCATTATGGTTCTCTTGGCAGTGATCACATTTATAGGTGTCCTAAAATTCACTCCAAATGTAAGTTTAAGTACGGAAGCCAATTTAAAGGATGAATTAACAGTCTTTAAGAATAAACATATTCTGATTATTATAGCGATTATTGTTTTTGGATTTTCAGGTGTGTTTACGTCTTATACATTTATGGAGCCAATGATTCATGAATTTGCGCCATTTAAGACGGTCGGCTTAACAGTATGTCTATTTATGTTTGGACTAGGCGGTGTTATTGGGAATTTAACAACTGGTAATATCCCACAAAGAAAGTTAACACAATATTTATTCTATACGTTCTTGTTATTGTTTATTACGATTGTACTATTTGTAACGGTATTACATGTAACAGTATTAGCGTTTATCATTTGCTTTATGTTCGGCTTTGGTACATTTGGAACTACACCATTGCTTAATAGTATGATTATTTTAAATGCACATGAAGCACCATTATTAGCAAGTACATTGGCTGCTTCCGTATTTAACTTGGCTAACTTTATAGGTGCCATATTAGGTTCTTTATTATTGAATATCGGCTTGCCATATATTGAAATTACATTTGTTTCAGCAGGTATTATTCTGTTGGGAATCGTATTGAATTTTGTTAATTTCATATATGAACGCAAAGTGGTACGTGGACAATAAGGTTATAAAACCGTGATTATTGACTTTTTATAAAAGTAATGAATTTGGAAAAAATAAAAATGATTTGTTGTAGTTTTCATATAAGGATATGTCATTATATGTGAAACACTTGAGGGAGTTAAGTGAGTCCGAGATTTAGATGCGACTCAAGCACGCTTGATTAGTAAAAAATGATATCATCTATTTATAAAAAGAGGCCACCCGTAAAGATAGATCAATCTTGGCGGGTGGCCTAACTATATGCTGTCGATGCGTGTAGTGATTTAAAGTTGATTCCTTTCTAATTGATGGATTTGATGTGTCAGCATTTGATTGATAGGTGTTGGTACATCAAATTCCTGTCCGTATTTAGCAATTTGTCCATTCAAGAAATCAATTTCTGTCGGTCTACCATTATTTAAATCTTGGTACATGGATGGGTAATGCAACCCTTGTTCAGAAGCTGGATACATTGCTGTAATCGTATTTAATAATGTGTCGGCTTCAATTTCTATGTTTTTGGCGTGTGCTACAGTAACAATTTCATCTATGATTAATGAGACCATCTCGTTTACTTTGGAATACGCACCAAACTCCCCAATGCGTTGATTTAATATGGTACAGAGTGGGTTCAGTACACAATTAACTGTGACCTTTGTCCAAATGGCTTCAAAGACATTGTTGCTAATAGTCGCGTTTAAATTTGCAGTATTTAAAATTTGTGCAATTGTTTCACTAATCTCATTGTTTACACCATTAGCGCATTGGAAATTAATAGAACCTGTACCCTCCAATAATAAATGACCAGGTCCTTTCAGCCCTGCAGACCACATAGTTACTGCTAGATAAATTTGATGCAGTGGGACAATTTTTGATAAACGTTCTTCGTGGCCTAAACCGTTCATCATACTCAATATTGCTGTATTCTCATGAATAGCACCACCATTTTTTAACTGTGTTAACATCGATTCAGATTGCATCGATTTTGTTAATAAAATAATGAGATCATATGTATCAGCAACATCTTTGGATAAGATAGCAGGGATTGATACAGTATATGTATCTGTTTCAGTCTGAATTTTCATGCCACCATTATTGATATTTTGCACATGAGCTTCCCAATCATCAATAAGCGTCACATTATACCCTGCTTGATGTAAAGCAACTCCAATTCTACCACCCATGGCACCTGCGCCAGCTACTGCAATTTTATACATAATTAAGCCCCCTCGATTAATCAAAATTAAATTTCAGAAAAGTTAGATAGTTGTACAAAATAATAATATTATAGTGAAAGATATTTTTGAAGTGATTGATATAGAAAATACTGTCAGTTCCAAATGGCTATTTTCAATTAAATTAAAATAGCAAATTTCAATTTTAAAAAAGTTTCACATGAAACTTATATTTTTTAATAAATTGAGCGGTGTCTCATCGGTAGTTAAATAGAGAATAAAGCATTTTGTATTGAACGACAAAGAAATAAAAAACAATTAGATATTGTGCTACTTTTTGTATATAATTATATATAAATAAGTTTAATATTAGGAAAAGGGGATTATATTATGAAATTTAAATATGTAGCGATTGCTGCAATAACATCTGCTATTATGCTTTCTGCATGTGATATCAATATTAATACAGGTGGCGATGACTCTAATAAATCAAGTTCAGAGTCAAAAAGTAATGATAGTCAAAAAAATAATGATCAACAAAGTAATGACAATCAATCAAATTCTAATAACTCACAAAATAGTAATCAAAGTAATAGTTCGCAAAGTGATCAACAAAATGCTACAGCACAAAACCACAACGATACTTATGTAACACGTGATAATGTTATTGATATTGTCGAATCATATGAAGGTGAATATTTAGATACAGATAACTATACATATAAAGAACCTGAAAAGCGTGGTAACGGAGAGTGGGGATTCTCGTTTACTGATAAAGACGGCGATTTAGCTGGTTCATATATTATCGACAAAGATGGCTATGTTACGAAATATGATGAAAATGGTAACGAAGAGTAATTTAAATATTATTATTTTATTTAAATGAGTTTAGTAAATAATGCTAGACTCATTTTTTATTGTATTATGTAAGAAACTTTGTGCAGTCGAACAATTTGACACTAAGATGGAAAAGTAATAAGTTGTACTTGTAATTGAAATTAATACATGTTTAAAGTGAGGGATAGCATGAAGATATTATTGACGGGAGCAACGGGTAACTTAGGCACGTATATCACAGAACAAGCACTTGAGTCAGAGGTGCCGGACTTTAACATTGGTGTGCGAAATATTGATAAGGTGCCGGAGCCATGGAAAAGTGAACTATCAGTTAGACAATTAGATTATTTCAATGTAGATAGTATGATTGAAGCATTCCAAGATATAGACCTAGTAGTATTTATTCCAAGTATTATTCATCCATCATTTAAAAGATTACCAGAAGTTGAAAACTTAGTAACAGCAGCTAAAACAGCACAAGTTTCACATATACTGTTTGTCGGTTATTACGCCGATCAACACAATAACCCATTTCATATGAGTCCATACTTTGGCTACGCTGAAAGATTGCTCGCTTCAAGTGGCATTCCTTACACTTATGTGCGCAATGCAATGTACATGGATCCACTTGTTCCATATCTATCAGAGTTAAAGGAACTAGGCAAGTTGATTTACCCGGTAGGTAATGGAAAAATTAATTATATTTCTAGAGCAGATATTGCAAAAGGTATCGTTGCAATACTTAAAGATCCAACATTTTTAGGTTCCAGATATTTACTTTCAGGTTATAGTTATTCAATGGAACAACTAGCAGAAATTTTAACAAATGTAAGTGGAACAGAAATTATTTATGAACCGGTATCTTTAGAAACTTTCGGTGAAATGTATGATGAACCGAAAGGATTTGGTCCTTTACTTGCTTCAATGTATCAAGCAGGAGCAATGGGGTTGCTTAATCAACAATCGACAGATATTGAACAGCTAACAGGTGATAAACCAGAAACTTTCGAAAGTTATTTATCAAGAAATTATAAAGAATAGTTGAAGCGGAGCACTTATAGTTAAATAGCGAATTATACAAGCGTACGTTAGTAATTTGCGTACGCTTTTAGTTATGGTGAATTTTTCTAGAAAACACGATATATTATTTACTTAATATTTTTAAAATTCTTAAAATATACCTTTAAGTAATATTTATCTTTTTGTATAATATGCTTATCAAACAATAGGAGAATTTTAATGGATAATTCACAGAATCAAGTTATTAGTTGCTATAAAGCGTATTGGACGCGCTTTTTAGATGTTAATGGTCGTTCAACTCGTCCAGAATTTTGGCATCCGTTTTGGATTAATTTTGTAATATCTGCACTACTAGGTATTGTTTCGGGTGGTTTATTAAGTAGTATTTTTGCAATAGCGATTATTATTCCTACATTTACGGTAATGGCGAGACGTCTACATGATACGAATCGTACTATGCTTCTTGCAGTAGTGTTTGAAATTAGTGGACTCATTACAACGATAGCTGCAGTTGTATTTATCGTAGCAGTTGTTGCAGCGGCTAGTTCTGGTAGTGGAAGCGTAATTGGAGCATCCTTAATGGCAGGCGCATTTGGTACTGCAGTTGCAGGTATTATCACGATTTACACATTGGTTGTATTGATTGCGCCAGGAAACAAAGGACCTAATAATTACGGTGATGGTGGTAGTTGCGAAGTACCTACAGAAGTACAAACAAATTAATATTGATTAATAAAGATGGGACATGGCGATGCATGTTCCATCTTTAATTTTAAAATATCCATAAACCTAATGGAATTGTAATTAACAGTGTTAATACAACACGTAAGAACCAAATTACGACTAATTTCCATATCGGTATTTTTATTTCAGTAGCCATAATACATGGTACTAAAGCTGAGAAGAAGATAATTGCTGATACGCTGACAACGCCTACGATGAATTTTGTACTTAGTGCAGCTTTAGCTACGAGCAATGATGGCAAGAACATTTCGATAATAGATATTGCTGAAGCTTTAGCGAGTAGTGCTTGATCTGGCGTTGGGAATATATAGATAAATGGATAGAATATATAACTTAGCCAATCAATCACTGGTGTAAAGTTTGCCAGTATTAATCCTAGGAATCCAATTGATAAAATAGAAGGCAAGATTGCAATCGTCATTTCTAATCCGTCTCGTAAGTTATCCCAAACATTTTTAGCTAACGAAGGTGTCGCAGCATTTTTCTTCAATGCTTCTGCATAAGCAGTTTTCAAACGGCTACCCACAATTTCTACCTCTGGTTCGCCTTCTTGACCGTTATAATATTCCGTTGATTCATTGACAATAGGTGGTAACCAGGCAGTAATGGCAGTTACTATGAATGTGATAACTAATGTTCCCCAGAAATATAAATTCCAATGTGGCATTAAACCTAATGTATTTGCCACAATAATCATAAATGTGGCAGAAACAGTTGAGAATCCAGTGGCAATGATTGTCGCTTCTCTTTTATTATATAAGCCTTCTTTATATACTCGATTCGTAATTAATAATCCAAGAGAGTAACTTCCTACAAATGAAGCTACGGCATCTACTGCTGACTTTCCTGGTGTTTTAAAAATAGGACGCATCACTGGTTCCATGAACACACCGACAAATTCTAGCAATCCATAACTCACAAGTAATGAGAGTGCTATAGCACCAACAGGAATTAGCACGCTTAATGGCATCATGAGTTGTTCAAATAGAAACGGACCGTAATCCTTTTTGAATAATAATGCTGGACCAAAATGAAAAACGTACATCACACCAATGATAGCGCCAAGGACTTTAAATACGACAATAACAAAATCGGCAAATGAATTCTTATAACTTTTCCTAATTAATGGTAAGATAGCACCAGCCAAAATCATAATTAAAGCAATATATGGCATGAGCCCACCAAATAATGCACGAATCGCTAAATGGACATGGTCTACAATAATAGAACTCGTCCCAGCAATCTCAATTGGTACGAAAAAACATAAAATCCCAATAAAACTAAAAACAAAAAATCTCCATGCGTTGTTACTTTGTGACTGAACATACCCCTTATTCATAATCTCACCCCAAAGTTTGAATTAAGATATCTAATTGAGCGTTATTAAAGTACTTGTGTACCATCCCCTATACATAAGTCTTTTAACAAACTCAAAGTATAAAATATTATGAAGATAACTTATTACTAATTATTTTATAGGGGTAAAATGTAAACAACCAATATAAATAAGTTAATTGTTTATAGTTTCAAACTATAATTATTGTTTATAGAAGGTAAAAATTAAAAGATACATAACACAAAAAAGCTAGTGATGAAGATTTTCACCACTAGCTTAATTTATTTATATCTTAAAATTTATCTTTTAAATCTTTCGCTTTGTCAGAAGCTTGGTCTTTTAATTGTTCTTTTTTCTCATCGTCATTTTTAATTTCTTCGGCTTTATCTTTCGCTTGATCTTTGAATTCATCAAATTTACTCATTATAAATGCCTCCTTTAAAAGTTATATTTATGTGATTCCACTTTTAAGAGAAGTTAAACATAATTATCAAAAGATATATTTAATTTAGAAAACCTATTTAGAAAAATAACAACTTAAATCTCAAAATTCATAATCAGTGGGTATAGGTGGTAGTTTTCTTTTCGAGAATCGGAACAAAAGGTTCGCCATATAGAGATGACAAATGTCATATGCAATTTATGACAAAAGGGACTAATATATCATCATCTTTCTTGATAAAGTTAAGTCGAATTAAGAAAGGGTGATTACACATGATTTGTGTTGAGAGTATATCTAAGCGTTTTGGTAAGAGAGAAGTGTTGAAAGATATCACGCTCACTATTGAGCAAGGTATCTGTACAGCATTTATTGGTAAGAATGGTGCAGGAAAATCTACGCTAATAGATATAATTATTGGAAATAAACAGTTAGATACTGGAGAAATAGTAGATGAAGATAATTTATTAAATTCACAGCGTATGGCGATACTTTTCCAGAAAACACAGTTTCCAAAAATGTTAAAGGTGAGAGAATTGTTTGAGTTACACCAGTCTTTTTATAAACAAGTTATTTCAATTGAGCGATTTCAAGAAATAACGCAATTTGATGAAGGTCAATTAGAACAAATGGCTGATAGTTTATCTGGAGGACAAAAGCGCATTTTAGATTTTGCTTTAACTTTAGTCGGGAGACCTGAGTTTTTGATTATGGATGAACCAACTACTGCAATGGATATAGAAACTCGGGAGCATTTTTGGCAAATAATTGCTGATTTAAAACGTAAAGGTATGACTATTTTATACACTTCACATTATATAGAAGAAGTAGAAAGAATGGCAGATCACGTGATATTACTAGATGAAGGTGTTATTCAAATTAGCGATACGCCTGAAAATATAAGAACAAATGGTAGTCGTTCAGTAATAAACATTCCGAAATATTATCATAAGATAATAGAAAGTATTGATAATGATTGTAAAGTTTTAGAAAAGGGTCATTATTATAAAATTGAAACAAATGATGTAGGTAAAATTGTTGATGATTTAATTCGACTTAATGTAAACCTAAATGAAATTGAAATTCATAAATCGTCATTGTTGGATATTATGTTTAATAACAAGGATGGAGTAGTTAAGATATGATGTTAGCGTACTTGCAAACTGAAATAAAAGTATTGTTTCGTAAAAAGCTGTATTTATTTATATCGATATTTTTGCCGGTAGTATTCTATTTATTATTCACCTCATTGTTAGATTTACCATCAGCAGCTGCACAGAAATTTTATAAAGAGTATATGTATAGTATGACTGTATTTAGTTTAATGAGCTTTTGTTTAATGTCATTTCCTTTAGATATGATAGAAGAGAGAACAAGTGGTTGGTTTAGACATTTAATGTCGACACCTTTAACAGCTACTAAATATTTTACAGTTAAAATATTTAGAGCGATGATTCAATTTGCATTAGCAATTATTGTTATTTTTACGATAGGACACTTTTATAAAAATGTTACTATGGATTTACAAAGTTGGCTATTCTCAGGTTTAATATTATGGCTTGGTGCAAGTCTATTTTTAACTTTTGGTTTAGTTATTGCACAATTTAAAGATGCTCAAAAGGCCAGTAGTTTTGCGAATATACTTAATTTAAGTTTAGCAATAATAGGTGGTTTGTGGTTCCCAGTGAATACTTTTCCAGAATGGTTACAAAATATTTCAACTAAAACTCCGACATATCATTTGAAATTAATTGCCTATGATTTAGGTAAGGGCGAAGGTGTTAACCTAGAATCTTTCGGTGTTTTAATTATCTATAGTATAATTTTTCTAGGTATAGCATTATATATAAATAAAAAAAGAGATGTGGAATAACTATGAAAAAAAGAGGTTGGGGTGTTCGTCTAGGTGAAATATCTACGTTAATTTATTTACTATTTCCTTTTCTTTCAATATTTGATGAAAAAAGAGGGTTTCAAGTAGTGTATATAAGTGTGCTATTAATATTTAGTATATCTTATTTAATCTTAGTATTATATCATGACAAATTAAATAGAAATAACATGTATATCATGTTAATTATTCACTACTTAGGAATTATATATTTTGTATATAGTGTCAATCCGATGAACAGTTTATTCTTCTTTTTTAGTGCGTTTGCTTTACCTTTTATAATGGGAGTATCTGTGAAATCAAAAGAATTTTATACCTTTATAGCTACAATGATTATTTGTTTAGTTATAACTTATTTTGTAACTCCAACTTTTTTTGTCCTAATAATTGTATTTTACTTAGTTATTTTAATAGTTACATTAGGTAATTTTAAAGCGAGAGAAGATCGAAAAGTTAGGGAAGAATTAGAAGAAAAGAACAAATATATTAATGTCTTAATCGCTGAACAAGAACGCAACCGTATAGGGCAAGATTTACACGATACTTTGGGTCATATATTTGCGAGCTTAACTTTAAAATCAGAATTAGCAGAAAAACTTATAGATAAGGACGTTGAAGCGGCCAAAAAAGAAATGAACTCTGTCACGGAACTCTCTAGAGATGCTTTGAAAAAGGTGAGAGCTATAGTTGAAGATTTGAAAGTTCAATCATTTGAGGAAGAAGTGAAATCGGTTGAAACAATTTTAAATAACGCTAATTTAAAATTTACTTTTTATAATAAAGGTGGAGCAAAATCACTTAATCCAGCAAAGCAATCGATATTATCTATGATTCTGAGGGAAGCAATTAATAATATTGTAAAACATGCACAAGCGACTAAAGTTGTTGGTGAATTGCAAGAGGAACAAAATACATTGAAAATGACAATTTCTGACAATGGTATTGGTATAAACACAAAAAAGGTACAAAAGTTACAGAGTATTGAGGAAAGAGTGAATTATTTGAACGGGCATTTAGAATTTCACTCCAACAATGGTACAACTTTAGTGATAGAAATTCCTAGGGGTGATTTGAAATGATATCAATCGTAATCGCAGAAGATCAATTAATGCTTAGAGAAGCAATGGTTCATTTACTCAATTTAAATGATGGTTTAAACGTACTGGCCGATGTTGATAATGGTAAAGCTGTTATGGAATATGTTGAAGATGAAGTGCCGGATGTTATTATTTTGGATGTGGAAATGCCTCAAATGACAGGTCTTGAAGTATTGGCAGAGATTAGAGAACGACAAATTGAAACAAAAGTAATAATTGTCACAACATTTAAACGACCTGGCTACTTTGAAAGAGCTGTGGCGAATGATGTTGATGCATATGTATTAAAGGAGCGCTCCATTGAAGATTTAGCATCTACTATCCATAACGTTGTCGCAGGAGAAAAAGAATATAGCACTTCGTTAATGACATCATTATTTTCAGATTCTAATCCACTAACACATAAGGAACAAATTGTTTTAAGAGAGATTGGTGAAGGTCTCAGCAGCAAAGAAATTGCAACGAAATTATACTTATCAAATGGAACAGTAAGAAACTATACTTCGATAATCATTGAAAAATTAGTTGCTGAAAATCGCTTTGATGCATGGAAAAAAGCGGTTGATAAAGGTTGGATATAATAATAAATTAAAGAATAAACAGGCTGAAACTTAACTATATATTTATCAGAGAGTACTAATTCGTAATTCATGGATTAGTACTCTTTTTCTATATTGGTTAATGTTTGTTGAATAGATAGCATTTTTATGTCTTACTAAAATAATTAGTGAAGTTAAGTTTTGCTATTTTTAATATATTTATTAAAAAATAATGTAGTCATTTTCTGGTGTTAGTATTAAAATATTATTGATGATTTAAATTTTAAATTTTTGCTAATTATAAGCAGATAATTGGGTGCTAAGTTTACAATATTATATTCGATAAAATATTGTGTTCAGAGTCATAGATAGGGAGGTCATATACATATGAAATTTTGTTCGAATTGTGGAAATAAATTAGAGGAAAATCAATCATTTTGCAATAAGTGTGGTAAGCAAGTGAATGGTGGAACTAGTGAAGGTACTGAAAGTAGCAGTAATTCAAATGACAACACTAGTACAAATAGTGAAAGCAGCATTAATCCTAATTACAGTAGTACTACAAGTAGTGAAAGTAGTAGTAACTCAAAGTATGACGCTAGCATAAACAGTGAGTACAGTAATAGTTCGAATTACAATACTAATTCATATAGTAAAAATAATAACTCAAACTATAGAACGAGTAATTATTCGTACAGAAATAACGATTATTTATATGCAAGTAAGAAGAAAAAGAAATCTGCAACAGTAATTATACTTTCTATTGTTGCAGTACTATTATTGCTAGGTGCTTTAATTGTTGCGGGATACTTTTTATTTAAAAATTTGAATATTAATATAAATACCGTCGATAGTTCTGAAAGTAATGCTAATAATCAAAGAATTTCTATTAATGTTTTATCGGATCAATTTAGCTCAGATTTTATGAAGAGTGATAATTCAGATGGCTACGATGGCTTTAATATTGGTATGTCAAAAGATGATATTAAGGAAGAATTTGGAGAGCCAGAAAGTGTTGATAGCATGGACTTTGGCGAAGTAGAAAAGTATGGCGATATTGGTGTTACCTATGATAGTGATGATACCGTATCTAGTGTTTATGTATTACCACAAGATGTGTCCGTTAGTGCATTCAAACAATTTCATGGTGAGCCAACGATGGAAAGTGATGGTCAGTTAATATATGACGATAATTCAGATAATGGCTTTACCATATTTATAAATGTGAAGGATGGGGAAGTTCAATCTATCGAAAATGGCTATCAGATGGATAGAGATTAAGTCTTAAATCAACTTTCAAAAGATATAAGATTTATATAGAGGAATAGCATTTTATTTCACATAAAGCATAATAAGCTGAGACATATTAAATAATGTCTCAGCTTATTTTTATAATTTACCAAATAGATAACATTGTTTGGCAGTTATTCTGGATCTCCGTTCTCATCATATTTCGTTACGTTGCCGTCAGAATCTATGATATAAGAACCTGCAAGTTCACCATCTTTATCTGTGAATGAGAATCCCCAATCTCCGTTATCTTGCTGTTCTGGCTCTTTGTAAGTATATTCTGAGGTATCCAATGTGTGTCCTTCATAATCTTCGACTTTATCGATAACATTTTCTCTAGTTACACTGCCGCTATCGTTATTATCACTCGTTTCATCACTACTATCGCCTGAGCTAGAGTTACTGCTCTCATTAGAACTGTTTGATTCTGAAATAACACTAGTCCATTCATTGATTTCACTTTGTGATAAATCTTGAAGTTTAACTGTTTTTGGATTATTTAGAATGCGGTTAGACTCACTTTGTGAATAATCATCTTCGTCCCAGCGTCTATCTTGGAAATGACTTGGTACGTCATACACATCAACGGTACCATCATTGTTATCTTTGTAAATGACTTGTCCAGATGCAGTTGGTGTACCGTATAATGCTTGTGTTCCGTTTGGATATTTAGCAGAAGCACTTTCATTATATGGATTTAAAGCTTCACCAGATATATCATCATGGGTAACTTTCGTTTCTGAAGCATCTAAGTTATAATCTTTATCTTTAAGAACAGATACCCAGACTTTTGCAAAATGTTCTGGAGAGTTTGTATTCTCATTACTGTTATTGTTGGTGTTTGTTGATTTATTGCTAGATGATTGACTACTGTTATTATCCTTTTTGCTATCATTCTTTTGACTTTGCTTGTTATCGTTGTTGGAGTCATCGTTGGATCCGGTATTAATGTTAATGTCACAAGCCCCTAACAAAAGAGAAGCAGCCATTGTCCCTATTGCTACATATTTCAATTTCACAAATCATCACCCTTTAAAATTTAATTATCATTTTCACTTATGTATTATACACAAAATATTGCGTCATATCTTATTGTTTTTTAAAAAAGAGGGATTACATTAGTAACAGGATATTTTAAATTTTACATATGATAGAGGGAAACGCTCAATATTTACAGTAATAAAGTTTTTCAGAAGTGGTAATAGTAAATGTATAAATAACTAATCATTCGAATTTATTTACGGTAGGTGTATCGATGGTGGAGGCTATAGAAACTTTTATTAAACAAATGAATGATATGGCGCAAAAATTAAAAATGCACAATACAACGATTAAAAATCCTTCAGGCTTAAGTGCGAGGGGGCAATTGTCTACAACATATGATATTGCACTATTAACTTTACATGCGAGCCAAAATCAGTACATTTCAGAAATTTGGCGTAAGAAAGAATATCAAGTTAATATATCAGGGAAAGACGCCAGACAAACTAAGATTAAAACAACAATCGAAAATAAATTTTTGTCGAATTATTATACGCTATTAGGAGGAAAAACAGGGACGCTAGGCATTATAAAGAATTTGACTGCAATCGTCTATGAACAAGGGAAACAATATATCGTTGTAACTATAGGGGCACAAGGAAATAGATTTCATCAAACGAGACTTATATTGGATTATGCATTAAAAGGTGCACTTTCAGAAGATATTCAAATTCGGGCATATACTGTGATGCCATATCCGTCATTTCCAATACACCTTTCAAATAATACTAGGTTGCAACAACTATTGGCATATAAAGAACATGAAAAAGTGAATCCAGCAAGTATTATTAAATTACTCACTATATTAACAGCTTTAACCTATCCGATAACTATGGAAGATTCAATTGTAATAGAAGCAGAAGATATCGTAGAAGATGCATTAAATGCTCTGAAAATAGGTGACATCATTAGCGTGAATGATGCCTTGCACTTGATGCTATTGGCTTCTTCCAATATCGCAGCTCAAGCTTTGGCAAGGTTTGTTGGACAGAAAAGCATAAAATAATCCCCCTTTGTAAAAATCAATTGTAGTTCGAGAAGATTTATACAAGGGAGATATGTGTTTAGCGTCAATTTCAAATTGTCAGAAATAGAAATAAAATGATGGATGATTAGTGTGAATGCATTTCCTGGGCAATACTTTTTGAGCTCTATAAAGAATGTCTCCAGTCAATTTCTGATTTAATAATGGTTGGTACATCAATTTTATTAGTGGGCGTGCCTTTTAGAATTAAATCGAGTAACTCTGCTACAGTTGATCCAATTAATTTAGAAGGTTGATTAATACTTGTAATACCAGGCGAAATAATGTCTGTCACATTAAAATCATCAAATCCTGTTATGCCTATATCATTAGGAATAATTAAATTATTTTTATTAATTAATTTAATTATGTCCAAAAGTACTGTGCCATTTAGTGCAAATATTGCAGTTTTCCCAGTCTTAGTGATTTCTGTAATTTGTTTAATATCAATATAATGTGCTTCATCAACCTCAATTAGATGAACATTTAACTTGTTTGCATTACTTATATCGGCAATTGTATTGTAGCGTTTTTCTCTAGTATTAACTTTATGGATAGGTTGTGAAACAACGATGATATTTTTATAACTTTTTTCAACGATTGACTGCATGAGCTTTGCCACAATTGCTTCATTGTCTGTGGTTACCGAGAGCCAAGGGCTATCCTCAATTTCACGGTCTACCAAAATCATAGGGATTTGATTATTTGCAATAAATTGATAATTAGAGGAGTTATCATTCGAAGGTTGAATAATAATCCCTTCAACATTTTGATCAACAAGTTTCTGTAATATCCTCTGTTCTTTTATTTCTGAGTTAGCGGCTTCCACAATTATTAGATGATAATTTGTATGTTCGAAATACTGACTAATGCCTTTTAATAATAATGATGAATACATATTAGATATATCTGCAACCACTACACCAATTAAATTACTTTTTCGAGTTGTTAAAAATTGGGCTTGTTTACTCGGGCGATAATTTAACTTTTCAATTGCCTTTTTAATCTTTTCACGCGTATCAGCTGACATTTTTTGATGATTACCATTAATATATTGTGACACCGTTGATTTCGATACACCTACATACTTCGCCACATCAGAAATTGTTACTTTTTTCTCCATTTTATGTTCAATCCTTCCAATGGAATCTATCCTAATCATATTAAAGTTTAACATTGTTATTTATAAAAGACTAAATGTAAGCGTTGACATTTATAGTAAACCGGTTTACTATAATACACAAGAAATTAGAAAACCGGTTTACCTAATTTAATTGAAGGGATGATGTTATGAAAAATACTGATTTGGTTTTTAATACGTTAGTTGCACAAGAAAAAATTAATTCTGGATTAACACAATTAGAAATATTTGATTATATAGTCGATTTGGGCTTCAACAGTATAGAAGTAAGAAGAGAATATTTTAAAAATATTGATAGTGAAGTGGAAGCTATTGCGAAATACTCAAAAGAGCAAAACATCACTATTCTTTACAGTGTTCCAGAAGTTATTTTTCTAGAAAATGGAGAACTTAATCCAAATATTGAACATTATTTCACTGAAGCATGCAATCTTCATGCGACACATGTAAAGATGACAATTGGTAATTACCAAAATAAAGAACAATTACAAAATTTAAAGATTATCAATGAACAACCATTTAGTTTTACGGTTGAAAATGATCAAACTGAACAATCAGGAACAATTAACCATATTCTAAAATTTTTAACTGAAGCTGAACAATCAAGAATTAATATTGGCTACACATATGATTTAGGAAACTTTAGATATATAGGGGAGAGTGAAATTGTTGGAGCAAAAGCGTTGAAGGAATATGTGAGATATATTCATTTGAAAAATGTTACACGAGAAAATGATTTGTTAAGAGCAACTTCTCTTGAGCAAGGTGATATTAATTGGCGTAAAGTAATAACGCTTTTACCAACTGATGTACCAGTAGCATTAGAATATCCATCGAATATTAAAGATGAAATTTTAACAGATAAACGAGCTATTGAGGTGTTAGGTTATGGAAATTAAAAAAACGAATGTAGATGCAGAAAAATTTGCGTATAAATTTATGGAATCTATACAACGAGATATTAACAGTTCTGAAGATATACAAAAGTCAGCAAAAGAAGCATTGGCAGCGTACTTAACAGCATATTATGTTGCCCTAGATTTTAATAATCTGGAAAATTCATTTTTCCATGAAGAGAAGAAAAAGAAAAATGTATCAACTTATCAAAGAATTTTAAGTGAGCTAAACAAATATTAGGTGGTGAGGTTATGGGTGCAGCTATTACTGGTATATTGCTATTGTTAACATTTATTTTGTTTGTCATTTTTGTCATGCGTGGTGGGAATTTAACTTTAGGATTTTTAATTATGGCTATTCTTTGGACTATTATTGGATTGGTGCCAATAAATGTAGCCATTAAAGAGATCTATACAGAGCCTGTACTTAAGTATGGAAGTACTATTGTGAATATTATATTTGGGTCTTGGTTTGGTCGTGTACTCGTTGATACGGGTATTGCTGGTAGTATTAGTAGACGAACTCAAACAGTAGGTAATCGTTATCCTGTGGTAGCAACAATTCTAATCTCATGTGTACTTGCATTGATATTTTCAAGTTCTTATGGAGTTGGCTCAGCCATAGCAATTGGTGTAATTATTTTCCCAATTATGTATTCCATAGGTGTGCCAAAGCACATCGCTGTGTCAGTATTTACTTTGTCGATTGGTGCAGCGATGTACATTAATAATGTCTTGTTTGTGCAATTTCAAGTGTTTTTCCCGAAAATCGAGTGGGGCTTAAGATATCAAAAATTTGGTTTTACAGCAATGTTAGTACAGATGGGAATTACAATTGCATTTATTTTGTATAATCGCAAAAAAATTCAAAACGGTAAATCGAAATTGGTTGTTAAAGAAGATGAAAATACTGAGATTAAAGAGGTTTCACCATGGACTTACATATTACCAATCTTACCTGTAGCATTAAATATTATCTTAGGATGGGATGCAGTTCCAGCATTATTCTTATCAATAATAGTTGCCTTATTTGCAACTGGAAATATGAAAACGTATACAGGACTTATAAAAATGATAAACAATACAGCATATAACGCAATTAGTGATATTGCAGGGTTAATTATTATGCTATTTGTACTGAATATGTTCCAAGCAGCAGCGGTTCATGCAATGGCCGACTTTAATGATGTATTTAAACATATAATTCCAGATAATACATTACTGTTAACTGTGATTATGGTTTTCCTAGCTCCATTAGCATATTTTAGAGGACCATTATTCTTATATGGTGCGGGGGCAGCTACGGCAAGTATCTTTGTTAGTACAGGATTATTTGATCAATATTTCTTATATGGATTACTTGTCGTACCTTCAATGGTTGGGATTTCAGCGTGTATCACGCAATCTTGGAATTTATGGGCAGTTCAATATAATGAATTAGATACTAAAACCTTTTTAATAACAGGCCTACCGTGGATTTGGATAGCAACAGCAATTAACTTATTCTTAGCATACTTTATTTTATAAGGAGAGATAGCATATGAGTAAATTTCTAACCATTGGAGAACCAATTGCGTTATTTGGTTCAGATGAAATTGATAAAAGCTTAGTTGAAGCTAAAAAATTCACTAAATATTTAGCGGGTGCAGAAGTTAATGTAGCAGTCGGTGTGTCGAGATTAGGGCATTGCACACAATATGTTACAAGACTTGGTGATGATCCATTCGGTGAATTTATTGAAAACGAACTAACTAGAAATAATATAGGTACAGATTATATTGAAAAGACAAATGATTTTTGGACAGCATTCCAATTGAAAAATCGTGTTAGTCAAGGAGATCCAGATATTCATTACTTTAGAAAAGGTTCTGCAGCAGCGAACTTTAATGAAGAAATATTAAACAAAATAGATTGGGATGATATAGAAATTGTCCATTTATCAGGTATTTTTCCTGCTATTTCACAACAATCATTAGCTACATTTAATAAATTGATAGAGTTAATTGATCGTAAGCAGATCACGTCAACATTTGATCCAAATTTACGACCTCAGTTATGGCAGTCTGAAACAGAAATGAGAGACACACTTAATTACTTGGCTAAGCATGCTGATATAATTTTACCTGGTATTAATGAAGGTAAAATATTAGTAGGTAGTGACAATCCAGAAGAGATAGCAGACTTCTATTTAACTCAAAGTGAGAAAACGAGCATAGTAATTGTTAAATTAGGAGCACAAGGAGCATATATAAAGCAAAAAGGTGAAACAGTTGGAATGACAATTTCAGGACAACGAGTTGACCATGTTGTAGATACAGTAGGTGCTGGCGATGGATTTGCGGTAGGTGTTATTACTGGATTATTAGAAGGTATCGACATCAAGTCCGCAGTAGCAAGAGGTAATATAATTGGAGCGCTTGCAGTACAGTCCTCGGGAGATAATGATGGCTATCCAGACAGAACTGAACTAGAAGCAATAGAAAAGGAGTACGAATGATGAAATTACAAGTTGCGTTAGATCGAATTTCATTAGATGAAGCTATTAAATTATCCACTAAGCTAAATGGTAATGTAGATATTATAGAAATTGGAACATCATTAATCAAAGATTATGGAAATAGCGCTATTGAAAAAATAGCTGAGGTTACTCTAGATAGTAAAATTTTGGTTGATAGTAAAACGATTGATGAGGGTGCGTATGAGTTTAATCAAGCATTTCGACACGGTGCAGATATTGTGACAGTAATGGGTGCGGCAAGTTATCAAACGTTAACAGCTTGTTATGAAGTAGCCCAGCAATATAATGGCACGATGATGATTGATTTACTTAATTTAAATCATAAACAAATAGCAGCAATTGATAATTTTTCAGAAGCAGTCTATTTGATTCATCATTCTGTGGATGCAAATGAAAAGTTATCAGTTATTGCAGAAATAGAAGAATTCAAATCTTTACATGAACATGTTGAACACATAGCTATTGCAGGTGGTATAGATTACAAAGCAACATCAGAAATATCACAGCAAAATTTTGCAGACATTGTTGTAGTGGGTTCTAAAATAACTACATCAAAAAATATCGTTGAGACAGCAAAAAAATTTATGGAGGTATTAAAAGCATGAGTACGATTACTACTGTTATGAATGAAATTCAAGAAGTGATGAATTTAGTAGATGAAAATGAAATAGATAATGTGGTTAAAAAATTAACAAAAAATCAGAGAATATTCGTTGTTGGTGCTGGAAGAAGTGGTTTCCAAGGTAAAGGATTTGCGATGAGATTAATGCATATCGGATATCAAAGTTATGTAGTAGGAGAAACGATTACACCTTCCGTTCAAGCAGGCGATATTTGGGTAGCTATTTCTGGATCTGGTACAACTGAGAGTATAGTCACTCAAACGGAGAAAGTTAAGAAACTAGGACTCACCGTAATTGCATTAACAAGCGATGAGAATTCTAAATTGGCACAATTAGCAGACGAAACCATAATTGTTCCAGGAGCTACAAAAGTAAATACAGGTGTGAAATCATCACAACTACTATCTTCCTTATTTGATCAAACTGTACACATCACATTAGATGTATTAAATCAAAAATTAGCAGAACGTGACAATACAACAAATCAAAGCGCCAATGCACAACATACAAACGTTGAATAACCTTTTAAAATAAAAAAATAAAATTGGTAGGTGCTATAAATTGAAATCGATACAAGTTTTGAATGAACTACAAAGTAACAAATTAATCGCAGTTTATAGAACCACAGATAAACAAAAATACATTGATATTGCTCAAATCTTAATTAAAAATGGATTAAAAATTATAGAAGTTACGGCAACAACACCACAAGCAAATGAAATTATTAGAGAATTATCACAATATGAGGGCGTTGTAGTTGGTGCAGGTACTATATTAGATAGTGAGACGGCAAAATCGTCAATAGAAGCGGGTGCGACATTTATAGTAAGTCCAGGGTTTGATAAGTATACAGCTAAATTAGCAAACAGTTATGATGTGCCTTATATTCCGGGATGTATGACTGTGACAGAAATGATGAATGCGAGTCAGTATGGCTGTAATATCATTAAATTATTTCCAGCAAATCAATTTAGTCCAAAATCAATTAAAGACTTTCAAGGGCCATTACCTCAACTAGAGTTTATCCCAACAGGCGGTGTAGATAGAGCTAACGCAAAAGATTGGTTAGATGCAGGTAGCTTTGCAATTGGTATAGGTAGTGAAATTACAAAAATTTATGAAAAAGAAGGTTCTAGCGGATTGCGTAAATATGTACAAGAATTACTAAATTAAAAATAGATTGTGGAATGGGTAGTGATTGATAATTCGGTATGATTTGCAATGCCGTTGAAAAGCTAATAAATTTTTTAAAATAGTAATTTAAGGAGTTGTTCGTTTGAAAATATTAAAATCATAAAAGTTATGTTCTTTCTGATTATTTATTGTGTTAAAATATATTTATAAATCATAGACAATAGGGGACAATGTAAATGAATATTGACGAAAGAGCTTATATTGAACAGAGAGTAGCAAATAATTCAAAATCTACAGGTGTAGCATATCTATTGTGGTTCTTTTTAGGTGGTTTTGGCGCCCATAGATTTTACTTAGGCAAAACAGGATCAGCTGTAGGCTTATTAGTATTAACATTATTAACATCTTGGTGGACCTTTGGTATTCCTACTATAATTTGGGTTATTATAGATGCATTTCTTATTCCAAGTATAATTAGAGAGCATGCACAAGCAGAACGAAACCTTGCTACAACAGAAGTTCAACTGATGAAAAATAAGTAACTATCAGCATAGATATATGAATCTATAGTAAGAACTAATATAAACTTTCCTAAACGTTAATTGTTGTGATCAACGATTAACGTTTATTTTTTACAAATAAAAAGCTAAATAATTTATAACAATAATATATTCACTATAAAATTATTTAAATTTTTGTGCTGTAACCTTACTAAAAAATTGAAAATATAAAAACAGTGGCGTACCATTAAATTATAAAGAATAAGGAGGTAATACGATGAAAGCTGCAGTATGGTATGGTCAAAAGGATGTTCGAGTTGAAGAGCGTGCACAAAATGAATTAAAGGATGGGGAAGTTAAGGTTAAAGTATCTTGGGCTGGTATTTGTGGAACGGATTTGCATGAATACTTAGAAGGACCTATTTTTATTTCAACTGATAAACCTGATCCATTTCTTGGTGGTAAAGCACCTGTAACTTTAGGGCATGAATTTGCTGGTGTCGTTGAAGAAGTAGGCGCAAATGTTAATAAATTTGCTAAAGGTGATAGAGTCGTAGTTAATCCAACTGTTTCAAAGCGTGAAAAAGAAGAAAATATTGATTTATATGATGGCTATTCATTTGTAGGTTTAGGTTCTGATGGTGGCTTTGCGGAATTTACCAATGTTCCGGAAGAAAATGTTTATAAATTACCGGATAATGTTTCTGACAAAGAGGGCGCATTAGTTGAGCCAACTGCAGTTGCTGTACAAGCTATCAAAGAAGGGGAAGTATTATTTGGTGATACAGTAGCTATTTTTGGTGCTGGACCAATCGGCTTGCTAACAGTTGTAGCCGCTAAAGCAGCGGGTGCAAGTAAGATATTTGTCGTCGATTTATCACCAGAAAGATTAGCGAAAGCGAAAGATTTAGGTGCTACACATGTCATTAATTCTGGTGAAGATGATCCGGTTGAAATAATTAAAAATAATACTGACAGTGGTGTTGATGTAGCATTTGAAGTTGCAGGAGTAGCGCCAACACTTAAACTTTCTATTGATGTGACTAAAGCACGTGGAACGGTCGTGATTGTCTCAATCTTCGGTCATCCTATTGAGTGGCATCCAATGCAATTAACGAATACAGGTGTTAAATTAACATCTACGATTGCGTATACACCTACTACGTTCCAACAAACAATTGATTTGATTAATGAAGGTAACTTACAAGTAAAAGATGTGATTACTGACGAAATTCAACTAGAGGATATTGTGGCGTCTGGATTTGAACAATTAGTAAATGATAAATCACAAGCTAAAATTTTAGTGAAGATTTAACAAGTTTAGTAAACTTAATTACCAAATTCAATATATTTATAGCTCAAGTGTGCTAACCGAATAAGAAGGCAATTTCTGTTGAGATTGCCTTCTTTATTTTAGTTTCCATTGGCAGAGTTAATTGAGACAAGTTTAAATTTTTATACACCAGACACCTCGTTAATTTAGTTTAGTGAAGTTTATTAAATGATACGAAAGTGTCTTATTTTTTGTAATAATAGTATCAATGCACTTCGTATTGTTTGCGAGACACCTGAGGGAGCAGGATGCGTGTCGAGACCAAGGCTCGACCATTCCCCTAGGTAAGCGAGCAATACGAATCAGAAAGATAGATAGAATATCTCCTTTTACCTAGTATGCTAGCGTGTGTGTAAGGAAATTGAATTATATTAAAATCGTTGTCTTGATATTTACTGCTTATAATTTTACAGTATTGTTTGCGAGACACCTGAGTGAGCAGGTTGCGTGTCGAGACCAAGGCTCGATCATTCCCCTAGGTAAGCGAGCAATAACAATACTGAGTATCGATAACAAAGCCCATCAAAAATCTTTGATGAGCTTAATGCAAAGTATTTATGTCCCAGATTCTGTATTTTATACAAATTGACCATTTTCAAAAATAACGCGTTGCTTTTCTCCTTTAATAAAGGCATTATAATTATCATTTTGGAAATCAGCTAATAGCGCTCTGGAAGTTCCAAATTTCAAAGTTTGTTCTCCACTTTTTATATACATCTTTCTAAATAATAAGGCGTCCTTTAATGTGATTTTATCAATCATATCGTAGTCTAATTGTACTGCTTCACGATATTCAAAAGTGTTAAATTTCGTTACTACATTTGCCAAGAAATCTTCGCCTAAATAGAAAATAGATAAGTCAGATCTTCTTTGTTGCCCAATCAACAACCGACCTTTTTCAAATTTTTGTTGTGGAAAATTCAACTCCAAATATTCTAAAATATCCGCTTCTTTCAATTTAAATTGCATAGTAAGCACCCCTATATGTATGATTTTAAGTTAATAAAGCTTTATAAATAAAATATACCCAAATATCGTACTATTTGAATATTTTTTATAAAAGAAAACAAAAATATTCAATTGCCCAATTCTTATATTTACCTGTTTGAAAAATTTGTACGATATTTTGATGCACTTATTTCAAAATGTTTTGTAAAGATTTTAGAGAATAACAAGGGATCTTTATAACCTACTTTTAAGGCGATTTCACAAATCATCAAATTAGAATTAATTAATAATTGAGATGCATGATACATCCGAATATAAGTTAAATAATCTTTAGGCGAACAATTTAAATTTTTTTTGAATAGCTTAAATAAATGGCTGCGTGTTATATTTACATGATTTGCAACATCGACAACCATTATATTTCTATGATAATTACTGTTGATAAAATCTACAGCATGTTGAATGTCTTCATTTATAATTGCTATTTCGGTTGAAAATGTTTTAGGAAATAGTGTCTGTAACTGATAAACAAGTTGGTATAAATTTTGTATAATTAAAATGTCTGAACCATTTTTTGTATCAACTGATTTAGATAATTCACAGACATTTTGAATAATTGTTTTAATATCGGAAGTGTCCTCATTTACAATCACGTAATTATCAACAATTTGACAGCGATTGAGATAATTGATAATTTGCTTTCCACCCACGCCAAGCCAATAATACGTCCAAGGATTGGAAAACGAAGGATAATATTCAACAGTTTCACCTTTCTTTAATAAAAATATATCACCTTCTTTTAAGTGATGTTCCACATCCTGACATTTAAATGTGCCTTCTCCATTTGTAACAATATGTAAAACGGCGTCTTTTATTACTGTATATTGGTAACCTACATTAGGCACACCAACCTCAATACCACATTCAACTAGATTTGCGTCAATGTGCTTCTTTTGGAATTTTTTCCAAAGTAATTGCATAACATTACACCTCGATTTCATAGAAATTATAGCTTCTTATGTCTATAAAACCACAACTTCAAGGAATAATGAAACATTTTTCCATATATTATCATCATTATGCTATTCATAATATTTGTTTTATACAAGTAAAATAAACTTAAGTTATTTGTAAGCGTTTTTATATTATTTGCTAATAGAGGTGAATGTGATGGATAGACATTTAACAGGTATGCAAAAGTTTTCTTTTGGTTTTGGTGCAATTGGTAAAGATGCGATATTTAATATCGTTAGCGTATTTTTAATGTTTTACATAACGGACATTGTCGGGTTATCACCAGCATTTGTTGGCGTAATGTTATTTGTTGCACGTATATGGGATGCAATTAATGATCCAATAATGGGGATGATTGTTGATAATACGCGTAATAATTTCGGTAAATTTAAAACGTGGTTAACTATCGGGACGCTAGTGAATGCAGTCATTACAGTACTGTTATTCACTAATTTCGATTTACCTCAAAGTGCAATGTATGTATATATTTCGGTCTTGTATATTTCCTGGGGAATGAGTTACACGATGATGGATATACCTTATTGGTCATGGTTACCCAACTTAACGCATAATCCTAGAGAACGTGAAGAAGTTTCAGTAATTCCTAGATTTTTTGCAAGTTTAGCTGCATTTACAGTAGGTACATTTGGGTTGTTTTTTATTCATAAATTAGGAGATTTGTTTGGAAAAGGCAGTGATTCTGTAGGAATATTTGTCTTTGCAATTATTTGTAGTGCTGTCTTTATTTTTACAATTGCTGTAACGATTATAAAAGTACCTGAAGATAAAGAAATGGAGCAGCAAATTGGAATAAAGGTAAACTTTAAAGATATTGGGCGTATTTTATTTAAAAATAAAGAATTACTAGCCATTATGGGTGTATTACTTACTTTTAATCTATGTATGCAAACATTAAATGGATCGATTATATATTACTTTAAATATGCGGTTAATGCAGAACATTTATTTTCTATATTCAATTCAATGATTTTATGTGAAATGGTTGGTTTGTTATTTCTTCCTAGATTTATAAAATGGGTAGGAAGAACGAAAGCATTTAATACAGCAATTATCTTAATTGTTACCGGTTTAGCAGTTATTTTAATAGCTGGATTTATTATTCCAAAGGTTACGATTCCAGTTATTATTGGTGCCGGTTTATTAAGAGTTGGTTCAGGATTTATGACAGGTATAACAACTGTTTCATTAGCCGATGTTATTGATTATAGTGAGGTGAAATTTGGACAGAGAAATGAAAGTATTATTACATCGACTAATACGTTTTTAACAAAGGCTTCACAAGCTATTGCTGCTTTGATTGTAGGAATGGGATTAACCATTTTGGGTTATACGCCGAATGAATCACAAACAGCACTTACAATTAATGGATTGAGAGTAATGATTATTGTGGCGCCTGTCATATTTGTTTTTCTAGCGGCATTTTTATATCACAAAGCATTTAATTTAAAGGGCGATTTTTTAAAGGATGTAGAGCAAACACTCTATTACAAACGTCAGAGAGAACATAATGAACGTATGAATAAGGAGGATGCTAAAGATGTTACAACAACAGTATCATGAAAATTTTGAGGTGCAACATATAAATAAATTACCGAGACGTGCTTTTTATATTCCATTTCAACAAGGGGAATCATCGTATCGTCTTGAAACGAGATATCATACAGCAAATGTTACTTTATTGAATGGTGACTGGCAATTCGACTATTATGAAACGTTCGATAACTGTTTAAATCATTTGTTTAAAGAAACGAAAAAGGAGTTGCCTGTGCCATCGGTTTGGAACTTATACGGCTTTGATCAATTACAATATTTAAATACGCAATATCCAATACCATTTGATCCGCCATACGTTCCTATAAACAATCCTTGTGGGCGATATCAACGTAAGTTTGAAATTGAACAATTTAGCGACGTTAGTGATTATCACTTGAACTTTGAAGGTGTAGGTAGTGCTTTTTATGTATGGATTAACCACCAATTTGTGGGATATAGTCAGATTGCGCATTCAATATCTGAATTTGATATTACTGAATATGTACATGAGGGTGTTAACGAAATCGAAGTAATTGTATTAAAGTATTCAGACGGAACATACTTTGAAGACCAAGATATGTTTAGACATTCAGGTATATTTAGAGATGTGTATATTTTAAAAAGAGCAAAAGCGCGTTTGAATGATTTCAAGATCGAAACTATTGTAGATAATGAATCAAATACAGCAACTATTGCAGTGGACTTAATAGATAAACAACATTTAGAGAATGTTAAATTATCACTATTTGATCCTGCGGGGAGTCTTATATCTGAAAATATCGTCAGTGATTACTGCAAATTTAAAATAGATAAACCACTGTTATGGTCTGCAGAAAGTCCGTTACTCTATTCATTAATGATTGCCACAAATGATGAAGTGATTACGCAAAATATTGGTATACGCCAAGTAGAAATAAAAAATAATCAATTTTATATTAACGGCCAATCTATTAAATTTAGAGGCGTGAACTATCATGATAGTGATCCGAATACGGGTTATGTAATGAGTGAAATACAGTTTGCCAAAGATATGAAACTAATGAAACAAGGTAATTTTAATGCGATTAGGACGGCACATTATCCGAAATCTCCTTTATTTTATGAGCTGACCGATAAATATGGATTTTATGTGATGAGTGAAGCAGATATAGAAACCCATGGTGTGGTTCGACTATATGGGGAAGATAAGAATGAGCATTTCAATATCATAACTGACGATCCTAAATATCAGCAATCTATCATTGAGAGAATAGAAGCATCAATAGTTCCATTAAAGAATTATAGTTCTATCGTTTCATGGTCTATGGGTAATGAGTCAGGATTCGGTATTAATATGGTTAGAGGTCTAGATCGTGCCAAGCATTTGGATAGTACAAGGCCTGTACATTATGAAGGAACACATTATCGAAATCGCGATAAGCATTATGATTTATCCAATGTTGATATGATCAGTAGAATGTATCCTTCTCCTGAAGAAATAGAAGAGAAATATTTGAAGAATGAGCATTTAGATAAGCCATTTATCTTGTGTGAATACGCACATGCAATGGGCAATTCACCTGGAGATTTACATGCATACCAGGAACTGGTTGAACAATATGACTGCTTTATCGGTGGCTTTGTTTGGGAATGGTGTGATCATGCGATTCAGACCGGTGTCAAAAATGGCGAAGGGGTATTTAGATATGGGGGAGACTTTGGTGAAAAGTTACACGATGGTAATTTTTGTGTGGATGGTATTGTTTCTCCAGATCGTATACCACATGAAGGGTACTATGAATTTAAATATGAGCACCAGCCTTTAAAAATAATTCAGCAACAAGGTGAATATTTAACATTTAGAAATCAATTAGATTTTACAAATATTGAAAATTATTTATTAGTTGAAGCTATAATTACAAAATTGAACGGTGATAGAACAAAAGTGGCAATTCATTTTGAAAACTTTGAACCACATAGTGAGCAGGTGATAAATCTATCAAATTATGTAGATTGTTCTAATGTGAGTACTGTGATTTTTAAATATAGTTTATTAAATGATGAACTGCTGCGCTCAAAATATTTTGAATTAGGGTATGACCAAATTATCTATAAGAGAAGAAATATTGAATTAGAAAGAAATAATCAAAGCCACATAGAATACGAAGAATTAGAGCGACAAGTTAATATATCTGTTCATGATTGGAGCTATAGCATTGATACGGAAACGGCGAATTTAATTTCAATAATAAAATCAGGAAATATTATCTTAAATGAACCTACAAAAATTAATTTATGGAGAGCACCAATAGATAATGATGTTCAAATTGTATCTGACTGGAAGTATGCAGGATATGAAGATGCCTCGACACGTGTCCGTGATTACCAAATTCGAGAAAGTAAGAATGAGCTCAGTCTTAAATTTGATATTGTAGTCGTTAATGATGTTGTACCACCGATTCTTTGGGGGACACTGACTTGGACAATAAATCATGAAGGGGTATTAAAGGTGGATTACCAGTTAGAAAAGAATGACATTGCACCATTTTTACCAAGATTTGGTCTGGCTATTACACTTATAGATCGATATGAACAGTTAAGTTATTATGGCAATGGTCCATATAGTAGTTATAGCGACAAAGGTGTCGCAACATATTTAGATTATTTTAATACGACGGTTACAGAAAATGGAGATCAGCACATAAAACCTCAAGAAACAGGTAGTCATAACAATACTACATTTATGCAAGTTAGCAATGGTATAAATAAAGTAATTGCAACGAGTGAGCAACCATATAGTTTTAATGCGAGCCATTATTCATTAGCAGAATTGACTCATAAAGAGCATAAAGATGAATTAGTTGAAAATAACCAAACGTATCTATATATAGATTATGCACAGAGTGGTATAGGATCTAATAGTTGTGGTCCTGAATTAATAGAAGCGCACAGATTGAACGAAAAAGAAATTAAATTTAACTTTGAATTGAGATTTGAATAGTAAAATAAATATCGAAAAAATGTAAAAAGCAGAGAAATATATAATTTCTCTGCTTTATTTATTCCTCGATAATGTAACGATAAATTTCATCTTTAACAGATGTTTCCAATGAGAGGTTCATAGTTACAATATTATCCTTTTTCTCATTAGGCATAACTGTTTGTGTAGCTGTGTCTTCTATATAATTTGCTTTACCTAAGTAATAGAATTCTTTACCATCTGCTGCATCTTCTTTTTTTACAAATATATACATATCTATGTTATTGTGTCGATGATCTAAAATTTTCTTAACTTCATCAGATTGCAGTGTTCTATTAGATTTGGTAAACCATTTTAATTCATCAGGACTTAAAAATTCATCTTCGTATTTAGTACTGTCACTGATATCATCTTGCTTATGATAAGTTATAAATAGAGGGAGCGTATTGTTTCCAAACTTATAACCAAAAATATTGCCTGATTCATCTGAATTCCAATTTAACAGTTTTACGAAATCTTTTCTTGTATACTTATTATAAAGTAGTAAACCATTTTGGTTTTCATGATGTGTTTTATGATTATGTTCTGATAAGTGAATAATGTCTTCTACATATATTTTAAACATCTCATTTTCTAAACTTTCTTTAAATGATTTAGTAAGAGCAACATTGTTATCTTTTACTTCTATGATAGGTTCTCCATAGATTTTGTGAATTGTATCATTAAAAAAACTATAATCTAAAATTTTAAGACTTGTATGCACATCTTCAATGGTAATATTTGGATCAGTATTTTGAGTTGTTTTTAATAAATTATCAATAGTAGATGTATTTTGCATTAATTCGGCTAAAATTAAATATTCAACATTTTTTAAACCAGGAGAGATTTCTCTAGATAGAAAAGTTAAATTTAATTTTTGGTTTTTAGTTAGGGTATCTTCAATTTTTTTTGCTTTCACTAAAAAGTCGTGATAATTGGTGTAATTACTTTCTGATGAATAGATAACACTAGGGTCAATGGAATTGTGTTCTATAAAATCCATAAGCAAGGGTAGTCTACCAATTCTTTGTTCAACATCATTGAATGCTTGTTTAATACGTGATGCTGAACTAAGTTTGACCTTTTTAAGAGATTCGTAAATTTTCTTTTTTGCTACCTCTTCAAAATTAATTGTAGATACACCATTTAGCGCTGTGTTACTTGTTAAGAAACGTTTGTAGTTATCTTTATTTTGAGATTGGTCACCTGATAAAGCAATTGGAATAAGGTAGTTTTTATCATAGTTGCCAATAAAGTCTATTACTGTTACATATTCTTTATTATCGCTTTTTCTTAATCCTCTACCCAGTTGCTGTATAAAGATAATACTAGATTCTGTTTCTCGAAGCATTACAATTTGGTTAACTGGAGCAATGTCTATACCTTCATTAAATAGATTTACAGTAATAATATAGTTAATTTCACCAGATCGTAGTTTTGAAATTGCTTCTTCTCTTCTTTGTGGTGAGTCTTCTCCAGTTAGTGCTATAGATGGCACATGATTTAATGTTAATTTTTCTGCTAAGGCATGTGCTTCATCTTTTCTACTAACAAATATCAATCCCTTCAATACATCTCCTGAATAACCGTAATAATTTGTTTTTTCTAGAATGTGTTTAATTCTATCGTCGGAAGTTAGATCTTTTAAGCTGCTAACTTCATCTGAAACCTCACCATTAATTGTAAAGTCAGTCACTCCAAAATAATGGAAGGGACATAAAATTTCACTTTCAAGTGCTTTCTGTAAACGAATTTCATAAGCAATATTGTGATCAAACATATCAAAAATATTAAGGTTATCAGTTCTTTCAGGCGTTGCTGTCATCCCTAATACAAAATCAGGAGTAAAGTAATTAAAAACTCTTTGATAAGATTTAGCAGCAGAACGATGTGCCTCATCATAAACTATGTAGTCAAAATGCGTTTTATCAAATTCGTTATAAATATTTTCGTTAGACAGAGTCTGAATGGTAGCAAATAAATATTTAGCATTGGTGTCTTTACTTTTTCCAGTAAGTAAGCCAAAATCATTTTCGTCACTATAAGGTAAAACTTTTTTGAATTCTTCGATTGCTTTGTTTAAAATCCCTTCATTATGTACAATAAATAAGAATTTATTTGGGTTATAATTTTTAACATCTAAAGCACATAAAATAGTCTTTCCAGTACCCGTAGCAGATATAATAAGTGCTTTATGTTTATTTTTATTTCGTAAAGCTTGTAAACAATTTAGTGCTTCTTCTTGCATTATATTAGGAGTTATTATTTGAGTATTATTAGAAGATTTTTCTAACAATACATTCTCTGGAGAATTGCGTATAGCATTTTTTAAAGCTTGCTCATCGAATATAAATTCGTAATTATTAATCCATTCACTTGTAAGTGGGGCGCTTTGCTCCCACAATTCATTAAATTGTGAACGAATATTGTATACTAAGTCACCATTTTTATGTGTGGAAAATAAAACATTATGTTCGTAGTTAACTTTTAACGCATTGGAAGTTAAGTTTGAACTTCCAATTATAACGGTAGAGTATTTTTCATGTTCAAAAACATAGCCTTTAGCATGGAAGCCTTCAACATCCGTTAAACGTACATCAACGTTTTTTAGCTTTAATAATTCTTTATACATTTTAGGCGTGTTAAATCCTAAGTAATTTGAAGTGATTATCTTTCCTTTTACACCTTTTTTATCTAAATCATATAGGTGTGATTTTAAACTTGTTAATCCACTCTCAGTAATAAAAGCTACTGATATTGTAAAAGACTTACATTTGTGTAACTCATCTATAACTGTTGAGAGTACATTTCCTTCTTTGTTGTTGATTAGAAGTTTAGGCATATAATTACCTTTATGAGAAATTGTACGATCTATAAACCCTTTATGAAGTGATTGATTGAAGTCTTCAAGTAAATTATTCATATTTTTGCCTCATCCATAATTATTTTTACAGTTGGTATATCAGCAGGTGCCCATTGAAGCTGATCCAATTCTTGTGATTTCACCCAAATAATACTTTTATGTTCTGTTAAGGTTGGAATTTGTTCTTTTAACTGGCATTTATACGTATGTAGATTGACTATACCGAAATCATACTCATATGTTGTAGTTGTTATCTTTTCACCAACTTCTACATCACAGAGCATTTCTTCTTTTATTTCACGTTTCAAAGCTTCAATATCGGTTTCGCTTTTTTCAATTTTTCCTCCTGGAAATTCCCACATAAGAGGTAAACTCATTTTTTCACTTCTTTGTGCACATAAAATGCTATTTTCGGAAAAAATAACTGCTCCCACAACTTCAATTTGCTTTTTCAAAATAAAACCTCCTTATATTTATCTATATTTTAACAAAAATAAATATAAGGAGTAATATGTTGTTGTTAATATTAATGAATTACAGATTTTTCAATGTTACTGTTCTTTTTAAGTATATAATGCAACACGCAGTGACCTTAGTCACTACATTGCTTATTCTTTACGATTTTTGGAGTTTTTTAAGTCTATTTGTGCGACGAGTGGGTCATGGTCGCTTGCGCGTCCAGACATGTCGGTGAAGTCGCTATTTACATGTACTGGGTCAAGTTTTGTACTATCTACTAAATTATTTGATACTAGTACATGATCAAGTGCTTGAGAATTCCCTTGATAAACATATGAGTAACGGTCTTTTTCAGGAACTTTATTCATCATATCTGTCATGTTAAAGTTTTCTAGTGTTTTGATTGGTTTTGACCATTGGAAATCATTGTAATCACCAACGGATATAATGTTTGCTTGTGGATTATCTCTTTGTACTTGTTCTATGAAGCGGCCAACTGCTTTAGCGATCTCAACTCGTTGGTTTTCACTTTGTAATACGGGTGGTTGTTGACTACCAAATAATGGCATATCACCATTTTTTGAATTCCAATGATTTGCTAGCATAATAACTTGTTCACCATGAAATTTAAATTGAGCGGCTAATGGTTTCCTTGAATCATCAAATGCTGGATTATGTGGATCTATTCGACCAGGGTTATGTGTGAGATTACCATCTTTATATGATACTGCAGTATCCGCGTCCCCTGGCTTAATCGCTTTATCATAATGCACACGTTTTGGATTATAAAGGAATCCTACTCTAATATTGGCGTTAGGCTGACCGCCGTCTTCATTCATATCGGGGTCAATATTTAAATATTTGTATTTAGGTCCTCCAGCTTCTTCTATCTTTTTGATTAAGCGTTCATATGATTCGTTGGCTTCTGGTCCACCGGCATTGGGGCCGTCATTATCTTGAACTTCAGTGACTCCAATAATATCTGGGTTTTTCATATTGGTGGTAATGCCTTTGGCAATTTTTTGAGCTTTATCTTCGGTAGTGGATTGTTGATTATTAGAAAAGTTTTCTAGATTATAAGAAGCAACATTTAGTTTTTGTTTATTTGGTTCTAATGATGTGGGTTTGGGTTGAGCATTTCCTTTAACGTGTGCTTGTTTCATATCATCTAAATCTACATTAATTTTATAATTAGAGTACCCGTAGTTTACATATCCGATTATTGGTCCTTTAAAATGATCTCCTGTGGCAACATCAAAATCACGTGCAGCATCATTATCATACATTTTAAAAGGGATGCGCTCCCCATGTGAACTATTTTCGGTCAATCGTACGCCACCATTTTTAGTTTTAGCAGGTTGATTGTCTAATACGGTAAAGAGTTCCCCGTGTTCCTGTGGTCCAACGCTTCTAATATCTCCAGTTTCTACACGCATACCTTCTAACGATTCCCAGTAATCTATTGCATATTGATTACGATCAAATGTATTGAACTGGTCATTTGCTGAGACTTTCGTTGGTACATTTTTTATTTTATAAGGTTTTGGTAATGATTGGTTTGAAGATTTTTCAGTAATTTTACCGCCTTTATCATCACGCGCATTAATTTGTGTTACAGGTAAGTCAGTTTTCTTCTTTTCACTATAACCATCAATATAATATTCGTCGACTGTACCGTTCACTTTTACTAAATCTCCAATTTTTGTATTGTAATCTTGATTACCTGTATAAATGATAAGACCTTCAGAAGTGTTTGGATTATTATCCTTTTTATTATCTGGAGTTTGAATATGTAAGTAGTGGCCACCATTCAATTTATATTTATAGGTTACTATGCCTTCTACGTTTTCTACTTTTTTGTCATCATAAGGTGATTTATGACCTTCCCCTTGGATATCATGAATAGATAAGTTTTTAGTAGCTTCTTTTTGTATGTTTTCTGTTGCTGCTTGTGTAGTTGTCGTTGCAATAGCTGACATGGCTAGGATTGAAATGAAACTAAATGCAGTTTTAAACAAAATAATACCCCCTTCAGTGTTAATACATTAATAGTGTAACAAAGCAGAGTAAGCAATATTGTAAAATTTTGATAAATTTATGTTAAATGCAAAATAATGGTGGCTTATACTTCAGTTTAATCTTTTAATTGAATTGTATTATTTTGTAAGTACTTAAAATCGAGTAGAAAAAAGTAGCTGATTTTATTAAAATTGATATATACATATTTTGAAAATTGTTACATAAACTATTTATTAATTGAAGGAGCGTTTGATATGATTAGTCGAACTGCGGAAAGAGTACTTACGTGGATTGGAATTGTCCTACATGCACTATATTTCTTAATATTTGCTGGACTTTTAGTTGCATTAAATCTAAATGCGACAGAATTTAAGCAAAGTATGTTAGATAGTGAGACAACAATGGAAGATGCAAGTGGAGCTTTTATTATTATTAATGCATTTTTGATTACAGTGGTAATTATCGCTTTAATAATGTTAGTATTGGGAATTTTATCTGCACTATGGATTGGGAAAAGGAATAAACCTGCTGGTGTTATTTTAATCATCATTGGGGTCTTTTCACTTTTTGGTAGTCCATTAATCGGAGTGTTATGGATTGTAGCAGGCATCATGTTATTAGTTAGAAAGCCTAAACCTGAAGATTATCATAATAAGCAAAATTCATTTGAAACAATGGAACTATTCATGAACTCTAGGTGAGTGAGTAACACCAATACGATGTAATAATATAATGAGAGCCACCTCAAAATGATTTAATTTTTTGGGGTGGCATTTTTAGGATGTATATCTGCAATTATACTTATAAGTTATTATGGTTGTTGCTTTTTAGTTTCTTTTAGTAGTAAAGCAGAAATAAGACCAATGATGAGTAAAGCACCAGCTAAATAGAATCCGGTTGCCATTTTTCCTGTCATATCTGTTAAGTAACCTGTTAGATAGGGTGCTAAAATCGAGGCAGTCATTCCGATAAAGTTATAAACACTAAATGAAGTTCCAAGCGCATTTTTCGGAGCATTGTCTGCAACTACAGCGATTAGTACTGGATTGGTACTTATTTTACCTACAATTCCGTAACCGATTAAGGCAAGGTATAATATCCATATATTATCGAACAAAACGATAGAGATGGTGAATAGAAATGCTAATGGTAACATTATAAGTAACACAGGACGTCGTCTACCTAATCTATCTGATAACCAACTAAAGAACAGTGATCCAGGTATTGCTGCCCATGGTACTAGTGAAGCAATAAACGCAACTTGTGCACCGTTAATACCACGTTCAGTTTCTAAATAGAATGGAAGCCAGGTGATAATCATAAAGAAGCCGTAAATCGAACAGAATATGATGACATACGCAAGAAGTAGATTTCGATTTTTAAAGAGACTACTGAACTGAAATTTTGTTTCTGTAGTGGTTGGGTCGACTAATTGTGTTTTTGGTCGTTCCTTAATCACGGTATACATTAGAAAGCCTAGGATAAGAATAGGTATGGCAATTATAAAGAATGGGATATGCCAACTCATGCCAAATTCATGCACGGTATAGCTAGAAATAAAGTATCCGATAGATGTACCAAAGGCCATTCCACTATTAATAAGTGCGCTACCCAATGTAATGTGTTGTTTAGGTATTGCTTCTGATGATAGGGCGTATTGTGGACCATAAAACATGCCTTGGGCAAGGCCGACAATGAGCCAAGCAATCATAAATAATAAGAACGTAGGCATGATCCCTGTAATTGCTGTAGCTATACCGAAAATAATCATACTAGGGATCAGTATTTTTTTACGTCCAATTTTGTCGCCTAATATCCCTGAAGGAATTTGGGTCACTGTATAGCCGATGAAAAAGATACTCATAATGAGTCCGAGCTGGGCATTATTTAATGTAAACGTATCTTTAATATTTCCCATTATAGGATTAAGTATAGTACGGGCAGCGTAGATAACGAGCCAACCCAACGTGAAAATGGATACCAATTTAATCCAATAATATTTACTAATTGGTGTTGATTCTTGATGCATAATTTAAATACTCCTCTCAAATTTTCAAACTACTATGTTTAATCATACCTTTTTATGTTGTGTGTAACCTTGTATGAAATGACAAAAAGTATTGATGATTTTGAGTGGAATTAACATGAAATAGTATTAAATATCTGAACATAAGTAGTATGGCGTTACGTTGGATAGAATTTAATTTGTAAGGATAATAATGATTGGAATTGTTGATATATCAATAGTTTGTCACTACCTTCAGTGTCCGGACAGACAAACCGAAGACTTACCAATATGTACTTAATGTAAGTTGTGTCAGGAAATTAGAATTATATTTTGGAATGTTCTCAAACCTGTTGTATTTTAGGTTAAATAATAACATATCTAACTTGATATAAAGCAATCCTTAAAAATGTTTATGTGTTATTTTTGTAAGTCCCTCGTTAACTTTAAAAATTTTGTGCTTGCTATCTGTAATACCGAGTTGAATTAATCTTTGGGTATGCATTGTTAAATAGTTTTGAGCATCTTGTTCTGTTGTAAATGCGTAAATTCCCCCAGCTTCTTGTGCATTTTCATTTTCTGTCCAAATTTTCCAAAGAAATCCTGGTTCTTTAGTGATTGACCTCGCTAGTTCTGAAAAAGCTTCAGTCATTTCTATACCGAATGGACCTGTTATAGGGAAATCTATTTGTAGAATATAAGTCATCGTAATGACCTCCTTTATTAAAATTTTCAACTACTTGTTCATGTGTAATTACATGGTTAATAAGCATTAGTAAATGCTAATCATACATTAAATAATGACCCTTTTAGAAACATGAATATTGATTCATCCCTTTAAAATATCGAAAATCATATTTCTACAATAAATAATGAAAAATTTTTAATAATTTAACAGCTAATTTCAATGCAATATTTTCTTAAAAATATCATTTGGTATTTAGATATTAAAAATTAATGTTATATTAACAATTCTATGAAAGAAATTTACAAATTATTAAACCTCCTTGTATATAATAGGATTCATTACGATTAAGGAGGTTAATTTATGAAAAGAGAAAAGTCGATGTTGAAGTTATTTACTACAGGGGCAGCAAGTGTAGTATTGATGATGTCCTTGGGAAGTAGCAATTTTGCTGAAGCGAGTGCACCAGGACAGGGAATGCAAGAACAATCTACAACGGATAAAGCAAATAATAATGAGCAAGGTATCCAGGTTACACAAGATAAACCAAAGGTTGCTCCGGTGCCTGTAAAGAATGAACCTAACCGTATAATCACAAATTTCAATGGAGATACAAAGTCTGAAATGGCATTCAATTGGTATACAACGGATGAATTTAAAGATGCTAAGGTATGGGTCTCTGAAACGGGGGATTTTAGTGATGCTAAATCATTTGATGCCTCTACGAAAAAAGTAATTTCTAAATACATAGAAAGGGACAAAAACGGTAATTTTATTTTTGCAGATGTTGAAAAAGATGATGAAGGAAAAGCTATAAAAAATAAAAATGGGAAAGAAAAAGTAAATGGTTATTATACAGATGAACACGCAAGTGGTCCTGAATGGACAAGGGGAGATTTGCAAGGAAAGACTGAGATGACTAACGTAAAAGAATTTAATTATAAAGCAAAAGCGACAGGACTTAAGCCAAATACAAAATACTATTACAAAGTTGGAAGTGACAGTGGTGCTAAAAGTCCAGTAGGTCAATTCCAAACATCTGGTGGCAAAGGAGATCCTTTTAAATTTGTACAGTATACAGATACGCAAAACGCATTTTGGAATGAACATGTTAGAAACGAGGCGCAATTTGGTGCAGATACTTTAAATCAAGCAATTCAAACTGCGGGTAATCCAAATTTTGCATTGCATACAGGAGATTATGTTGAAACGGCAGAAGTGGAAGATGAGTGGTTAGACTTATATGAGCAATCGCGACCATCATTTATGTCATTGCCCGTTGCAACAGCTGCAGGTAACCATGATGAGTATGCTTTAAGTGAGGAAGATGGTAAATTGTTAGATTCATTTAACAAGCATGTAAATGTACCTAAAGAAAATAATGCGGTTAATGGGGGCTCATATTATTCATTTGATTATAATGGAGCGCATATGGTCGTAGCCAATACGAATGATAATAAAAAATCTAAAGATAATCCGGATGAAAAAGCAATTGGTAAAGAGCAGATGGAATGGATTAAATCAGATATTAAAAAAGCTAAAGCAAATGGAGCCAATTGGATCGTGTTAAATCTGCACAAGCCGATGTATTCAAAATCATATCATGCATTATCGGATGAGGATGTGCGTAAAATTCGTGATGAGTTAACAAAACAAATTGATGAACTTGACGTGGATTTAGTATTGCAAGGGCATGACCATGTGTTATCGCGCACACATCCTTTAGAGCATACATCAACGAAAAATAGCTTTGTAAATGCGAAGAAAGAGGATGCGAAACAAGTACTTGGAGATGATAATGTAGAGTACTATGATAATCCTAAGGGTTCTGTATATGTGTTACCTAATACAGGTGGAACTAAGGCTTATGACAATATTTATGATAGATCCTTAGAACATATTAAGAAAGTACGTCCAGAATTAGGTGACTTAACACAAGATAAGTTAGATCACTATAATAGCTTGTTCGCATTAGGAAAACAGCCACATAAATCTAAGGCCTTTGAAAAGAGTCATGAAAATGATCGTAATGCATCTGAACAAAATTTCTCTGTTTATGAAGTTGAAGGAGATAAGTTAAAAGTAAAAATTTATCAATTATATGGTGATATCAGTAAAGGAGAACAGCGCCAAGTTAAATTGGTAGATGAATTTGGAATATTGAAAGATGATAAAGCTAAAAAGTAACGTTTGTTATAACAGATGAAGTGACGACTTTACAGTGATAAAGTCAGTCTTGTTAGTGATTGTAAGTTAGGAGTTTTTGAATGCATAAAATCATTTATAGTCTTTTATTTATTATTATGATGATTACTATGGCAGGTTGCCAAGGACAACAAGGATCAGCTAAGACTGATATGAAAGATAAAGCAACACAAAATAAAAATTTAACGCAACATGATAAAGATAAATTAAATAAAGCGATAACGAATAAAGTCGTTGCATATGCTAAAGAACAAAAATTATCAGTTTCGAATCGTTATGTAGGAAATGGCAGTTATAGTGAAAGTGATTTTTATGCTACAACGACTGATGGAGAGATACAAGTTATAAATAATGACAAACCGGGCGCTAAAAACTTTAAACTGCATAATGTAACTGGACTGTCAGTTTATACATCTAAAACTGGAAACATCGGTTTAGATGATGCAGCAAAAAATCTGACTAATATTGAGGGTTATAAATCTGTAGCTAATACGACATATCCAATAAAGAAATACTTATTTGCAGATAACGGTAAGGTATATGAATATGCCTTTGAAGGTGATGACCATACAACCTTATCGACTGGATTTGCATATAAGGATAGTAATGACAAAGATCCTAATTTAAAGCCTAATGTCATATTTAAAGAAACAAAGAATGATACAATTCGTAAAATGTGGTCGAATGTATTGAGTGAATATGATTAGACGATTAAAAAGGTCATACAAGAATTGTCATATTCTCCCTTATTAATTATTATTTCCCAAGCAATAATATAAAAACCGTACGCCATGCAAACTTCAATTAATTGAAATAGCAGTGGAAGTACGGTTTTTTATTCGTGAAAGTAAGTATGGGAGAAAGCAATTATGTTTGAGTTAATTCATGCATAACAATCATGTGACATTTAATTTATGATAATGTTGCACAGAATGACTAAGCTGTACTTTATCAATATTATGGCCTATGACTACTATATAATCATCTATGTTGAGATGGGACGATACAAGATTTAAATGGTTGTTGGTATACTGAATTAAATTTTTTACATTACTGTCATCAAAGGTTAGAAAGCCTTTAACTCTGTAAATATGATCAGGTAAGTTTTGAAGCCAATTTATAAAAGATTGTTTATGCCAGGAGTGTGAAAAATAAAATATTGAATGACCCAGTGTACTATGGATTATTTTTCCACCGTTAAAGCGTTCGTCTTTTGTTAATTTATTGCTCTTTATATGATCAAGTGTTACCTCACCATGACTTGTAATAAAGTAAGGGATACCTGGATGACGCGTAGTTATAGTTTCAATCACTTTTAATAATTGGTCGGAAGTAATTAAATCACTCTTATTTAGCACAAAGTTTGAGCAATGTGCCATTTGGGCGATAATTAAATTTTGTATATCTTCGGGTAATTGAGGTAATTTACTATACAACTGCACATCAATGACACTTGTTAGGCTGACTACATTGCTAAATGGTTTTAATACAGGTGTTAAACATGCGTCTAGAACTTCAAGAGGATGCGCAATACCACTGCATTCAATAAAGACAATATCTGGTTGATAATCAATATAAATATCGTGTAATTGCTCAGTAACATTGGATTTCATTTCACAACAGATACAACCATTAATAATTTCACGTAAGCCGATTGAATTATCAATAAGATGACTATCTACACTTTGAGTACCGAATTCATTCACAATTACAGCTGGTGTTTGATTTTGAGATCTTGCACTTTCGATAAAGTGATTCAAGGTGGTAGTCTTCCCTCCTCCTAGAAAGCCACTAATAATGACAATATCCATTTGCTTTACACCTCCTTTGCTTCGATATCTTTAAAGCTCATACTGCCTGTTGTTGTTTGTTGACCTTGGTATTTACCATTATACTGTCGAGTGCTAGGTGTTAGTGTTTGGGCGATAACAATTTGGCAGATTCTTATATTTTCTTGAATTATTAAGTCAAAATCATTGGCATTGTACAACTCTAGAGTGATATTTCCGTGAAATCCTGGATCAACCCATCCAGCATTTTGTATAAACAAGCCTGCACGTCCAATAGAACTACGTCCTTCAACAAATGCTGCTAGTTCGTTGTTTAATCTTATATATTCATTGGTTGTAGCTAATATGAATGATTTTGCAGGAATTGTTATTTTATGTGCATTAACCTCTTTATAGTAAACGGGTTCCAAAATATTTTGTTTTAAATCTTGAGGTTGTTGTGGAAACAGATAATGGTTACCTAATGTTAAATCAATAGATGCTGATTCAATATGTTGTGTTTGAAGCGGAGTGATTTCCATTTTTCCTTGTTGCAAGAAGTGTTTAATGTCAGTATCAGAAAGTATCATATGTATAACTCCTTTTTATAAATAGATTATTGCGAAATGTTATAAGAATGCGTGTTTAAGCTAACTAAATGTATGACTTGTTGTGAATGACCTAATTTAGTACATGTATAAAGCAATTGCTATTGAGCCAATAAATGTTAAAGTTGTCGCATTGCTACTTTGGTTAAATTTATTTTGGTTAAACGGATGAATTGGTAATTGGTAGAAAATAAATATAAAATCGTAGACCCGCGTAAAGATCTACGATTTTATTGAAATAAATTATCCCTAGAGGGAAATGTATAAAAATGAATGTAACAACCCTAATTTATAAATAGGAATGATTCCTATTTATATTTTGATTATAGATTTATAAATGATATTAGTCAATAAATAATTTCTGCCAAATTGAAAGAGTTATAAATAAAATTAGAGTTTTACGTAATCGAATGTACTTATAGTAAAATGATATTTTTTCTATAACTTTCAAACGTCTAAGTTAACTTAATATTTTAAAGAGATTCATTTTTACTTAATAATTATTTTGTACAATATATAGCGAAGGTAGCTTGTAAGTTTGAAAATAGTTATAGAAAGGCTTGAAGATTACAGATGAGACAAAATAAATATAGTATCCGAAAAGGCACTATTGGCGTATCATCAGTAGTTATATCAACTATAATATTGGCTTTTAGTGGAAGTACTGCTAGTGCAAATGAGGATTTTGATAATCAAAATAGTCAAAATAACAACTCGAATATTAAGCATGCGACACAGAAACAACAACCCTCTATTAAGGACGATGGAAATAAACAGCATTTTAATGCACAATACACTTCTATACATAACCATACCGAGTCATTGAATCAACAGAAAGAAAACTTAAAAAGTAGCAAGGATAATGCATTTTCCAGCGAAGTTGTCGCCAATGTTGGTAAACAGTCTCTGACTACTAATAATAAAGATGCAAATGAAACCGTATCGAAAATTGAAAATAACCAACAAACTGATAGCACAGCGAAGGAAGACAATGGTAATGAGGAGAGACAATCAACACGAACAACACACACGACTCAAGAGAATAATGCACTCGCGCATCGACTGAAAGCAAATGAGTGTATTACAGATCATAATCTGAAGTTTACACATGTAAACAATAGAGGATATCCCTTTAGGTATAAGCGTAATCAAGGTATAAAGGCACAACAGTATCAAAATAAACAGCTTCAAGAACAACAATTTATAAGTAATCAAACAAGTAGTGAATTATCAAATAATCAAAATAGCACGAAATACGCTACCGACGAAAGTTACCATTCTACGCAACCAAGAACTCAACAAAACGTTGGCAATGATAACTATGAGCAATATCATTCATCGAGTCAATTAGAAGACAGTTCGATGAAGATTAATGCGCATGCGACAAATACTAATCATAACAGTCATGACGAACAGGCCAATATACAAAGGGAGATTAGTAATCGACGCAATGAACAGTCACTAATGAACAATACTGCACCCATAGTTGAACAGAGTAACAATGTAGTTAAACAAACTCGGTATAAGAATACAGACCCTATTATATTAGTACATGGATTCAATGGGTTTACAGGTGACAACAATCCTGATCCGAATGATTTATATTGGGGAGGGAGAAGGTTAGATATTCATCAAGATTTAACAAATAATGGATATGAAAACTATGTTGCAAGTATTAGTGCGTTCGGTAGTAATTATGATCGTGCTGTGGAATTGTATTATTATATTAAAGGCGGTACCGTAGACTATGGCGCTGCACATGCAGCTAAATATGGACATGCACGATTTGGTAAAACATACGAAGGTGTATATAAGGACTGGCAGCCTGGTCAAAAGATACATCTTGTCGGTCATAGTATGGGAGGGCAAACGGTCCGTCAACTAGAATCTTTATTACGAAATGGCAGTCAGGAAGAGATTAATTATCAGCGGCAACACGGTGGTGAAATTGCGCCCCTCTTTCAAGGTGATCACGACAATATGATAACTTCAATTACAACTGTAGCTTCGCCTCATAATGGTACATATGCAGCAGACTTATTAGGAAATGAAGCGCTAATTCGACAATTTGTATATGATTATAGCAAGTTTCAGGGAAATAAATATTCAGATATTGACTTTGGATTAAGCCAATGGGGGCTAAAGCAACGTGAAAATGAAACGTATATCGATTATGTTGAAAGGGTGAAAAGTGAAAGTAAAATATGGCAGACAGACGATAATGGATTTTATGATTTAACACGTGCAGGGGCAACTAAGTTAAATCAACAAACGTCACTCAATCCAAATATTATTTATAAATCGTATAGTGGCGAATCAACAAGACCAACGTTTGACGGTAAGCAAAAAGCCGACATCAATATGACATTGAGACATACTGTACCTGGAAATGTAATTGGGAAGGTTGAGGATAAGGCGTGGAGAGAGAATGATGGCCTAGTTTCAGTCGTTTCTGCACAATATCCATTTGGAGAAAGAAGTATGATAGCAACAGATGAAGTAAAAAAGGGAATTTGGCAAGTTATGCCTGTAAAACATGACTGGGATCATGGTGATTTTGTTGGCACAGATGCTACGGAAACGCAAATAACGACAGATGAAATAAGACAAATGTGGATGGGAATCGCTAATGATTTGGTTAAGAATGAAACAGTCGTTTCTTAGAAATTTAAACGCGAAGTAGTGCTAAAATTTAATAATAAATTTTAGCGTAAATTAGACATAATGCATTCATTATGAGGTGTTAGTATTATGCCACAAAGATTAAGCGTTATGGGCAACTAATTGAAACAGTAAAATAAGACTCTCCTTAATTAAGGGAGTCTTATTTTTGTGTATTTTTTATTGATAGTCAACCCACTGTGACCCTTTGTCAGCTGAGGCAACACAATTTTCAATCCAGCGTACACCTTCAATCCCGGAATTAATATCTGGGTAGATAATTTGATCAAGAGCTGTTTCATCACCACGATTTTTGGCATCAATTGCTAGCGCAATATTTAAGTAAATATTACCCCAAGCTTCGGTTAAACCTTCTTGGTGTAATATGCCGAGTCTTTCATTTTGTAACGCTGAATCATCTAAGTATTCGGCACCACGATAAAGAATTTGAGTTGGAGCACCTTGTGGTTGATATTGTAATTCATTTGGAGCACTATCCCACCATTCTAGACTTCCCTTAGACCCCACGATGCGAATACGTTGCCCATCCATTTGACCAGCATCAACTGCAGAGGTCCACATACGTCCGACAGCACCATTGTCATAATGCATCATAATATAAGCGTTGTCTTCTAATGGATAACGGCTACCTACAAAGCTTTGGCGATCACACAATAATCTTTTAATATTTAAGTTTGGCATGATTAACTTTGAAATATAGTATGTGTGTATGGATAGATCGCCAATAACAAATGTCGGACCTGCAATCTTAGGGTCAACACGCCATTTTTGGGCTGCATTATCCTTATCTCCTTGTGCGTTTCCTGCATAGCCGTGGGTATATTGCATTTCTACTAAATTTATATCGCCAATTTGACCCTGTTCAATCATGGCTTTCATTTGAAGAATGATTGAATTGCCAGAATATCCATATGTGACTCCGACAATTAGTCCTTGCTTTTCAGCAAAGGCTTTAATATCTTCAGCTTCTTGTGTAGTAAATACAAGTGGTTTCTCGCAAATCACATGTAATCCTGCTTCTAAGGCAGCCATAGTTATTTCATAGTGTGTTCCATTTGGTGTTGCGATTGAGACAACTTCTACACCATCGTCACGTTTGGCTTCTTCTGCTAATAAAGTTTGATAATCATCATAACATCGCTCTGGGTCTACACCTAGGTTTATACCGAATGATTTTCCGCGTTCGGTATCGATATCAAATGCACCTGCAACAAGTTCATAAGTTCGATCTCGAAGTGCACCGCTACGGTGTTTATATCCAACTTGGCTTGTTCTTCCTCCACCAATCATACCCCAACGTAAAGCGTTCTCCATTTTCTTTTCACCATTATTCATATACAAGACTCCTCTCATACTCTAATTATTAAATTTGTTATACGACAACTTGTTGTAATGCTTTAATGGAAATATCTACACCGTCTTCTGGAGACATAGTAAAGTCTTCCATTTCTAAGGAGACGAAGTCGTCATAACCACACATCCTAACAACTGAGAAAAATGACTTCCACCATTGCAAATCATGACCATGACCAACAGCAACATAGTTCCAAGCCCTATTTTTTGTATCATAAATGTCTTTAGTTTCTAATATTGTATTTAAAGCAGCAGGTCCCTCTTCAATTCTTAAATCTTTGCCATGAATGTGATGAATTGCACCTGTTAATTTACGTGCAGATTGGATGGGATCTCCGCCCATCCAAAACATATGACTTGGATCCAAATTCATGCCGATGATAGGGTCTACAGCATGTCGTAATTTAAGTAAAGTTTCGGGATTGTATACGAGCTGTGTGCCATGGTTTTCAAGTGCGATTTTCTCAATGCCATGTTGTTTAGCAATTGGAACAAGTTCTCGCCAATAAGGTATCGCGATTTCTTCCCATTGATAGGTAAGTGCTTCTTTCAATTCGGGTGGCCAACTCATCGTAGTGGTAATCCAGTTCGGCATTGTATCTCCGGGTGTAGCGGGAGGTAATCCACTCATCATTACTATTTTTTTAACGCCTAGTATTTCTGCTAACTTAAACGTATTAATAGTGATTTCACGATGTTGTTTACCTATGTCTCTAGGGTCTAACGGATTGCCAGAACAATTTAATGCCACAATTTCTACTTGGTAAGTGGCTAACAGATTTTGCAATTTTAAGACTGCGGTCTCACTAGTTAGTAATTCAGTGAGATTGAGATGTGGCGCGGGAGACCAACCACCAGTTGCTAATTCAATATGATAGACACCTTGTTGGGTAATTCTTTGCAAGACTTCTTCTAATGAAAGGTGAGCGAGACTGTCAGTGTAATATGAAAGTTTCATTTAACTCCTCCTGTTATAATTTGGGTTCTTTTGCAATTTTTTTAGTACGCTGTGATTTTGTTGTGATCTGAGATTTAAAGTAGTCTTCAATTTCTTCGAGCGACTTGCCTTTCGTTTCTGGTAAGAATATTTTTACGAAAATAATGGACATGATATTTAATAATGCAAAGATGATAAATGTATTAGACAGTCCAAGGTGACCTAGTAATATTGGAAAAATAAGACTGACTGTGAAATTGGCCATCCATAAGAAAAAGACGCTGGCACCCATGCCAAAGCCACGAACCTTTAGTGGGAATATCTCTGATAACATGAGCCAGGTTACTGGTGCGATTGCGCCTTGCATAAAGGCTAAAAATGTTACAGTTAAAGATAATACGATAAATGGAAACGCAGGGCTGTTCTGTAAAAATAATGGACATATACCAAGTAAGACTAACGTGACTATTACCCCAGCTTGACCGACGAGTAGCATTGGCTTTCTGCCTACTTTTCCTAATAGCCAAATACCGACGAAAACAGCTAATACTGAGACAATTCCATTAGCGATATTTCCAATAAGTGCTGCCTTTGTTGCTAAACCTGCATTACGTAAAATTTCAGTACCGTAATACATGATTGAATTCACTCCGGTAACTTGTTGTACAATCCCAATACCGATACCAATGTAAAGAATGCGTCGAACCCATGCTTGTTTAAATGATATGTTTGAATCTGATTTTAAGCGACGTTCATTATCGATATGAGTTTTGATTTCGCGTACTTCTGACTCAGCTGTCTGCTCATCTCTTAAAGAACGTAAAATGTTATATGCGGGCCAATATTTGTGTTTACTTGCATACCATCTAGGACTTTCTGGGACAGTCAACATACCAAACCAAAGAAAAACAGCCGGTAAAGTTGCAACGAGTAACATAACACGCCAAATACCTGGATTGTCGATTGCATTACCCAAAACGGCATTAATGACATAAGCTGATAGTTGGCCTGTCACTATCATGAGTTCATTTTGAGTAACCATTCTGCCTCGTTGTTCCTTTGCTGCCATTTCTGATAGGAAAGTCGGAACAATGACCGAAGCACCACCCACTGCTAAACCAAGAATGATTCGAAATGTGACCATAGAAAAGACATTGGGAGATAAACCACAACCTAATGTGGCAAAGAAGAAAATAATGGCCAAACACATTATCATTTTCTTTCTACCAAATGTATCTGCCAGCTTTCCTCCTGATATTGCCCCAAAAGCAGCACCAAAAATTAATGAACTTGAGACTAATCCTTCAGTAGCAGGTGATAAATTTAATTGGCTAGAGAGTGACATATAAGGTAATGCGCCATTAATGACACCTGTATCGAATCCAAATAGCAGACCACCTAATGTAGAAATCACTGTGATTTTGAGCATCTTCCTGTTTTTTCTATCAATATCTGAGTGTTTTATAATAAAAACCTCCATTCTTTATAAGAAAAATCAATAAATAACTAAAAAATAATCAACAGTTGATATTAGAGATAACTATAATTGTAAACGCTTTCCTAGTCAATCGTTTTCTTATGAAGATAAAATTTTTGGAATTATTAACAACCTAGAAATATTGTCAAATCAAGCATAATAGCTAATTAAAAAAATACTGAAAAGAGTAATATTACTTTTGGAGATAAGCAGGATTTCCTGTAAATGGATAAGTGTTGATTAGTTTTTGATTTTTTGCGTAGTTTCATCATTAAAATCATGTCAGGTATTTTTAAATAAGATGTGTTATGAGGGAGTGATAAACAAAAAGACTGGACATTAATCATGTCGCAGTCTGTAAATGGTGTTCTGATGTGTGTTGGAGGTTTGCTTGTATACGTAGTTGATTAAAGTAGTTAGTTTATTGTTGTCTTGTTGTTTCATTGACATTAAACTCTATCGGCTTAGAACCTAGCATCTGTTCAGTAATTTTGAATATTCAGGTCGCTGTATATATATGTTAATCTTTGACGATATAATGATGCTCGTTTAAATCTCTTACAGCATTGTCCAAAATCTTTTCAGTATGGGCAGAAATGGTGTGAAGATGTAGACCATCAGTAAGATTCGCCAACATCTTTCCCTGATATTTTTCCATTTGTTGTATAAATTGATGTAAATCTTCATGACTTTCGATCATTAAATCTTTCTTGATAGTGCCATATAGGGGATGTTCAATAGAAACGTCATCTACCATAGCACCATTATCAAGAATAATTGTTAATTCTTCTTCCATTTGTTCTTGCATATGTTGGCACTTGATGATGCGTTTAAAATGTTTACCTTGTGTTTCAAATTCTATGACATATCCTCTACTAGTTGAATGAATAGTATGGTTATGTGATTTTAATATTGAGATATCTTTGACGATGATTTGTCTGGAAACATCAAACTTATCACTTAAATGTTTACCACTGATAGGTTGTTTAGATGATTTAAGTAATTGTAGAATTTGTGACCTACGATAATCTGGCGTGTCCATATTTTAATTCCTCCTTAAATTTAAGGCATATTCCATTCCGTAGCAGCTGTGTATATTGGAAAGTTGATATCAGTTTCTGTAGATGGCTAATGAATTTATTTTAACCTGTAAAGTGCTTGTTAACAATAAATTTGAAAAAATGATTTATAAATTAGGTTAATATCTCCAAACACAATTTATTAGGATGGCGTAAATTTCCGTACATTACATGTGTAAAATTATGAATGGAGATGAAATGCTATATAGTGGTGAGAAAGAAATGTAAATAATACACAGTCGATAAACGGCTTGATATAAAGGTTTTTTAGTTGTTTACATATGTAAAATTAAAACTTGTAACTATTGGGATGTGTGAGGGTTTAAAGTACGATATGAATGTTGTTGTATACAGGGGACTATTAGAAACACATTGATGAGTAGATAAAAAACGTAAATAACTACCTATAATTTAGGAAGTATTTACGTTTTAGTATGGAATCAATATATTAATATTACTTATTTAGCAATTGGTAAATCTTATAGAAGAAAGGGCGAACAGGTTTTACAAAATCACCGATAAATTCTTCGACGTGTGCGTTAAATCCTTTTTTAAATTGCTGCACACCATAGTCTTCTGCATTATCACTGAAATCTCCTGTAATACCATAAAAATTATAACGTGGGATATTGTGTTTTTTAGCATATTCAATCATTTCCCATTGTAGTCGATATGCTCCCATAAATTGATTATATTTAGGATTTGAACCACTTGATAAGTAGTACACTTCGTCTTTTGTACAGATGTAAAGTGCGGCAGCAAGATTAAGCATCTTACCTTCGCTATCGATTAGTGCTTGAGTTTCTGTTAATTTTTTCAAATTACTATCTTTTTGTTGATTAAGTTGTGTTAATTTTGATTTGTTTTTCTTAGAATTGGGAGATTCTGCTAGTTTATTTTCTAGTTCTGTCACTTGATTAGACAGTGATACATCTTTATCTGTTAGTTTCTGTAGATATTTTTCAAGGTCTATGTATGCCATTTTTAGCATTGCGCTTTGTGGATACATATTTTGCATATCTCGGAAATAGGTGTTGGGATCTTGCTTAAATGTAAATCCATGTTTTTCTTCAGCCATTTTAAATAGTTCGTAAAATGTATCTGTTTCTGAATAATCAAGAGTGCGAACTTCTACGCCCATTTCAAATGTTTTTTTAATGTTTCTACGTGTTTGGTAGTCCATAGATTTTAATAACTGTTCAGCAGTTTGCTCTTGTAAATCCAATACTGACATCCAGCGAATCTGACTTTTATCGGAATAGCCAATGGAATAGCCTTGATGTTGATAACCTAAGTTGTGTAGTTGTTTTATTAAACCTTGATTATCAAATGCTTCAATGATTTCGCCTTCAGCTGTTCGCTTATTCTCCAAAATGTAAGGGTCAACCATAACGAATAAAGTGTTTTGTTGTTTTAAGTATTTTGTTAATCCTTTGAAAAAGCAATCTACTAGCTTTGAATTGCTATAGTCTAATACAGGACCCTTGTGAGAATAAAAATATTTGAAAAATTTCAGTGCTTTAGCTTCTGTTAATAAACAAGCAGCTAATACTTTGTTGTTGTCTTTTACTCCTACCAAATGAACATCATTTTTCTTTTGGTGTCTATATTGATATTGTTCGACTGATTGAGTGTAATGTACAAAGTTGTCTTCTATAAAGCTTTTGTACTCAGACTCAGTTAGTTTGGTAAAATTCATGAAAAATTACTCCTGTCCAATTTAAAGTATGTATTATATCCTATTACATATTCGTATTGTATTCAATTTAAAAGAATGAAGTAAAATTACATAATCTTGAATTGTGCAAATCCAAATTACTTTAATATAGGGAAATGTTTCACGAAAAACATTTAATAGTTTTAACTAATTGTTAGTCGTGTAAAAGGTGGTTAAATACTGTTATGAGGGGAGATATACAGAAGCTACATTTATAATATGACAAAATAAAATACACATAATCATATGACACTGAAGATAATCAACATAATTTGTTAACAGTATCAATTTAACTATGTGTATTTTAGTTATGACTTATACAATTGCTCACTAACTAAGAATCTGATGGTTCTATTTTTTGTCCTTCTTGTAAATTAGCATTAGGCTTTTTGATGATTTTCTCTCCAACCTTTACACCTTGCTTAACGATGATATTACCTTTTGAATGACCGGTAATAATAGGTCGTTTGTGTACTCTGTTTTGTTGATCAACAATGAATACGCAATTATCCTTTGTCAGCGCACTTTCAGGTAATTGTGCCGTATTTACATGTATTTTCGTTTTAACAGTAAAGCCATCTTTAATTGATGAAGATAAATTACCAATTGTAACTTCATATTGGGAGGGCTTGTTAGTATTGTTAATTGGAGTGGATTTATCTTTGCTAGCTTGATCTACGTTCTTTTGTCCTGCTGTAGATAAATCAGCGATTTGAATTACCTTACCCTTTGTTTTGGTTCCACCATTATTGGCATCAACATCGACTAAATCGCCTTGCTTAATTTTATCAATATCATATTCAGAAACAGTTGTCTTAATCTCAGGTTTGTTAGAAACAAGTTGTAAGATATTGCCGTTTTTATCTACATCTTTGTTAATATAGTTTACCGTACCATCAAAGGTTGCATAAATATCTTTGCTAGACTGATTATCATGTAAATTTAATACATGCTGGGCCCGATTTAACTGTTGCTGATCTTTCGTTAAGCGCTGTTGTATCTTACTATCGTTTGGTTTTTTATTTAACGCAGTATAATCTTTTTCAACGTAATTTTGAAATTTTTTAACATCGCTGACCAGTTTAGGTCTAATACTACTGTTCGTATCGTAGTATATAAGTGGTGTGCCTTTTTTTACAACTTGGTTATCTTGAATTTGAGGACGTATGTATGATCCAATATCACGATTCTCTTGATACACTTTAATCGTTTGAGGAGAGGATTTTCCTGTTTGATTTAAGGCCTTTGCTTTTTTAATTGTATAAGTTTGATATGAGTCGTGCTTGTTGCTATCTATAATGTCCATTTGTCTTAAGATAAAATAGGTGATTAATATAATTAAGATAATAAGTACTATAATAGATAGCCATAATTTTTTATTTTTCATTTTATAACACCTGCCAACTTGTCAGTACCCATAGAATGTTTGTCAAAACGTTGTCTGCAACTGGTTTTAGCACTGGTTTTAGCGGAAAAAGGCTTGGATAAGCTTGATGGATAATATAAATGCGAAAAAATATTTTTAAAATTATTATTATAGGTAATATTAATTTCTAGGAAATTAATGATTTAACCATTAATATTATTAGAGATAGTGGTTATACATAGATGAATTAAATGTAGTGAAAACAAATTTACAAATTGATTTAAAAAGTAGGATTTTTAAAGTGAATTGCATTATTTAGGGAGTGGACGTATGTATTTAGCATGGAATGAAATGCGCAGAAATAAATTGAAGTTTGGGCTTATCATAGGCGTACTTGTTATGATTAGTTATTTATTATTCTTTTTATCTGGGTTAGCCAGTGGCTTGATAAATATGAATAGAGAAGGCATTGATAAGTGGCATGCAGATGCTATTATCTTAAACAAAGATGCTAATAAGACAGTGGCACAGTCAGTTATTGATAAGAAAGATATTGAGCATAAATATGCTAAACAGACACCATTGAAACAGACGGGTATTATTGCATCAAATGGCAAGAAAAAGGAAAACGCATTATTGTTTGGTGTGACCCAAAAATCGTTTTTAATGCCGAAAATAATTTCCGGTCATAAATTCAAGCATGATAATGAAGTTGTAGCAGATGCTACATTAAAAGAAAAAGGGTTTAAATTAGGGGATCGCTTATCATTATCACAATCAGATGAAAAGTTAAAAATAGTAGGGTTTAGTGAGAGTGCTAAATATAATGCTTCTCCTGTTGTCTTTACGAATGAGGCAACTATCGCAAAAATTAATCCAATGTTGAATAAAGATAAGGTCAATGCATTAGTGGTTAAAGATAGTAAATGGAAACAACAAAAGCTCAATCATAATTTAGAGGCAGTATTTATAGAGGATTTCGTTAAACAATTACCAGGGTATAAGGCGCAGAATTTAACGTTAAACTTCATGATTGTCTTTTTATTTATTATATCAGCTTCTGTAATTGGCATTTTCTTATATGTGATGACATTGCAAAAGCAAAGTTTATTTGGTGTGCTTAAGGCTCAAGGTTTTACAAATGGCTACTTGGCTAAAGTTGTGCTAGCACAAACATTTATTATTTCATTAATAGGCACAGTGTTAGGCCTTGTATTAACGTTGATAACCGGTGCTTGTTTACCATCAGCAGTACCAGTCTCCTTTAACATTGTTACATTAGTAATATTTGGCATTGCTTTAATCATTGTTTCAATCGTGGGCAGTCTTTTCTCAATATTAACTGTTCGAAAAGTAGATCCATTAAAGTCTATAGGATAAGGGAGTGACATAAATGTTGGAATTTAAACAAGTAACAAAGTCCTTTAAGGATGGCAATAGGACAATTGAAGCGGTTAAAGATACGACGATAACCTTCAATAAGGGTGAAGTGATTGGCATTGTAGGCCCATCTGGTTCAGGGAAGAGTACATTTCTAACTATGGCGGGTGCTTTACAAACACCATCATCAGGTGAAATTTCTATAAATGGTAAAAAGATTACACATATGAAGCAACCGGAGTTAGCTAAAGTGCGTATGAATGAAATTGGTTTTGTCTTACAAGCGACCAATCTTGTACCTTTTTTGACAGTGAAGCAACAATTTGCTCTGTTAAAAAAGCAAAAAATCAATGTGCTTGCTGAGCAAGACTTTCAAAATTTATTAGAAAAACTGGGGCTTACAGCGATTGCCAATAAATTACCAAATGAAATTTCTGGTGGTCAAAAGCAGCGTGTAGCAATTGCTAAAGCACTTTATACAAATCCGAGTATCATATTAGCAGATGAACCTACTGCTTCATTAGATACAGATAATGCATTAGAAGTAATGAATATTTTACAACAACAGACACAAGCATTAAATAAGGTTTGTATTGTAGTAACACATGATGAACGATTGAAAGCATATTGCGATAAAGTATATTATATGCATGACGGCATACTTAAACTTGATAAATAATACGAAAAACCACCATTTTGCTCATTTTTATACTAAATCCCAAAGGTTGGATTAAAAATCTAACTTTTTTGGGTCAGACATTATTTAGAGGGCAAGAAGGTGGTTTTTGTATATAGTTAAAATTACTTAACGGTGCGTGTGACAATATAGGTTAGTCTAAGGTTAGTCTTAAGGTGTGAAGATTACTTTATCGAAAGCACGTTTTTTATTTACTAAAGCATCAAATGTTTCTGGTCCTTGTTCTAAAGGTAATACATCGGATATGATAGGTTCGATTTTCAGCTCACCTGTAGACATATAATGTAAAGTTGATGACCATTCTTTACCTGGGAATGGTGCGGAAAGTCCATTCCACGATCCTATGACGTTAAGTTCGTTACGTAATATTTTTTCGAATTGTTTGCGGGACAGTTGAATATCGGCGTAGGGAATACCTAGCAATAGTACCTCTCCGCCTTTCTTAGGCAGTGTTAATACTGGTCCAATTGTAGCCAATGCGCCGGCTGATTCGACTGCTACATCAATATGATGTGGAATAGTGTCTAAGGTGGTTGCTATATCATCAGTTTGGCTATTAATACAAAAATCTGCGCCTAAGTTTTGAGCAATATCTAATTTATGATTGTCGATATCGATTGCTATGACGTGGCTTGCACCAAAGATTCGTGCCCATTGGATAGCTAACAGACCTATGCTACCACATCCCATAATTGCCACTGTTGCGCCTGGTTTCATGTTGGTCTTGTAGAAACCATGTGCGACTACTGCTGAAGGTTCGACCATTGCTGCAGTAGTGAAATCGACATTGTCTGGTAATTTTAAAACGTTACTGATTGGTAGTTTAACAAATTCTGCAAAGCAACCAGGTTCTAGTGAGCCTATGACATAAAGGGACTCACATCTAGAATAGTTGCCTTGTTCGCATTGTGCACATTGATGACATACGATAGCAGGACAGCCGGTTACGCGATCTCCTACTGATAATGAGGTGACTTGTGAACCAACACTTTCTACGATGCCTGAAAATTCATGGCCGAATGTCATACCTTTTTGATAAGGTCCTAATTTTTTATAACGAGAAGTATCTGACCCGCAAATACCTGTTGCTTTCACTTTAATAATAACGTCTGTAGGCGATGTAATCACTGGTTTGTCAATTTCTTCAAAACGTAAATCTTCGATGTCATATAAATTAAGTGATTTCAATTGTCACATCTCCATTTCATATAATTATTCGGCAGTTGCTTTGCGTTTTTTAAATAATCTAGCTATGAAATACAAGGACAGTACAATGACGTTATTTACTAATAAATGTTCCATATAAAAATCGGTGATACCTCGCATTGGTCCAAGCATGAAATCTAAGAGTGTTTCAGTCATTTTCTCAACTCCTTTATATTGGATGAGCAATATTTTAGTATGTTATCTTGCTAAAAACTTCCTTATTATATAGCTAAATTGTTGTAATAGCTTTAACTAGTAGTTACTAATCTATAGGACGTAGTAAGACTTTAATGCCGTCTCCACCTTTAATGTGCTGGTAGCCTTCCTCCCATTGGCTAATATCGAGTTCTGTTGTAACTAGTGTTTCGGCATTGACTGCGCCAGAACTTAATAATTGCAATGAAGGTTCCCAGTCTGCTGGTTTTTGACTTCTGCTACCTACAACACGGATTTCTTTTTGAATAATTTTATCTAAATCAAATGGTATTTCAGGGTCTTTAAATATACCGACCTGAACATAAGCGCCTTTCTTCCGAAGTATGTCTAAACCTTGTTTTGCTGCTGGTACAGCACCTGAACATTCTAAAACGATATTTGCACCATATCCATTTGTAATGTTGTCTACATATTGCTTTAAATCATTATGCTGGATGTTCACGACATGATCGAGTTGAAGTGCTTTGGCTTTATCTAATCTTTCTTGATCATTATCTAATCCAGTTATAACGACAGTTGCACCTTTACTTTTAACGACTTGGGCTACTAATAGTCCGATAGGTCCAGGTCCCATGACGACTGCAATATCTCCTTGAGATACTTTGATTTTTGAAACTGCATGGTAGGCACACGCCAATGGTTCAGTCATGGCAGCGGCTCGATAGCTGACATTGTCAGGTAATGTGTGAACGCTATCTGCTCTCGCAACTAGGTACTTGGTGAATCCGCCATTTTGTTGAGTACCTAATCCTTTTCTATGTTTACAAAGGTTATAGTCTTTAGTTTGACAATATTCACATTCTCCACAGATATAGAATGTCGTTTCAGATGTAACGCGGTCACCGATTTTGAAGTTTTGTACATTATCGCCAATTTCTACGATTTCACCTGAAAATTCGTGGCCTAACGTGACTGGAAAGTTTACTTTATAATGGCCTTCATATGTGTGGACGTCTGTACCACAAATACCAGCATAGTGGACCTTTATTTTTACTTCATTTGAGTTAGGGCTAGGGATAGGTCGATCTAACAATTCTAAGTTACCAAATCCAGGTTTTGTTTTAACGAGTGCTTTCATAGTTATATCAACTCCGAATTTATTTAATTAAATAAGCTAAAGAACTTGAATATTATATAGTTTAGGATGTTCCCACCTTGGTCTAAACTTGAAATTTGTGAAGAGCCAGATGGCATTTTCACGTTAGTACCATCTGCCATACTTGTGAAAATAGGAGCTATGTCTGTAGCAATATAGAGTGAAATAGCAATCATGATAGCACCGACAATGACAGAGTGAATGATGTTGCCTTTTGCAGCACCAACAATAAACGCAACGATAAACGGAATGGTCGCTAAGTCACCAAATGGTAATACTTTATTGCCTGGTAATATAACAGCCAATAATACAGTGACTGGTACGAGAATTAACGCAGTAGCGATCACTGCTGGATGACCTAGTGCAACAGCAGCATCAAGACCAATGTGTATTTCTCTATCTCCAAAGCGTTTGTTTAACCAATTTCGAGCAGATTCAGATACTGGCATAAGCCCTTCCATTAGAATTTTTACCATTCTAGGCATTAACACCATAACCGCTGCCATAGACATACCTAAGTTAATAACTTTACCTGCATCATAACCGGCTAATATACCGATAAGTAATCCGAGTACTAGGCCGACAAATATTGATTCACCAAAGGCTCCGAAACGTTTTTGAATGGTATCTGGATCGGCATGTAATTTATTTAAGCCGGGAATCTTTTGTATACCTTTTACTAAAAAGATACCTGGCACATATGAGATCGTACTACCAGTTGCTATCGAAACACCTGGTAAGTCATAAAATTCACTCATCATTGGTGCAGTCCAGTCTGCTACCTTTAAGCAAACAATTTGGAATATTGCGGCTGCTACTAATGCTTGCCAAATACTACCAGAAACGGCATAAACCATCGCACCACAGAATGTATAATGCCAGAAATTCCAAATATCTACGTTCATTGTTTTCGTCGTTTTAGTAACTAACATGACTATGTTGATAATAATGCCTAAAGGAATGATAAATGCTGCAATCACTGAAGCCCATGCGATAGACGATGTTGCTGGCCAACCTACATCAATAACATGAAGACTTACTCCTAAGTTTTTCACCATAGCTTGAGCTGCAGGACCCAAATTCTTAACGAGTAGGTCGATAACTAAGAATATTCCTACAAATGCAACACCAATCGTTAAGCCGGATCTAAATGCGGCTCCAATTTTTTGTCTGAAAAATAAGCCCAATAAAAATATGACGATTGGGAGTATAACTGTCGCTCCTAAATCGAGAAATGCTTTTATAAAATCTACAAATCCACTCATCTTTACACCATCCTCTTTGGTTTGAAATGACGTGAAGATAAAGACTATAGTAATGTAGTAGATTTTATCTTCACGGATTATTTAAATCGTATTGATCTTGTTAGCTCTTTAAAGCAGCTAAAATTTCTTGCTTAGTATCTTCAACACCAATGCCAGTTAAAAAGTTTCTTGCATTGATAACTGGGAAATCGTATTCTTTTTGAGTCATTGCAGTCGTTACTAATAAATCTGCTGTGTCAACATATGCACCGACTTCAGAAATTTTAATTTGCTTTAGATCTACTTTAATGTTGTGTTCCTTTGCCATTTCCTCAATTGCGTTATTGACTACAGTTGACGTTGCAATACCTGCACCACATGCTACTAATACTTGTTTCATAATAAATTCCTCCTGATTTGCGTATATCATACGCTATTTTAATTTTTGATATATTTAGTCACTTAATTCTGATTTGATTAATGTCACAATATCTTGTTCGTTTTTTGCATTGACTAGTGTGGTTAATGTTTGTTGATTTTGAAAAATACCCATTAATTTTTGTAATAAGGATAACTGCGCTGCCTCTTTATCCATAGCAAGCATGAAAATTAACTTTACCTCGGTTGTTTCCTCTAACTCTCCCATAATGACAAATGGCACGGTATCCTTCAGTACAGCTATGCCAATCGATTTATCATTTACATGTTGAATGTCTGTATGTGGTATTGCTACAGCATAGGGTACAGTTGGTAAACCAGTAGCAAAGGATTTTTCTCTTTCTATAATGGCGTTTGGATAAGATGACTTTACGTCACCGTTGTCATACATTAAATTAGATAACTTCTTTAATGCTTCTTCACTTTGACTGGCTTCTAAATCAATGATGATATTAGCGGCATCAATCTTTATATCTTGCATCATAGTCATCACCTCTCTATCAATCTATATTTGAAAAACTGTGTATTATTTCAGTCACAGCTTTTTTAGTACTAGAATTTAAAATTTGTTCAATACTTCTCTGATCTTGTGCCAAATCACGAAGTTGTAATAATGGACGTAAATGCTTGAATTTATCAGTTGCTGCAATCACAACAAAGATATGAACCTCATGATTCGTGCTGAGTTTGATAGGCTCTTCTAATATCAACATGCTCATACAGGTTCGATGAACATTACTTTTGTTTTCAGCATGAGGAATAGCAATGCTTTGATTAATGACCATATAAGTATCATCAAAGCTTTCTATCATCTGTTTGATATAACTTGGATCTACATAACCGTATTCAATTAATGGAGAAGCGGTTAACTGTATTGCTTCGTTAACATCGTCGACATGTGGCATAAATTGGATATGTTTATGCGTGATTAAATCTTCTAAATTTATCAAGTTATTTATTGAAACAGATGAGGCATTAATTGATGAATAGGTATTCATTTCGTTAAATTGCGCTTTCATATCATCGATAAGTGCAGATTCATCATGAATCTCAGTGTGTTTCCTAATAGTAGATAACAATCGATCGATTTGAACGTCGGTCTCAAATGAATTATTGAGTTGCCCTAAAACATGTTGCCGTAGTTCTTGCTTTTCTCGAGTTGTTAACATGGCTTTTGTAATATGCAATTTTTTATCAGTGTCGATATGCATTGGAGAAAATACAATGTCAAAATCTAATGCATAATGGTTAAATTCACGTAAAGATAAAGCATCAAGGAAAATAAATTCAGGAAATACATTACGCAACTCTTGTAACATCAATTGTGAGATTGAAGTACCTTGAGTACAAACCACAACCGCCTTTACTTTGCTATCAATATCTTCATCTTGGTTTCTAAGTGTCCCACCAATCAATATGGTCAGATAGGCAATTTCATTATCCGGAATCGGTTGCTTTAATATCGCTTCCATAGGTTTTGATGAAATTTTTACAAGATGAAACAATTCTTTATAATCCTCTTTCAGATTATTCTGTAAACTATCGATATCAGAAAGTGAATATTTGATTCTGTAAAATGCTGGCTTCATATGCAACATTAGACGATTAATGAGACCTTGTTTGTCTTCGAAAGTGATAAATGTAAGTTTTTCAAATTGAGCTATCATTTCTTGTAATGCATTTTTTAAATCTGGCAAATAGGCTGCATCATTTACATCCGACCACTGTACGCTTGTAGACAATAATTGTAAGGTGATAAATAACTTTTCTTGCCTTGGAATATCATGTTGTTCTGAAATGAGAATTTCTGTAGCTTGATATTCTTCTGTATCCGAAAGTGCCTCATATTCTATAGAGAATGGGTGAACCACTTTGTTATGTTGGATTCGATTAATGATCAAGAACAGTTTGTAACGCAATGTTGCAGTACTTTGATCGATAAATTTATTTTCCAAATATTGTTCAATCTTACTTATTTGCTCATCAATTGTTACCAAATCGTTTTCAGATAAATTAAGGCACTTTAGAATCATTGCTTTAGAAATATTTAATTGAAATACTTTGTCAATAAGTGCAGTAAGTAAATTCCTAAGTTCGAATTCCTGTCCTTTTAAGTAATAACCATCCTGCCTAGTATATTTCAGTTCAATATTATAGGAAGTGAGTAGTTGCTTTGTTCGTTTCAAATCATTGAGAACTGTGTTTTTGCTAACTTGTAAATCTATTGAAAAATGATTTAACGAAAGTAATTCATCTTCTCTAAATAGTATTAATAAAATGAGATAAGCACGTTGTTCAGAAGTGTAAAAGTGGTCTTCGTTTGTAGACTTAATTGTTGTGGGCACATTTATCCAGTGTTTTACCTTTTCATCTACGATAAAAAAACCTTGGCTCGTACGTTCAATTTCAGGATAATCTTGTTCGATTAACCAATCGTTTATCTTTTGTATGCGATAACCAAGTTGTCTCCGAGAAATATTAAATTTTTGTTCTAATTCTTTGCCTTTAACATTTGGATTATTGACCATTTCAGTTATAAGGCTTAAATTTTCGGATTGAATATTCGACACCTCCTACGTTGTGATTGGTTTAAATTTAGCATAGGTCATCCAAGAGTTGTACAAGTGTTAAGCACAAAAGAACGCGGGGTTAATGTACATTATTGTGATGAATGTAATTAGAAGTTGATATATAAAGGTTTAGGCAATAAATATTGTAATTATAAAATATCTAATATTCGCTTTAATTTTTTAAGTTTAATATTAAATGTAATTATTTTCTGCGAAATAAAAGTTGAGGAATTGTATACAATTACAATTAATTTCAAAGAGAATGTTAAACTAATGTAAATAAATGTTAGTTACTATTTTAAATTTTTTCTATTATTCTAAATTTAGATTGCGCAAACTTTAGTTTGATGATATCTTATTCTCAAAGGGTAATTATTCTTTTTAAAACAAGTGATTAGGGAGGATTTTTGATAAGTGAGAAAGTCGAAAAGATATGATTTTTTGCCGAACATCAATAACAAATACTCAATTCGAAAATTTACAGTAGGGACAGCATCAATTTTAGTTGGTGCAACACTAATCTTTGGCGCAGCGCATGATGAAGCGAAAGCAGCTGAAGATGCTAAAACAGAAGAAGGAGCTACAAGTAGCTCAAACGAATCTGATCAGCCTGCTTCTGAAACAGCAAACACAGGTGTAGAAACTACAGAACAAGCAACAGCTGAACAACCAACAACAGAAGAGTCAAGTACTGAAGAAAGCACAAAAGAAGAAGCAACAACAGAAGTACCAAGTACTGAAGAAAGTACAAAAGAAGAAGCAACAACAGAAGCACCAAGTACTGAAGAAAGCACAAAAGAAGAAACAACAACAGAAGCACCAAAAGCTGAAGAAAGTACAAAAGAAGAAACAACAACAGAAGCACCAAAAGCTGAAGAAAGTACAAAAGAAGAAGCAACAACAGAAACGCCAAAAGCTGAAGAAAGTACAAAAGAAGAAACAACAACAGAAGCACCAGCTTCACAAAAAACTACTGCAGATAGTGTAAATGTAACTTCAAATGATGGTGATATCACAAAGGTTACTGACGAAAAATCAGCAGTAGCATATTATGCACAAGCTGCTAATGTATCAGAAAGTGATGCAGAACAAGCAGTTAGCGATTTGAACTTAGATTCAGACAACTTAACTTCACAAGAATTACAATTTGCATTGATTAATCAATTAGCTAACGCTCAAGATGCAAATACTACATTAGCAACTGCTGCTAGAGTTGCTCCTCAAAATGAAGAAGCAATTACATTAGCTGCAAATGACCAAATGACAACATTAGCTACAACTAATAATTCACAAATTATTGAAGCAGATGCAATTGCGAATGGTTACATTAATTCAGCAACTGACGCTACAAATGCTGCAAATACTTTGTCAGGTCGTGCATGGATTGTAGATAAAGGGACACCTTCTACAATGTCTAACGGTTTAACAGCAGTGCCAGAAGGTACTAATGTTTACTTACAATGGATTGATAAAGACGGTGCAGTATCACCAACTTATGTAGCTAAAACGACTAACCAATTAAGTGATTTAGACGGTTCTCAAGTAGGCCCAGGTGCATATGCATTTGACTTAAGAGATGGATGGACAGATGCTTACGGTACACACCATTTATACACTGCTAATGATGGTCAATATTACCGTTTATGGATTGAAGATTTCCAAACAGCAAATGGTAATACGGCGACTATGATTCGTCAAGCTGGTGGATTCTTCCCAGGTTCATATGTTAACTCTGTGACAAGCTCAAACTTAGGACAATTCCCATTAATTGGTGTCAACATGCAACGTACAGGTATCTATATGGGTATTGAACCTGAAGGTGGATACATGACGACTGACCGTTCAGAGTGGATTCACGATACAGAAGGTCCATTAAGCGCGCCATCAGTATCATTAAGTGCGAAAAACAGTATTTCAGGTCAAGTTTGGTTCGAGACAGGTGCTGGGGATAGAGCAAACTCAGGTACTGGACCAAATAATAATATCGATGATCCAGAAGCAGCTGGTTATACAGTTGTAATGTCATCATTAACTGCAGAAGGTGCGCAAGCATATAAAGATCAAGTTGAGAGCTTACCAGAATCAGAAAGAGCAGATGCTGCAAAAACATTATTAACTGATCATCCGGAATATATTTCAGCTACAGTTTATGGTGAAACTGATGAAGATGGTAGATATACATTACGTTTCCCATCAGGTACTTTGGATGACGATTACATCTATGGTTATGTTATGAATCCAGATGGTGAAGTAGTAAGTTCATACTCATCATATACTAACCCTGAATTTAGAAAACCAAATAGTAACTTATCATGGACACCACAAACAGCTCCTGCGCAAAACTTAGTTCAAAATCCAATGTGGTATAACGTGAACTTTGCATTAGTACCTACAACTGATTTAGGTATTGAAATTATAGATTTCAATAATACTGATAAACCAGCAATTGCTGGCGACGAAGTTCATATTGATTTAACAGGTACAAAATTATCACCATTACCAACACACATTGAGTGGAGAGATAAAGATGGTAATGTTGTTCAACAAACTGGCGATATCACATCACTTGAAGATGGGGAACAACAAGCTACATTTGTAGTACCAGATACTGCTCAAGAAGGTGACATTTATACTGCCGTTATCGTTTCAGGTGGTAACGATGTTGCAGCAGATTCTTTCGTAGTAAAAGTATTAGAAACACGTAACTACGATCCAACAACAACAGGTGTAGAAAAACCATATGGTGAAGCAACAACTTCAGACGATGTAACAGGTGCAGTAACAGTTCCTGGATACCCAACAGATGGACAACAACCAACAATCACAGTGGATGATCCAACACAATTACCAGATGGCACAACACCAGGTACATCACAAGTAGATGTAACAGTAACATATCCAGATGGCTCAACAGATCATATCCAAGTACCAGTAACAGTGGGTGAACAAGCAGATAATGATGCTTATGAACCAACATCACCAGGTGTAGAAAAACCATACGGTGAAGCAACAACATCAGACGATGTGACAGGATCAGTAACAGTACCTGGATACCCAGCGGATGAAGAACAACCAACAATCACAGTGGATGATCCAACACAATTACCAGATGGCACAACACCAGGTACATCACAAGTAGATGTAACGGTAACATATCCAGATGGCACAACAGGAACAGGTACAGTCGGTGAAGATGGAAGCTGGAGCGTAGATGTACCAGAAGGTACAGAATTAAATAATGGTGATGAAGTCACAGCAGTTGAAACAGACGAAGCAGGTAATGTATCAGACGAAGGTACAGCAACGGTTGTAGACACAACAGCACCAGAAGCGCCAACAGTGAATGTACCAGAAGCAGGAGCAGACACAGTAACTGGAACAGGAGATGAACCAGGAAATACAATTACTGTAACATTCCCAGATGGCACAACAGGAACAGGTACAGTCGGTGAAGATGGAAGCTGGAGCGTAGACGTACCAGAAGGTACAGAATTAAATAATGGTGATGAAGTCACAGCAGTTGAAACAGATGACGCAGGTAATGTATCAGACGAAGGTTCAGCAATAGTTGTTGATGATAGTGACGCAGATGCCGATGCTGATGCAGACTCAGATTCAGATGCGGACTCTGACTCAGATGCAGACAGTGACTCAGATGCGGATGCTGATTCAGATTCAGACGCAGATAGCGACTCAGATGCAGATGCTGATTCAGATTCAGACGCAGATAGTGACTCAGATGCAGACTCAGACTCAGACGCAGACAGTGACTCAGATGCGGACTCTGACTCAGATGCGGATGCTGATTCAGATTCAGACGCAGATAGCGACTCAGATGCAGACTCTGACTCAGATGCGGACAGTGACTCAGATGCCGACTCAGATTCAGACGCAGACAGTGACTCAGATGCGGACGCTGATTCAGATTCAGACGCAGATAGTGACTCAGATGCTGATTCAGATTCCGACGCAGATAGCGACTCAGACGCAGACAACGGATCAAATGCAAATACAGGTAGCGATGTAGATGCAAATAGTGGTTCAAATACAGACATGAATTCTAATAATAATTCAAATAGCGATACTACTTCTAATGACAATAGTCAAAATAATAATCAACAAGATAATGGAAAACAAGATAGCAAATCTTTACCTGATACAGGTGAAACGACTAACCAAAACGGTACTATCTTCGGTTCATTATTCGCAGCATTTGGTTCATTATTATTGTTCAGAAGACGTAATAAAAAGAATGAAGACAAATAATAATAATTATTAATGTTAGGCCGGGCCTTAAGGTCCGGCTTATTTTTTGAAATAAGCAAATAAATTTGTGTTATATTATATACATAATAAATTGTTTGAAACTTAAAAGGTTAATTCATAAATAGGTTATACATTTAATTGTGGGAGGTTAATAAATGAATATTGAAAGTAGGATAAAAAAACTTGTAAATCACATTGAGAAGTCTCAAATCTCATTTCAATATGCTTTTTTAAGTTTAGGAAAGCCAAACATTAAAGCGAATGTAAAATTGCTTAAAAATCCAAGGTATTTAGAACGAGATATCTTAAAACAATGTCAAAAATTCTATAAAAAATCTGGAGAACAAGCAAAATGGGTCAAAGTAGATTTAGTAACTGAAACTGAAAATACATTATTTGATCAAGTCGTTCATCATCTCATTGAGCGACGTAGAAATTATATTGATTATGGTATTGCACTCGATAAATTTTGGAATCTGACATTTTTACCGGAAGAAATTAATGTTAATGCTTTTGTTCGTCCATCGAAAAAAGTAAAAGGTGAATTTATTTTGTCAGAGGATAATATCAACAATTATTTAAGAAAATATACAAATCAAAAGAAACCATTCACAATAGACGCTTATCAAGGTAAAGAGATAACAAAGTTTTATACTCAAGGCTTTATTCTAGATGAAAATGACGTTTTTGAACTAGGTGATAGAGGACTAACTAGGGGCTTAAGAAAAGTCGATAATCTACATACAGAAATTGATAAATTGATTGATCGCAGCGTAGATTTTTTAAATGGCATGATGCAAGAAAATGGTAAGTACATCTATGGTTATTTCCCGCATTTTGACAAAAATATAAATTTCTACAATAACTTACGTCACTCTTCATCTACTTATGCATTAATTGAAGGTTTAACTTATTTAAATAAGGATGTTAAAACAGCGGAAAAGGCAATAGAGTATTTAATGCGTCATTATTTATATGAGAAGGATAATGTAGGATACATTTTTGATGATACTAATGATATGAATGAGATAAAATTAGGCCAAAATGCAGCCTTTATCTTTGCTATATGTGAATATTTAAAAGTTAACCCGGGAAATAAATCATATTTAAGTGCTGCACAAAGTGTCGCAAAAGGTATATTTAATATGATTAATCAAAATACTGGTGAAACGGTGCACGTATTAAACTATCCTGACTTAACAGTTAAAGAAGCAAACCGTATTGTATACTATGACGGGGAAGCAGCATTGGCATTATTACGTTTGTATCAAATTGACCCAAATCCGCAATGGTTAGAAACAGTAAAGTTATTATTTGAACATTTTATCGCAAATGACTACTGGAAATATCATGATCACTGGTTAGGCTATTGTACAAATGAATTAGTTCAAATTGAACCTGCAGAAAAATATTACCGTTTTGGTATTCAAAACGTAAGTGGTTACTTAGATTATATGCAACAGCGTGAGACGACATATCCTACATTCTTGGAAATGCTTATGGCAACATACCATTTAGTTAAAAAGGCAAAAGAAACTGGGTATAATCATATTGTAGAAGAATTATTAGATGAAGAAAAATTTATGAAAACAATTCACATTCGAGCTGATTATGAAAGAACTGGTTTCTTCTATCCAGAAATTGCCATGTACTTTAAAAATCCTGCTAGAATATTAAATAGTTTCTTCATCAAACACCATGGATATCGTGTGCGTATTGATGATATAGAGCACTATGTATCTGGTTATGTACAATATCAAAAGGCATTTAAACCGTCTAATTAAAATTAAGTAATAATTCGATTTTGAGGATGATAGTATGACTGAAAACAATAAACATACAGATGAACTAAAACAATCAAATCATGAAAAAAGTGAAGCAAATGAGTCTGAAAAAAGCGCGATAGACAAAGAGATTGAAGCAGAATTACTCCAGTATTTAGAGGAAAGAAAGCAAGGCAAAGCAGAAGAAAAACCAGAAAAAAAGAAGTATAAGACACTAATGTTTATAGCTCCGCTTGTGATTGCAGCAATTTATATTTACAAATATATTGGTCATCTTTTTTAATGAAAATGTATTATGCATTTGCTAAAGTTTAATACTTATTATGACTGAAAGTAATAAAAATAATTTTTTTAGAATAAAGCAATATACCTTAATTATAAGATTTATTAATAAAAAGAGAGTTCATCCGTAAATATTGTGGATGAACTCTTTTTTTGAAATCGGATATAATTTTTTAAGTAATATGACTTTAGGTTATTTGGTAATGTGAAAATGGTATTGTTAATTAGCAATGTCATATTTACCTAAGAATAAGTCTTCAATAAACGCAATTGTATTATCATCTACATATTGATTTCTAAGCATTTTTAATAGTGTTGGTTTAGTGTGATTGAAAAAGCGTACGGGTGCGTGTTTCCCTCTTTTTATCATGTTTGTATAACGATTTAAAAATATTGTTAAGTAATTGATTTTTTGTTCATTTGATAATTGTGTTCGACTTTTTACGAAATCATAAACAGCAATATATATTTTGACTGCATCTCTTGGAGGCGTCTTTGTATTTGTTAATGCGACTTCGTCTTGTTGTTCATAAAAGTAATAATTTTTTTCATAACCTAATATAGAAATAGAATTAACTACACTATAAACTTGCATTAAGAACCAATTATCTTCTCTAACGCGAATGTTTTCAGGAAATCTTATACGATGTTGTTCTATGATATCGCGTTTAATTAATTTACCAATAACGTTCAAACTATTATATAATTTTGTATCTTCAAATTTAAGATTACTTATTGTAGAGGGAGAGTAGAATGCCGACCGACTTAATGGTCTGTTACTATTTTTAGCTCTAAAGTATGGTAAGCAAACCATATCATCTTGAGATTTATTTGCTGTGGCTATGGCATCGGCCAAGGAATACTCTGTAATATAATCATCTGAGTCAATGAAGAGTATCCATTTACCTTTAGCAATATCAAGAGCTTTATTTCTCGGAACTGAAGCGCCGCCAGAATTAACATCGCTTTCTAGAATAATTAAATTAGGAATCTGATTAACAAAGGTTTTCGCAATGTCTAATGAATTATCTGTAGATTTATCATCTGAAATGATAACCTCAACACGATTCATATCAAAAGATTGTAAAGAAAGATTATGTAACAACCTTTGTATACCATTTGCCCTATTATACAACGGTATAATAATAGAAATTTCTATAGTGCTAGTCATTGTTAAACCTCCTTAAAATTTAATTTTTCCTTTTAGTTCTTCTAAATCTGTATATGAAGTAAAGATAATTGTATGTTCAGCACCTCTAATAAAGCCACTTTTATAATTTAAACCAAGAATGAACATATTGTTAAATTTAAACAAATCATATTTATAGGCCTTGTATAATTTAAATAAATCTAAAACAGAGTAACATTGACGTTCTTTCACTCGGAATCTACCGGTTAAATTGATCGCGATAGAATTAGAAAGGTCAAATTTTGAAATCAATGCTTCAGTATAACGTTTACGATTAGCAAAGTTTTTAAATAAGTAATCTACCAGTTCATATGTTTCAGAAGGGTGTGGTGATAAGGTCATGCTTTCTAGTAATGTAAACAAATCAGTTTGTTTGCCAGTATAATGTTTATCATTATTTGTAACCCATTCTTGCATCGTAATCGTCTCATTATCTAATTTATCGTCCATGGCCTTGAGGTAATATAATAATGGTCCCATACCTTCGATAGTTTGCGACTGTTCCACGTTGTGTGAACTTATGATGTCGTTAGTTTTATTATCTATAATCATATAGCTCTGACCAAGATAGCTCATTTCTTCAAAAATATCACCAAAATTATCGGCAAGTTCAAAATGCGTTAAACGTTGTGGCAATGCCTTAGCTATTTCTGGGAATTCAGTCCCACCACTTGAAGATTTCAGTAATGCAAGTGAATCTTCATTACAAAGATGCATTAAATCATTCATTAATAAGTCTTTATTTGGATACCATGTGATATGTTTATTTCGAATTTTGTTTACAACTGGGCGTAAGTCATTATCTAAACAAAGTATGTAATCTGCATTAGAATGAGTTAAAACATCTACTAATTCTGCGTGAACTTCGGCAGATTTGTGCCCCAAGTCATTTATTTTACCTAAGGCGATAATTTTATTACCCGTAAAGAATTGAGTTTGACTATTAAATGCATGTATTGCATTAATCATGGCAGGTAATGATGCATTGTGAGTATCATCAATTAGTGTGACATTATGAGATAATGTTTTGATTGGTTTCATAGCTAAGATTTTTGAAAATGGCTTAAATGATTCTACATATTCAGAATTAATAGGTAAATGTAATTCTTTAAGTGTTAAAAAGGCAGCTAATGCATTTGAAACCATTCCCTCACTGATCGTGTTCAATTTATATTTCTCTATACCTTGTATTTCATCTAATCCTAGTTCAATGTACCCTTTATGGTATTGAATGAATTCAGGAGAAAAATCTGAATCCGCAGTATGTTCTTTATGGTAAGTAAGTACATTTTGCGTGGATTCTAATGCTTTATCCTTTAAATAATCTGCAAACATTGTTTCCCCATTAATAATAGCGATACCGTTGTGATTTAATCCTTTGAAAATACGCGCTTTTAATTCAGCAATTTGTTCTAACGATTGGAAAGTAGAAAAATGTGCAGCTCCAATACCCGTTACGATTGCAATATCTGGTCGTAAATAAATTGCAGTATTTTCTTTATTATTAATTGCATTCAAAGAAGTTTCAATAACTGCATAATCAGGGTTTTTAATTAGTTTTAACATATTAGCGTAAATTGCAGCTCTTATATTATTGTTTCCTCGATTTTCTAATACATGATAATCCTGTAGTAATGAACTGATTAACATTCTGGTTGAGCTTTTGCCCATAGATCCAGTTATTGCAATGACTGGGTTATGGAACTGATTTCGAATATGAATAGCTAAAGTTTTGAGCGCTTTAACAGAATCGTCCACAATTAATTGTGGCACGTTATGTTCCATGTCTTCTACATAATTTTCAGTAATAATTAATCCAATATTTCCATTAGACTTATCGATTAAGTCATTACCTTCAGGGGCATTCTTACTTCTGCCTAATTCCTTAGCCCATGTCACTTTATTAGGTGAAAAATAGGCTGTATTTTTACTTTTCACAAAACCATATATAGTTTCAAAATCATTGATGATATGATTTTCTTGACCAACTGCATCTATCAATCTACCTTTTACTATTTCTGCGATTTCCTTTACATACATTGAATAATTGAACCTCCATTTGTATATTACTTAGATTATACAATAAAACATTGTAGTAAGTATAAAAAATATTTAAAACAAACGTACACAATTTATTTATGTATTTCTTGTACCTGATTATGAGTAAATGTTTTTATTTTTCAAACGATTTAATACCTTTAAAAAGGGTACGTGAGTAACAAAATAGTATTAAATCACATATTTTTGTAAGCGTTTAATTAAGTGGCGTGATTTATGAGAGATGGGGGAATATCTTATGGAAGATAAGGTAATGATTGTAACAGGTGGCAGCAGTGGCATGGGGAAAGCAATGGCGAAGAAATTTGCGGAAGAAGGAGCGAAAGTAGTTATTACCGGACGTTCGCTTGAAAAGCTAGAGCAAACTAAATTAGAAATAGAAAAATTTGATGGCCAAATATTATGCATTGATATGGATGTAAGAGATCCTGAACGTGTTCAATATACTGTTGATAAAACATTAAAACAATTTGGTCAAATAGATGGTTTGGTAAATAATGCAGCAGGAAACTTTATTTGTCCGGCGGAAGATTTATCCAAGAATGCATGGAACTCAGTAGTAGATATAGTATTAAATGGAACATGGTATTGTACACAAGCCGTGGGAAAAGTATGGATAGAAAATAATTATCCTGGAAGAATACTGAACATGGTAGCTACATATGCATGGGGAGCAGGACCAGGTGTCGTGCATTCTGCTAGTGCAAAAGCAGGTGTATTAGCTATGACGAGAACATTAGCTGTTGAATGGGGATCAAAATATGGTATTTGTGTCAATGCAATTGCACCAGGGCCAATAGAAAATACAGGTGGTGCTGAAAGGCTAACACTTTCAGAAGATGCTAGACAACAAACGTTAGAAAGCGTACCAATTGGACGAATGGGCCAAGTAGATGAAATAGCCAATTTAGCATACTTTTTATTCTCAGAACATGCGAGTTATATTAATGGTGAGTGTATTACAATGGACGGTGGTCAATGGTTAAACAAAAATCCGTTTTAAATAATAATAAAATTAAATAACTTAATTATAAATGGAACCATACCTAATTTTTCAGGTGTGGTTCTTTTGTTATAGAAAAAAACCATACGCTATGCGTATGGTACAGTATGGTTTTACCGCTGTATTAAAAATTGCATCTCTAGTGCTAAAATTATATTTGGTCAGCCAACCAAAATAAACACACAAGGAGATGCAATATATGTCATCAGACACAAATAGTTTAGCACATACAAAATGGAATTGTAAGTACCATATAGTCTTTGCACCAAAATACAGAAGACAAATAATTTATGGGAAAATAAAAAAAGATATCGGAATTATATTAAGGCAGCTTTGTGAAAGAAAAGGTGTAGAAATTATTGAAGCAGAAGCATGTAAAGATCATATTCATATGTTAGTTAGTATTCCAACGAAATTAAGCGTTTTACAATTTGTTGGATATTTAAAAGGTAAAAGTAGTTTAATGATTTTTGACCGACATGCTCATTTAAAGTATAGATATGGAAATAGAAAATTTTGGTATAAAGGTTTTTATGTTGATACAGTAGGTAGAAATAAGAAAGTTATAGAAAATTATATACGTAATCAATTACAAGAAGATATCGTTGCAGAACAATTAACATTAGTTGAGTATATAGATCCGTTCACTGGTGAAGAAATTAAGAAGAAAAAACAAACAACCCTTTTAAGGGTTGCTGGGAAAGTAGTACATTTGGCTGATCTTCTCGGTGTCCTTATCAGGGCTGGTCAGTAATAAAGGCTTTTAGCCGCAGAACAAACCACCCGTTATACGGGTGGATTTGATTTAAAATTGTAATCAATATCATTAAATGTATATAATTTATGTATGTAGGGAAGACAATAATAACAGCGAATAAGTATGAGGGGTGTTTATAATGGATGTCAGATTTCCAATAGGCGCATTAGAATTACCAGACAAAATTACATTACGCCATATAGATGAATGGTTAAATGAAATAGAACATTATATAGAAGATTTACGAGCAACCGTAATAGATTTAGATGAAGATGCTTTACAGAAAAAGTATCGTGAAGGAAGTTGGAATGTAAGAGAACTAGTGCATCATATAGCTGATTCACAATTAAATATGTATCATAGATTAAAGCTAGCATTAACAGATGATAATCCTAAAGTAGTACCATTTAATCAAGATGAATGGATACAAACTAAAGATAATGACTTGCCGGTTCAAATATCTTTGCAGTTATTAGATGGTTTAAATAAAAGAATTGTAGCAGTTGGTAGAACGTTAAAAGAACAACAAATTAATAGAACTTTTTCATTAATTGGAGAAGGACCAATATCAGTTGGTGAAACAATTGCTAAATTATCATGGCATCAATCTCATCATTTAGCACATATCAAAATTGCATTATCATAAATAAATTAAGATACCATTTCTAAAAAGAGATGGTATTTTTAATTATTCATTTTTATATAGTAGAATATTATTTCTATTGAAAATTACGTCCCTTCATATTAGTTTTTTAAAAAAGTAAAAGAAGGATATTTTATTTACATATTACACAAATATTACAATGTACTATCCTGGAATGTAAGCAATTAGAGTTGGCATGAAAGTATTTTGAACTGTATTTGCTGTGTAGTTGAGGAAATTTTATGTAATTAGGATGTAAACTTGTGCCTGTTTTTTTCACCTCACTGTAACCTACGACCCTTTTATAGATGTTAGAGTGTAACTAGCAAATTAATCAAATAACTAATTACCTTATAGGAGGAATTTTTGAAAATGAAAAAAACATTAATCGCATCAACATTAGCAGTAGGTCTTGGAGTAACAGGAGTAGCAGCAGGAAACTCAGCGGACGCTGCTGAACAAGGAATTAATAAAGCAGAATTAGCACAATTAGCTCAATCAAATCCACAACAATTAAATGAATCTCCAATTCAAGAAGGTTCATATAACTATAACTTTACGCAAGACGGTGTAAACTATAACTTTAAATCAGACGGTGAAAACTTTACATGGAGTTACGGTGAAGGTTCAGGAGATAGCTCAAATTCATCAGATCAAACAGCACAAACTCAACAACCACAACAAGAAGCAGCTCCACAAACTGAACAAACTCAACAACCACAACAAGAAGCAACTACACAACAATCATCAACTCAACAAGAAGCAACTACACAACAACAATCAACAAATAATTCAAGTAGTGAAGAATCAACTGGTTCATCAGTAAATGTAAATTCTCATTTACAACAAATTGCTCAACGTGAATCAGGTGGAGACTTAAAAGCTGTTAACCCATCAACAGGTGCAGCAGGTAAGTATCAATTCTTACAAAGTACTTGGGATTCAGTAGCACCTGCACAATATCAAGGTGTATCTCCAACAGAAGCACCTGAATCAGTACAAGATGCAGCAGCAGTTAAATTATATAACACAGCTGGTGCTTCACAATGGGTAACTGCATAATAATATAAAATATTTTAATATAAATCCCCTTGAACTCAATTAGAGTCAAGGGGATTTTTTTGGAAATTGTGATTTAAGAGGGAAGGGATAGTGCGTTTAATAAATAATGTTAACAAGTAAAAATGTAAATACTGATAAAAAAATAGATGTAATAATGATGGCGATCAAAGGTTTGAATGCCCGGTGTCTTAAATCTTTTAAAGAAACATTAAGGCCTAATGCTACCATTGCCATAAGTAAGCAAATCGTAGTTAGAAAGTTAACAACGTTCATGATTTCAGTTGGAATATTTATATAGCTGTTTATGATTGCCATTAGTATAAAACCGATTAAAAAATAAGGTGTGTCAATACGCTGAGCATGATTAGTAGATTTATCTTTCACTTTCATTATAATAATCAAGATAATACTCACAGGAACTAGTAAGAATACGCGGCCTAATTTTCCTAATAAACCTATTTTTAAAGCAGTTTCACCAGAAAAATCAGCTGCTAAAATCACATGTGCAATTTCGTGTAGACTTACACCAGACCAAGCACCATAGATTTGTGGAGATATAGAAAATAGAGAATATATTAAGGTGTAACCTAATGAAAAAACAGTACCAATTAAGGCTATAATACCAATGCTGATTGCAGTGTCTTCTTCTTTGGATTTAAGAATTGGTGCAACTGCTGCGATTGCTGCTGCACCGCATATTCCAGTTCCAATACCTAAAAGTAAAGTAAGACTCCGGTCACCTTTGATAAGGCGATTAATTAATAGAATAAATACAATACTAAATATAATCACACCACAATCTATGATTAATAAATGACTGCCGTTGCCAATTATGTCATTTATATTTAGCTTTAAACCATATAAAATAATCGCTAATTTTAATAATCGTTTGGAAGAAAAGGTAATGCCAGAACGGTATGTTTCTGGATAACCTTTAAAATGTCGATAGGCGATAGCGATTAAAATGGCAATTGATAAAGCACCAACATTATTCAGTAATGGTAACTGAGCACACAATAAACTAATAACTGTGATAATCAATGTGAATAGTAGTCCTAAATAAAATGATTTATTGTTAATAGATTTCATTTGAATGCGCCTCCTTAATAAAAAGTCTAGCACCATATATCTATAACGTTAAATATATATTATGTATATTGCTTATAACAAAAGTGTTATAATATATCTGGAATATAGCGATAGAGGTGAGACTATGGATCCATATAAAGTGTTAACAGAAGTAGTGAAAGCACAGAGTTTCACTAAAGCAGCAGAAAATTTATATACTTCACAACCATCAATTAGTAGAGATATCAAACGTTTAGAAAAAAGATATGATATAAAAATATTTGAGTTTAATCATAGTAAGATGAATCTGACTAATGATGGTAGAAAAATCTTTCAATATGCATTAAAACGTTCGCAACTGGAATCGAAACTTTGGCATGATTTAAAGGATCAACCGAATAAAGTGACAGGAGAATTAACTGTTGGTAGTAGTTTTACCTATGGTGAATATAAGTTGTCGCAGCATTTAACAGATTTAGCTTCACAATATCCTGATTTACATATACATGTAAGGTTAGATAATTCTGAAACAATGATTGAAAATATAAAAAATAATACAATTGATTTAGGTATAGTAGAAAAAGAAATTCAAGATCACATGATAAATAGCACGCGCATTGCCAAGGATGAAATGGTACTTATACGTAATCAATCTAAAGCATCAAATCGTAATACATGCTTTATTAGAGAAAGAGGTTCAGGTACAAGAGTGTACCAAGAAATTGGTTTGTCTGAATTGGGATTAAAACCATATTTAGTAGAAATTAATAATACGACATTAATCAAGCACATGGTTCATGCGGGGAATGGTTTTGCAATAGTTTCAAAATCCACGTTAACTCCTACAGATTATCAAGTATTAGATATAACACCGCTCAATATAGAACGTTATTTTTATTTGTTAACTCATAAAAATAAATATATCGACATGAATTTAGAAATTTTAATTGATAATTTACAGCATGGTTAGTATCTATGAAATATCATAAATGATTTTAAAAGTTACGTATAAAAGTTTGAAATAAAGAGATTATTAGTTCCTAATATAGAGATAATAACTAGTTGTTATCTTGTATAAATTCATTAGGAATCAAAAGTCATAATGATTGACTTGGAGTATACTCTAAGGAGTATGATAACGATAAATAAAAACAATTTATAATTTGAAGCATGTATAGATGGTAAGATTGATGAAATCTTTAGGTTACATGAATAAAGAGGTAATAAAAATATGATGATATCAGAAGTTAGTAAAAGAATGAATATTAGTGTTGATACGTTACGTTATTACGAAAAAATTGGAATTATACCTAAAATTAGACGCAATGCTAATGGTATTCGGAATTATAGCCAAGATGATTTAAATTGGGTTAAATTAGCAAAATGTATGAGACAGTCCGGATTATCAATAGATGCATTATCTAAGTATATTGAATTATATCATCAAGGTGAGGAAACAAAGGATACACGGAGAGATATATTATATAAAGAAAGAGAAATTTTATTGGAAAATATAGAAGAAATGCAAGAAACTTTAACATTATTAAATACAAAAATAGCTATGTATGATAATGAAAATGTTCGTTTTACTAAAACATCTAAAAATAATAACAAGAACATAAATAAAGTGAATGGACGATAATAACATATAAGTAGTTTATAATAGAATTGACAATACTTTAGCAATCATATACAAAAAAGGTAGACGCTACATTAATTTGTGGCATCTACCTTTTCTTATATTTATAAATATTTATTGAGGAATGATTCTATACTGTTAAATGGTATTTTATCTAAATTATCATATAAATCGGTGTGAACGGCATCAGGAACAATCATCAATGATTTGTTGTCACCTGTTAAGTTACTATATGCAGTTTCACTGAAATATCTTGAGTGAGCATTATCACTGTGAACTAACAAAACAGCACTATTAATTTCATTACTATAGTCTAGTAAGTGAGAATTTAAGAATGATAAAGGCATGGTAATGTTCCAACCATTATTAGAGTTTAGTGAACGAGAATGGTAACCACGATCTGTCTTATAATAATCATGATAGCCACTTACAAATTCTGGTGCATCATTTGGTAAAGGATCCACAACACCACCATCTACGGCATATGAACTATTAACAAAATCAGTGATACGTTGTTGATTTAAAGAATGACGTTTCTTGTCTCGTTGTGCTGCACTATCTTCCTCATCAAAGTAACCATTTGCATTTACACGTGTCATATCATACATAGTTGAAGTGACAGTAGCTTTAATACGTGTATCAATAGCAGCAGCACTCAATGCCATACCGCCCCAACCACAAATGCCGATAATACCAATTCTGTTTGGATCGACTTTATCGTGAACGGATAAGAAATCTACAGCAGCTTGGAAATCTTCAGTATTGATATCTGGAGAAGCTACATTGCGTGGTGAACCAGTGCTTTCTCCAGTGTAAGAGGGATCGAAAGCTATAGAAAGAAATCCTCTTTCAGCCATAGTTTGTGCATATAGACCTGAAGCTTGTTCTTTTACAGCACCAAATGGACCACTAACTGCAAGCGCTGGTAATTTCTCCCCAGTTATATGCTGCGGTTCATATAAATCGGCAGCAATCGTAATACCAAATCGATTTATAAATGTAACTTTTGTATGATTTACTTTCGTACTTTTTGGAAAAATTTTATCCCAATCCTGTGTTAATTCTGTATTCTCATTTTTCATATCTATAAACATCCTCTCTTAAATGTCCATGTAAATAGAGTTATTGAACATCCTACAATTTATACTTGTAATAATAAGGGAAGAGAATTGATATGTTAAATGCTTATATTGTAATTGCAGATATGCTTAAAAGGCATTATCAAACGAATTATAAACGCTGTTTATAACAAATAATCAATGATAGTTTAATTACAAAAATGTATCAGTGGATTGTAATGAAATGAAGTGTTATCCAGAAATAAGTTTGAAAGTAAATAAAAGACCTAACCATACATTATTTTACATGGCTAAGTCTCTAATTTTTTGAGTGAAATATTAATTACTTACAAGTGCTGTTAATTCAGCTTTAAAAACGATGATATCATGTTGATTAAACGTAGTTAACAGTACGGTTAACAGACCGTTTTCTTTCTTTATAGAATGTTTGTGTGTAACTTCAGCAACGACACGTAAAGTATCATTCGGATATACTGGCTTGGAGAATTTAACATGATTCATCTGTGTCCCAGCTACTACCTCTTCGCCATATTTACCAGTTTCTACCCATAATTTAAAGGATAAGGACATCGTATGCATACCCGATGCGATAATTCCATTAAATCGTCCCTCAGATGCTTTGTTTTTATTAATATGCATATATTGTGGATCAAATTCACGTGCAAATTTTATAATTTCTTCTTCACTAAGTTGATAACTTTTAGTATTAAAGGTATCACCAATTGAAAAATCATCGAATTTCATATGTATACTCTCTTTCTAATATATTTCTGTAACCTAACGTACTATCTATAGTTATACACTTAAAATGAACGACCTTTCAATTTATACGATTGATAGTGCAAACTGATAGATTAAAAATAGATATCTTTAGTAATTATCAAAGTTTTATATTCATAAAGAAGAATAAGTAGTAGAATATAAAACAACTAATTATTAGAATTTTCGAAAAAAGAGAGGTATATATATGCATGTATTGATTGTAGGTAGTGGTATCAGTGGTTTGAGATTAGCGGATTTATTATCCGATACTGATGTGACATTTAATATAATTGAAGCACGAGATAGAATTGGTGGTCGTGTATTAACAGAAACACCTTCTAACGAAAATTATTTTGATTTAGGACCAACATGGTTTTGGCCTGAAAAGGAACCTAAGATTGTTAATTTGATAGAAGAATTACAATTATCGACGATAGAGCAGTATAATAATGGGCAAAGTTTGTTAGAGTTGAGTGACAATAATCCTGTAAAGTTTATTAAAGCAACTGAGGTTAACAGTTATTGTAAACGAATTGAAGGTGGCGTGAATGCTTTGGTACAAGCAATTTACCAGCGCATACCAACAATCAATATTGACCTTAATACAAGTGCTACTGCTATAAGACGAAATGAGGATCAGACATTTACTGTAACAGCAGTAAACAATCGCACAGAAGAAGAGCGAACTTATGATGCTGATGTGGTCGTATTTACTTTACCGCCAAGATTACTATTTGAGAATATTGACTTTACACCTGAGTTACCAGAAACAGTGAAGGTTGATTTATTAAATAAGCCAACATGGATGGGGGCTCAGGCGAAAGCGATTGTTACATATGATCAACCATTTTGGAGAACGGACGAACTATCTGGTAATGTTATAAGTTGGCAAGGTCCACTGCGTGAAATTTATGACGTAACAACACCTAATGGAGATAGTGCCTTATTTGGATTTTTTGGTTTAGCACCAGCTGATCGAAAGAGAGAAACACTAGCAAGCATTGAGGATAAAGTAGTCAATCAATTAGTGAGATTGTTCGGTGAAGAAGCGCGAGACTATAAAGCATTTTATTATAAAGATTGGTCGCAGGATGACTATACGGTAACGCCAGGTGACACATTAAATATTGAAAGTTTTCCTACTTATGGGCAGCCACCTGCATACATAGATAATGTATACTTTGCTGGTACAGAATATGATGCAAAAAATGGAGGTCATCTTGAAGGTGCACTCGCCTCAGCTGAACAGACATTTAACAATTTAACACATCAAAGTATGATAAAAGAAAGATAATTTTAAACGACCTATATGAAGTTATGGTGAGTTGAACTTTTACAATTGAAATGTCTATGCAATTATATTACTATGTGTATTTGTGTTGAAAAATTTAATAAGTAGATATCTATTAGAACTTTTTAGTTGTTAGCTAAGAAGTTCTTTTTATGTTAAATAACATAATCATGAATAGACATATGTAACTTTAAACTATAAAGAAAGTGAGGCTTGTGAAGATGGTGTATAGAATACATTTGAAGAATATCTGTTTCTGTATTTTGGGGACATTTCTTATAGCGATTGGCATTAATACATTTGTTATTGCATCTAATTTAGGAGAAGGCGGCACAGTTGGCATATCATTAAATTTAAAGTATACGCTTGGTTGGTCACCAGCTATTACTTCATTTATTATCAACGTCATTTTAATTATAATAGGGTGGAAATTTTTAAGTAAAACAACGGCAGTATATACATTGATCACTGTAATTTCTAGTTCGTTGTTTATTGGCTTGACTGAGAATCTAACACTTAATATAGATTCAGACTTTATCAATACAGTGTTTTCAGGCGTGTTGATTGGTATTGGTTCTGGTTTTGTAATTTCTGCACGTAGTACGCTTGGTGGTACATCGGTTATTGCCAAAATAATTAATAAATATTCAGAGATTAAGACTTCTCAAGCCTTATTCATTTTAGATACTTTAATCGTTGTATCATTTTTATTAGTGTTACCTGTACAAAACGTGCTTTATACAATCGTGATGCTATTTATTGTAGAAAAAAGTATGTCCTTTGTAATAGAAGGATTTAATCCGAAGAAGGCAATTACGATTATGTCAGCTTATAATGCTAAAATAAGTCGTCAAATCAATCAAGAAACAGGTCGTGGCTCTACATTATTAAATGGAGAAGGCGGTTATGGTCAAAAAGAAAGCAAAATTTTATACGTAGTTGTACCTCAAAATCAATTATCACAAATTAAAAAAATCGTTAATATATATGACGAGAATGCATTTTTGGTTATTCATGATGTAAGAGATGTCTTAGGCAATGGCTTTATGAAGGTTCAATAATACATTTAGTAAAATATTGTCTAAGAGATGTCTTCAATAGTAACTGTGACTAACCGTTTTTAAAATTCAGTGAAATCATCTGTAGTAATAAAAAGCTATGAAGAAAGTAAAGATGATAGACTTTGTTCATAGCTATTTTTATAGATTAAATAATCTAGTCCATAAAATGCTATTTTCAAATACGATAATGAGATCATTTTATGCAAGTGCGTCTAAATTAAGCAATATTATAAATAAAACAGCCAGTAAATAAGTATAGAAGCTTATTTACTGGCTGTTTATTTGATTTTTTAATAGTGATACAAATTATAAAAGTTAGCGATTATTGATTAACTAACGTGTTAAAGTTTTCTAAACGTTTTGCTTTTTCTGCATCGCTAATATTATGTTTTTTTACATAGCGATTTCTTTCATGAGCAGCACATTCATGTGAACAAGCACCTAAATAACGTGCTTCGTTTTCTTCAGAAACTAGAATTTGTTTGTTACATTCTGGGTTACTACAGTTGATGTAGCGTTCACAAGGTGTACCGTCAAACCATTCTTTACCAACAACTGTCTTTTCAACATGGTTTACGTCTACACTGATTCTTTCGTCAAATACATACATTTTACCGTCCCATAATTCACCTTGAACTTCTGGGTCTTTACCATAAGTTGCGATGCCACCTTCAAGTTGCGCCACATCTTCAAAGCCTTCTTTTAATAAGAAACCTGAGAATTTTTCACAACGGATACCACCAGTACAGTAAGTAACGATTTTCTTATCCATAAATTGTTCTTTATTCTCTTTAATCCAGTCAGGTAAATCTCTAAAACGAGTAATGTTTGGTCTCACTGCACCACGGAAATGACCTAAATCAAATTCATAATCATTTCTAGCATCAATAACGATAGTATCATCATCTAATAATGCTTGTTTAAATTCTTTTGGAGATAAATATTTTCCTGTTAATTCATTTGGATTAACATCATCTTCTAGGTCTAATGCAACAATTTCATTTCTTGGGCGCACATGCATTTTCTTGAATGCGTGACCTTCAGCTTCATCAACTTTAAAGGTAATACCTTCAAAACGAGAATCGGCTTTTAAAGTTTCCATATATTTGTCAGTGGCTGCTACAGTTCCTGACACTGTACCGTTAATCCCTTCACCAGATACTAAAATACGGCCTTTTAATTCTAAATCTTTACAAAAATCTAAGTGCTCAGTTGCAAATGTTTCGGGGTCTTCAATTGTTGTATATTTATAATATAACAATACTCTGTAATCCATTTTACATGCTCCTTCTATTTAATTTTTTTTATCAATTTATATTAAGATCAGCGTGAATTGAAATTAATTTGATTTATGAAGTTTTATAACTACTTTTTCTATGGAAAAGTATGCCAACGTTGCAAGTTTGTGTAAAAACACAAAATTCTCCTCAATATATTGTAACAAAAAAGGTGTATTATTCAATTCAAAAATTTTGAAATAGGTAAAGTATCCTTTATATCATATTTTTATTGAGTATTATTTTTTAATAAATAAATATATAAAGGCTTTAAATATATTGTGGGGTAGTTATTTTCACTTTGGTTTCTCGTTGACATTTTTTGGGCAAAATTACATAATAGATAAAGAATATAATTATCCGAATATTCAAAACATTATAGTTTGGGATGATGTATTGTGCAGAGTACAAGAGAAATATGCAATACGTATACAAATTTAACAGAAATTGAAATTTACAAAGTTGAACAGTTAGCTAAACATTTACCAGAAATAGCGAGCTTAAATAATGCATTTGTATTTATAGATTGTCCGGCTATTGAACCTGATCATTTTATTGTGGTTGCGGAAGCATGGCCTAATAGTAACAATTTGTTATATCAAACATCAGTGTTAGCTCAGAATGTATATAAAAAATTTGAACCAGCCGTTTTTAAGACGTTAGATACTGGAGAATCAGTTTATCAGCATCGAGCGGTATCACAAGAAGGCAGAGTTGTTGAACAAAATGTAACGCCGATTGCTGTGAATGAGCGAATTATTGGTGCACTTATAATGGAGAAAGATGTTAGTAATAAAGTATTAGAAGAAGACAAGTTAAAGGCACTCACAGAAGCAACGGATACATTAAGTAAAATAGTGTCTCAATCAAGTGAAAGTCGAATAGGCTTTCCTGATATGATTGAAGAAAGCATATTTAATATTGATCAAGATTTATATATACGTTATTACAATTTAACAGCAGATGAACTTGTGAAAAAGATATTACGTGTAAATTGTGAAACAGACATGTCATTTATAGAATTATTTCCAAGTATTGAAGATATGCTTACCGATGGTCAGATTATTACTATAGAAGAAAGAGAATTTGAAGGGTGCTATTTTCGTGTGAAGTGTATTAGATTATTTGAACATAATGAAGTAACTGGGCATTTAATTTTGATGCAAGATATTACCGATTTAAAGGAAAAGGAAAAAGAACTAATTTCTAAGTCTGTGGCAATTAGAGAAGTACATCATCGAGTTAAGAATAATCTACAGACAGTAGCTAGTTTGCTAAGATTGCAAATGAGGAGAGGCTTGCCTGACGATAGTAAAATATATTTTCAAGAAAGTTTAAATCGAATATTAAGTATTGCATCAGTGTATGAAGTAATTCTTGATGAATCCCATACAGATAAAGTGAATATAGGAAAATTAATTAAAAAAATAGGCAATATGCTAGTATATAACGATAATTCAGAAGCATGTAGAATACATATCTCGTATCATATTAATCAAATGAGTCTTTTACCGTCAAATACAGCTGTTTCTTTAGCATTAATTGCAAATGAGTTGATATCTAATTGCATTAAACATGCATTTGATAATAAAGATGTTGGTAACATAGATGTAAAGTTAATTTATACAGATAGTGACAATGAAATGATATTGGTGGTACAAGATGATGGCGGGGATAGTTTGGACTTTGAAGAATCGTTTGGTCTCAATATTATTAATACGATAACTGAAAATGATTTGGGGGGATCATTTAAATTGACGAAAAATCGTATTGGCACAATGGGGAAAGTTAATTTTCAGCACAAGGGGAGCAATGGTTATGAAGAAAATTATGGTGGTTGAAGACGAATCAATCGTGAGACTCGACATTGTAGAAATGTTGAAAACAGCAAAATACCATGTGATTTCAGCAGTGAGCAATGGTGAAAAAGCCATTGAAGCTACAGCAGAGACACAGCCAGATTTAATCATTATGGATATTAAAATGCCAAAATTAAATGGTTTAAAAGCAAGTAAGATTATTAGCAAGAAATACGATATTCCTATATTGATATTGACGGCTTATAGTCAAAATGAATTTGTTAATGAAGCAAAACAGTCCAACATAGTTGGTTACATCGTTAAGCCTATATCTGAATCACAATTACTACCAGCAGTAGAAATAGCTTTAAATCAGTCGTTTCGCTTAAGTAATTTAAAGCAAGAGGTCGCACAATCATATAAACAAATTGAAAATAGAAAACGTATTGAACGTGCTAAAGGACTTATAATGCGACGATTGAATATCACAGAAGATGACGCATATCAAAAATTGAGAAAATTGAGTATGGATCATCAAGTTGAACTTGAAAAAGTTGCGGCTAAAGTAATCAAACAATTAGATTCGTAAATAATAATACTTAGAAGTGAATATATTAGAGCAAAGGTGCTTATTTGTAGTAACAAATAGGCATCTTTTTGTGTTTTTATAGTATGAAAACAATGGGGTGGAGTAAATGGAACATATTGGTACAGTGATTATTTATATCATTATGATTTGTGCGGTGCTTGGTGCTATTGGAGCGATTAAGGATGCCCAAAGGGGCATTGGTAAAGAGTTTATGGAAGGTATTTATACAATTGGTCCTATATTTGCAAATTCAGCAGGTATAATGGCATCTATACCGTTTATTTCCAAATTTATTGAACATGTATTTGGACCAATGTTCGACAAAATAGGTGCGGATCCAGCAATTGCAGCGACATCAATATTGGCTACAGATATGGGTGGATATCAATTAGCAGAGGTTTTAAAAGAGAGCTATGAGGGTTGGATAATGGCAATGATTGTCGGTTTTATGGCAGGGGCAACAATTGTTTTTACAATTCCTTTAGGCTTACCAATGCTTGAAAAGCGTGATCATAAGTATATGGCTCTAGGAATACTGTCTGGTTTATTAGCAATACCTTTTGGGGCATTTGTTTCTACTACTATTATGCTGTTCAGTCATATGAAAGTGCGTACTTTCATTGGTACAACAGGTGCAGCGACACACGTATTCTCTATTAGCTTTACGTCAGTATTGTTAAATTTGTTACCGTTAATTATCTTTGTAGTTATAACTGCAATAGGTTTATATTTCTTCTCAGATTTGATGATTAAATTGTTTATTATTTTTGGTAAGATATTGGATACTTGTATCAAACTTGTCTTTGTTTGTTCTGTAGTAGAGATTTTTACAGGATTTTTCACACACATTTTTGGAGTGTGGGGATTTGATCCAATCATGGCGGATAAAGAGGATAATTTTAGAGCTTTAGAAAATGCTGGTAACATTGCAATTATGTTATCTGGTGCCTTTCCAATGGTTTACTTGATTAGAAAGTACTTTTCAAATGGATTAACACGTGTGGGAGGGAAAATTGGTTTAAGTGAAGCTGGTAGTGCAGGTATAATTGCGACAATTGCTAATATATTAGCAATGTTTAAATTGGTAAAGGATATGCCACCAAAAGATAAGGTGATTAATATATCCTTTGGTGTGAGTTCAGCATTTTTATTAGGAGATCATTTATCGTATACAGCCAACTTCCAACCGACATTGATTCCAGCTGTTCTTATAGGAAAATTAAGTGCAGGTATCCTATCAATAATATTTGCCTACATTCTATGTTTACCAAAAGCGAGAAAATTAGAGAGGATTGATCGACAAGCAGGTATTATTGGATTAGATGAATATAAAAATGAATAATAAATGGCTGCACATCATTGTAATTGATAAATATTATAAAAAACGAATGTTAAAATATAAAAACCTGTCCAACAAACGTTGAACAGGTTAACTTTTGTGTTGTGCTATAGTATAGTACATCTCAATTAGAAATAGTTTGCAGTTATACCGCCGTCTACATTGATGTTAGCTCCGTTTGTCCAATCAGATTCATCTGAAGCTAAATATAAGGCACAGTTAACAATATCTTCAGGTTTGCCAAAGCGTCCAGAAGGTTGTCTACCTAAACGCACATTCTTAGCATCTTCATCTGAAACGAGCCACTCCATGAGTAAAGGTGTTTCTATAGGACCAGGGCTTATCGCATTTGTGCGAATACCTTTAGGTCTGAATTGAATTGCTAATGATTTTGTCAGAGAGACTACTGCACCTTTAGACGCTGTGTAAGCATCTTGAGGCACTGAACAACCCATTTCTGCGACAAATGATGCAATGTTAATAATTGACCCAGTATTATGCTTCTCCATTTCTGGAATGACGTATTTAGTCATAAAGAAAATGCCTTTTACATTAATATTCATTACTAAATCCCAAACATCTTCACTTGTATTAACTACTGAATTATCTGCCTCTGGCATCACACCTGCATTATTGTACAATACATCTATTTTGCCATATGTTTCGACGGTATCTTGAACGGCTTGTTTTACATCATTTTCATTGGCAATATCTACTTTAAAGAACGAAGCCTGACCACCGTCTTGAATAATTTCATCAACGGTTTCTTTGCCTGCTGTGCTATCTCTTTCAAAGACTGCGACCTTTGCACCTTCTTTAGCAAATCGTTTTGCAGCTTCTTTACCCATGCCACCACCGGCACCTGTGATGATACAAACTTTATTTTCTAGTCTCATTGTTATTCCTCCATTCATGTTTTAGCTTTGTTCGAAATATCTTGAACGTTCCCAAGTTGTGACATAAGAGTCAAAGTCATTTTGTTCAGATTGAGCAGCGTGTAAATAGTGTTTAGCTACATCTTCGCCCAATACTTCTTTAACTACATCGCTTTCTTTCCAAGTTAAGATTGCTTCATGTAATGATGACGGTATACGTTCGATAGCGTCTTGATTATAAGCATTACCTTTTAGTTCATCAGGTAAAGGGATTTTATGTTCAATACCATATAGTCCAGCGCCAATCAACGCAGAATATGCTAAATATGGATTCATATCTGCTCCGGAAATTCGAGATTCGAAACGTAATGAGTTACCACAACCGACCATACGATATCCTGCAGAACGGTTATCTCTACTCCATGCAATACTTACCGGTGCCCATGAATTTGGAGCAAATCGTTTATATGAATTTATATATGGAGCAAACATAAGTGCGAAATCACGTGTATATTTGATAATTCCGGCTAAGAAATGCTTTAATGTATCAGAAATAGGATTTTCAGCATTGTCACCTGCATAAAAGGCGTTATTGTGTGTTCCTTTTTCCATCATACTAAGATGAATATGACCACTAGAACCGGTCCACTCAGCATAAGGTTTAGCCATAAATGTGACCGATTTATCATTTTGGATACATATTTCTTTCATTCCGTGTTTAAACATGAGATGTTGATCTGCAGCCTTGAGGGCATCTGCGTACTTTAAGTTAATTTCGTGTTGTCCTTTGTATGCTTCACCCTTAGATGATTCAATCGTAATCCCCATTAAATGCATTTGTTTACGTATTTCTTGGTAAATAGGCTCGTTTTTAGTGCCTTGTAATAAGTTATAATCTTCATTTAAGTGACCAGCAGGTTCTAATTTACTATAGCCTTTTTTATTTATATCTGAAAATGAATCATTAAACAGGTAAAATTCTAATTCACTTGCCATATGTGGTGACAATCCATAGCTTTCGGCTTTTTTAATCTGTTCTTTTAGTATGTTCCTTGGAGCAATCTTAATTTGTTCTTCTCCATCAACAGTATACACATCACAGAACACAAGAGCTGTTTTTTCTAACCAAGGTACTACTTTTAAAGTATCCCAATCTGGTTTGGCTAGATAATCGCCGTATCCTTTATCCCAATTCATGTATTCATAACCATCATCGGTATCCATTTCAAAGTTAGTACCTAAGAGATAGTTACAAAAATGAGTTCCTTCTGAAATATCATTTTCTAAGATGAAATCACCAGTAATACGCTTGCCCATTAAACGTCCTTGCATATCGCAAAAACCAAGCACAACTGTATCTATTGATTCGTTTTTTACAAGTTCTAATAATTTTTCTTTCGAAATACTGCCAGTTACATTATTATCATCATGTGTATCGTGAATTTCATTAATCATAATATCTACCCCTTTAGCATTTATTCTTGTAACGATAGTGAGATATATTTTAACTCTAAGAAACCATCTAATCCGTGGTGACCACCTTCGCGACCCATACCACTTTCTTTGATACCTCCAAATGGTGCTTGAGGTACACTAAGTTGGGTACCATTTACACCAATCATTCCAAATTCTAATTGCTCAGATATTTTGTAAATTGTATTAATATTATTTGAGAAGAAGTATGCTGCAAGACCAAACTGTGAGGCATTCGCAATTTCTATTGCTTCATCAATACTCTTAAATGTAATGATAGGTGCAACTGGGCCGAAAATTTCATCTTGAGCAATAGCCATCGAAGGATTGACGTTTGTTATAACTGTTGGTTGATAGAATAATCCATTACTTGAAATTGGAAGTTTGTGGCCACCTACTTTGATATTGGCACCATTTTGAGTAGCATCTGCAACGAGATGTTCAACTTTATCAACAGCAGCTTTATTTATCAAAGGCCCCACCTGTACGCCGTCGTCTGTACCAATACCAACTTTTAATTGTTGAACTCGAGTTGCTATTTTTTCTGTGATTTCATCTTGTATATCTTCATGAACAAGCACTGTATTTATGCCGTTACACATTTGACCTGTGTTTTCGAATTTATTTTCTACAATGGCGTCAGCTGCAATGTCTAAATTGGCATCTGGTAAGACAATAGTTGGCGCATTGCCACCTAATTCAAGTGAAATTCGTTTAACTTGATCAGCAGCTTGCTTCATTAACTGCTTACCTATTGTAGTTGAACCGGTAAATGAAATCTTTCGAATTTTAGGGTTACTAAATAGTGTATTAGAAATCATTGAAGAACTACCTGTTACAATATTTGCTACACCATTATCGATATCAGTACGCATTAACTCATCAAAAATGGCAATCGCAATTCGTGGCGTTTCACTTGAAGGCTTAACAATAACTGTACAGCCAGCAGCTAAAGCAGGCGCTACTTTACGTGCAATCATCGCACCTGGGAAATTCCAAGGTGTAATGAGTCCACATACACCCACAGGTTGTTTAATTACTGAAATACGTTGTTGTGGTGAAGAAGGTGGAATGATTTCTCCGTAGATTCTTTTTCCTTCTTCAGCATTCCATCGAATAAATTTAGCACAAACACCAATCTCCCCATAAGCTTCTGCATATGGTTTACCTTGTTCTTCACTCATAATATGTGCTAGTTCATCTTGTTTAGAAAGTAAATTCTGAGCCCATTGCTCTAAGATGTCAGCCCGATATTCGGCAGTATAGTTTGACCATGATTTAAATGCAGTGTGTGCTGCGACAATTGCATCATTGACTTCATGTTCAGAAATTTTCGGGACTTCTCCTATTACATCACCTGTAGCAGGATTGATGACTTTAATACCATCACTAGTTGTAATTTTATTTCCATTAATCCAGTTGTGATTGTAGTTATAACTCATTTAAACTTCCCCCTTTGAATATAAAAAAGAGCTCACACAATACGACACGAAATGTCTATTGTATAAGCTCCATTGCTTTATATATTTACTTTTAAAGAACAATAATTACTTTATGGGTGAAATATCTCCCAAGTTGATTAAATGTTACTAAATTTTCAAAACCTTGTCAATTTTCAGACAATCAATTATACTGTGAGAAAATTTTAACCTTGAAGGAGGTTCGTTTTATGTCAAAGACGATAGACTTATTAACGGATTTAATTTCTTATAATAGTTCGGATAAAAAAACTGCGAATGAAACAATTCAATACTGTTATGATTGGTTGGAAAAAGAACAATTACAGCCAGAAATTTTAACTAATGATGGATATAAAATGTTGTTATGCGAAGTCGGGGAAGGGAAACACAAACTTGTGCTAAATGGTCATGTTGATGTCGTTAGTGGAAAGCCTGAACAATTCACTCCCAAAATTAAAAATGGCAAGATTTATGGACGTGGTTCTGCAGATATGAAATCTGGAGTAAGTGCTATGATGGTAGCAATGAGCGAGTTACAACACATTGATTTAGGAGATACAACTGTTCAATTACAATTAGTTTCTGATGAAGAAATAGGCGGTAAACATTGTGCAGCATATTTAACAGAAGAGGGATTTTTAGGAGATTTTGTTATTTGTGGTGAAGCGACTCAATTAGGTATAGGATTTCAAGCAAAAGGAATTCTTCAGTTTGATATTATATTAAAGGGTGAATCTGCTCATAGTAGTAGACCATGGGAAGGAGAAAATGCTATTGCTAAGGCGCTTAAACTACATGATGATATTCTAACATTACCATTTGCTCAAGAAGCTACAGACATTTATAAAGAGCCTTCAATTAATTTGGCTAAAATAAATGGAGGGGATGTATATAATAAAGTTCCAGATAAATGTAAAGTATCATATGATATTCGATATTTGCCTTCACAAGATTATGAGGAAATACTCTCACAAATTAAAGGTATAACTAATGGAGATATTCAATTACATCTAGTAGGTCCAGCAGTACAGAATGATGTTAATCATAAGTATATAAAGCGTTTGGAAAATACTATAAAAGAATCAATGGATAGCGACAATGTAGCTGTTTTTGGACAGCATGGTTTTGCAGATACAAGGTATTTCTCAAGATTTGATGTACCTGCAATTGAATTCGGTCCGACAGGGGCTGAATGGCATGGTGATGGTGAATATGTAGAGATAGCTTCAGTAGAATCTTACAAAGACATTTTAGTAAACTTTGCTGAATATTTTGCTAAGTAATACTAATATAGATTTGAATATCAATACTAATTCGAGTAAGTTGTACTTGAATTTATATTGTTATTTGAAGATGTAGTTAGAAATTATTTTAAGTTATAGAGGTTAAAGTAGTGATTGTGTATGGGAGGCATAAGTTATGGAAACTATTTATTTAGCAGGTGGTTGTTTATGGGGAGTACAAGCTTTTCTTAAGACACTGCCGGGTGTTGTGGAGACTGAAGCGGGAAGAGTGAACGGTTCGACCAATACCCTAGATGGAGCATATGATGGTTATGCGGAGTGTGTAAAGACAGTCTTCCAGCCGGGGGTTAGTGATGTTGAACAATTAATGTCATATTTTTTTGAGATTATAGATCCATATAGTATTAATCAACAAGGAGATGATGTTGGACCTAAGTACCGAACCGGAGTCTATAGTGAAAATAAACAACATCTTGAAGCTGCGCAAGCTTTTATAAATAGTAGAACAGACCATGCAGAAATCGCAGTGGAAGTCTTACCTTTGTCTAATTATGTAAGAAGTGCAGAAATTCACCAAGATCGATTAGATAAATTTCCTGAAGATTACTGCCACATACCGAATGAAATAATGCAGAAATATAAATAGGGCGTATCATTTTTATGGATTTGTAATCAATATAAAATTATATTGAAAAAATATATTTGATGTCTTGACATATAAAATAGATGAGCGTATTATTTGAGAATGTACATGGGGTGTACTAATTTAAAAGTAGCCCTTTTCGTAAAAAATTATAAAAGACTTTGTATATCCAATATAGACTACCCTCGATATTGGGTATCATTTTGCCCTTATGGTACATGGGGTGTACATTTTTAGAAAAGGAAGGTTCAAAATATGTTCAATGAGTTCAAATTTATATTTAGAAATAAGATGTTGATCGTCTCTCTTGTTTCAATTGCATTGGTGTCATTATTATATGTTGCCTTTTTTGTTGGTTCAATTTGGGACCCATACGATAAGACTGACCAGTTGAAAATATCTGTAGTCAATCATGATGAATCAGCAAAGATGAATGGTAAAAAGATTACAGTGGGCGATGATTTAGTCGACAAACTTAAAGATAATGATAAGTTTAAGTTCCAAGAAGTTTCTGAAGAAAAAGCACAGAATGAATTAAATAAAGGTAAAAGTGCTGGAACAATCATTATTCCTAAAAATGCTTCTCATAATACTACAACATTATTAGATAAACATCCTAAGAAGATTAAACTAGAAACACAGGTTAACCCAGGTTCAAGTTATACCGAGAGTCAAACTGCACAAAAAGCACTTGATAAAGTTACAACAACATTGAAAGACGATATTCGTTCAAAATATCTAAATCAATTATTTGCAGGTACAAAAAAATCACAATCAGGTTATCAAGATACTTCTGATGCATTAGGTAAGATGTCAAATGCAGAATCACAATTAATTAGTGGTAATCAACAAGTAACAGACGGCTTGAAACAATTAGAACCAGCTGTAGGTCAACCAGCGCAACAGTTAGAATCTGGTAACCAACAAGTAACAGATGGTTTAAACCAATTAAAATCAAACAATGATCAATTAAAACAACAAATTGATAATTCAATTTCACAACAAGAAGATAAATCATTTGAAAGTAAAAATGAAAAAGCTTTAAACAAAGTGACTAAAATTGATGAAAATAACCCAACGGAAGCTGACAAATACGGTGAAACAATCGTCCCATACATGGCGAGCGTAAGTTTATTCGTTGTGGCAGTTTCATTTAGTGCAATTTATCCATTACGAAAAACATTAAGCCGAGAAGTATCATCTCTTAAACAAGCAATGGGTAAATTGTTATTGTATATCGTACAAGGTTCATTAGCAGCGCTATTTATGAGCTGTTGGGTCATCTTTGTCTTCGATATGTCAATCGATAATGTGGGTCAATTCTTGGCAACAGGAATTCTATGGGCGATTGCAGCAATAACAATTACGACATTCTTAGGCTTGTTCTTAGATAGAATTGGTCTATTCTTATCAATGATACTGTTGATATTACAATTGAGTGCGAGTGAAGGTATGTTCCCAATTGAAATGTCAGCAAAATTCTTTAGATGGATTCATCCATTCTCACCTATGACTTATGCTATCCAAGGATATAGAGAAGCAATCTTTACAAATGCTGGTCACTTCAACTTTAGCTTTGTAATTAGTGTATTAGTTGGTATTATCGTAGTAATGATGATATTGCAATATTTAATTCTATTATGGTTTAATAAACGAGATAGACTACCATTTTCAATGCAATTTAAATAAGTATTGAAATTAAGGGGAGAAATAAATGGAAAATGTTGATAGCAAGATTGAAGAAGCTATAACAAAATTTCAAATAGTGATGTTGAGACTGAATAAAGAGATTGTTGAGGTAGTGAAGGAAACGGGTGTAAGTAACTTGCTTTCTAGGGAACAAATTGAAGCGATGAGAATTATTCAAACTGAGGGCAAGGTAACGATTAACGAACTTGCTGCGTTACAGAATATATTTAAGACGGCGGCTTCAAAACGCATTGGGAAATTAGAAGAGATGGGCTATGTTCAACGTGCATATTCTGATAATAAGCGAATCAAATTAATTCAATTAAGTGATGAAGGCGCAGAATTTTTACAAGAGGCAACTACGAAGATGACTAAAGCTGTAAAGGAACGTATCGGTGACAAATTCACATTAGAAGAGGTAGAACACTTTGTCGATCAATTATATATGATCGAGAATGCATTTAGTGAGCGTAAGCATAAAGCATAGTAAATCAAACATTTTTAAGACAAGCTATGGAGCAATTTATGATGATAGATTGCTCCATAGCTATTTTTATAAGCATAGCTATAGGGTGTTGAGTATTGTAAGCGAGACACCTGAAGGAGTATGGAAGTGTCGAGACCAAAGCTCGACCTATCCCCCTAAGTAATACGCAACATAAATCTACGAAAACAGGCGCAATAGTGCGTTTATTTACTTAATAAATAGTAAGTAATGACGAATTATCGGAGATGTGAAATAGACTTCTAGTTTAGAGATTAGTATACTTGAATTAAAGCGTTTTGAATTTTAAATAGCTTATAATTTTGTATTATGTCTTTTTTTGAAATAATTAAATATGGATGTAGGAGGTATTTTATAATGAAAAGAACTGCAGAAAAAATACTCGCTTGGATTGGAGTTGCTTTACAAATTATTGGCGTTATATTTATCGGATTTATGTTCCCTTTAGTCGGTACTGATGACTTTAAACAATCTGCAATTAACGCAATGCAACAAGAAGATCCAACGATTACAACGACAAATGCCAATGATGGTATGAATATGTTAGTAGGCATGTTAGGAATCGGTTTAATTTATGCCATTGTAGTGTTAATCATTGCTTTGATTGGTGCAATCTTGATAGGTAAGAAACCTAAAGCAGCAGCAATTTTATTAATTATTGCCGGGGTTCTATCGCTATTAGGAAATTGGATAAACGCAATTTTATGGATTGTTGCCGCAATTATGCTATTAGTTAAAAAGCCTAAACAACCGAATCACTATAATCACACAGCAACAACAGAAAGTAATGATGATTTGTCATCTTTTGAGTCTCTTAATAAAAAAGATTCAGATAATGACTACAAGTATTAAAGTATTTATTTAGCAATAGTATTATCAAACGTTAAACAGAATCAGTCGCGTTTAACGACTCATATCAAGTGACTTAAAGTTATTAAATGGGCTATGATTAACTTATTCATTGTGGTATTACTCAATGAAACCGTGGGGGAGCAAAATGAAAAAAATGACATTTCGGTCGTGTATTGTAACTGACTGTAGCGTCATTTTTATATTGATCATTACACAGTTTTAAATGAGGTGAGACAAATGATGGTATTAGTAATGCTATCACCCCTTCTAGTAGTTGGTTTTATAGTGATGGCAATTTTAGAAGAGAAAAAAAGAAACCGTAAGAAATAATTTATGGTAATTATATAAATGAAATGCTGCATTTAGAAACTGATATCAGTTTTTTAGATGCAGTTTTTTTATTGATTATACTGTTACTTAGTACATCTATTATTTTGACAGTAATCACAAAGCTTATAATAAATTAAAGGTTAACTAGTGGGAATTGATGGTTATCATGAGGGGGGTAACACTGAGGGTTGTCTAACGTGAGACATGCGAGATACTCAATAAATGTTGCTATATCAATGTTTTAGAGTTATGGGAAATGAATAATAATGTCGATGCATTATTTAGTAAATGTTTTACATGAAACATTTTTCAAATTATTGAGAAGTAATATGTATATATTAATTGGTTTTGTCCGGTCAAATTTATGGTTATTAGGTTCCCTTTTTATTACAAACGTAACTATCTCATGTATAATTTTAAGCAAAGGGGGTTATGTTGTGAGTGAAATGTTATATATTTTAGAAACGGTATTATTGCCTATTTTTATTATGATAATTTTAGGATTTATACTGCAGCATAAATTTGATTTAGATTTAAACACTTTAGCAAAGTTAAATATTTATGTATTTGTACCTGGATTTATTTTTGTTAAATTCTATAAGACCCACTTTGCTTTGAGTTTATTATTTTACATAGTTGTATTTTTTGTATTATACATAATTGTTTTATATATCATTGGGCGATTACTTGCTAAATTTTCAAAAGGTGACAAAGGGGAAGTAACTACTTTGACTAACAGTGTACTCTTTTTTAATTCTGGAAATTATGGTGTCCCGGTAAATGATCTTGTATTTAAAGGGGATCCACTAGCAATGTCTGTTCAGGTATTGGTGTTATCCATGCAAAATATCTTTACCTTTTCATACGGTGTGTTCGCAATTCAATCATTGCGCATCGGAAAGTTAAAGGCACTATTGGGTTACTTTAAAATGCCTGTACTTTATGCCTTATTATTAGCAATCATCTTGAATTATGCGCATGTTCCCATCCCTAAGTTTATCTGGACACCTGCAAATTACGTGGCAGACGCTATGATTGCGATTGCTTTGTTGATGTTAGGTGCACAAATTGCGAGAATTAAATTTAACTTTAAATGGTCTGCAGCATATGCCTTTATTTTTGTAAGACTAGTAATGGGACCAATTATTGCCTGGGGAATTATTGAATTAATGGGACTTGAGGGTGTGATTGCTCAAGCGTTATTCATCACTTCTGCGATGCCAACGTCTGTCAATAGTTCTGTGATAGCCCAAGAATATGATAATCACCCAGAGTTAGCAGCTGAAATTGTCTTTTTATCCACTTTATTAAGTTCTGTGACAGTTGTTGTAGTCATCTACTGCTCAAAGTTATTATTTTAAACTGAATTAATAAACGCATATGCAGTGGATTTATGCTGAATATGCAGTGTTCAAGAAATACTTAAACATGATCTAACATAGGAATATGTATGAAAAAATGGAGTAGTATCAGTAAATCGATTTGTCCAATCGACAGCTGTACTGCTCCATTTCTTTATATCTAAAGCATATGTTTAAGTACAACTTTAGATATTATATTAAAATGCTATAAATTTAAAATTCTACGACAGAATATTGTTTTAATACTTTTTTGAATGGACTTGGTTCACTTTCGCCGCTTTTAATTTTTTTATTCATTTCTTTATGTTCTTCGACGTGTTCAGGCCTTGCTACCCAAGTTTGGAAATCTTTTTTCTCTTGCCACTTACTAACAATGACATATTCAACTTCATCAGCCTTTGATTTCGTCCACACTTCAGCATCAATGAGCCCTTTAACGTTGTCGTTTAATTCAGCTAAATTCTTTTTGGCTTTATTGTATAATCTATCTTCATTTTCTTTATTTGTAGAAAATGCGACTTCTGTAATAAACATGTATTTCCTCCTAAAGTTAAATATTTATTAATGCTAGCACTTTTAAATTTTTTTCTCTAGTAATTTTAGTTGAATTTGATTTTTTATTTAAACGTGTTATAAATATGTCGTATAAAAAATTAAAACGTATAACATGCTATTTTTTATCAAAAAAACACTTTGAAAAGGGACGATGCGCGTGATTGATGCAGTATTAGGAATTGATATAGGCACTGGTTCTGTAAAGGCTATAGCTGTAAGTAGGCAAGGAAAGGTCATACAAACTGTGAGCGAACATTTAAAAATGATTCAACCTCAAGCTGGATATAATGAACAACGACCTGATGATTGGGTATGTGCGACGATTCAGTGTATTAAAAAAATACTACAAGATCCGGAAATGGCGAATGTTAAGGTACATGGCATATCATTATCTGGTCAAATGCACAGTCTTGTAATACTTGATCAACACAATCAACCTATTCGTAATGCAATCTTATGGAACGATACTAGAACGACTGAACAATGCGTAGAAATAAGGCAGGAATTGGGGGACTATGTGTTAGAAAATCCTGTTTTAGAAGGGTTTACGTTAACGAAATTATTATGGATTAAAGCAAATGAACCTGAAAACTGGGCGCAAATTGCTAAATTTTTATTACCCAAAGATTATGTTAGATATAAATTGACGGGCAATCTTCATATGGAGTATTCGGATGCATCGAGCACTTTGCTCTTAGATCCTGTGCTAGAAACGTGGTCGAAAGAATTGGCCGCGCACTTTACTGTAGATCACATACTTCCGAACCTGGTGGCATCAGAGGATTTTGTTGGCTATGTAACTCCAGAATTAGCTCGGAAATTAGGATTGAAAGAGGATGTAGCTGTCTTTGCTGGTGGAGGAGATAATGCTTGTGGTGCCTTAGGGGCAGGTGTTATCAAAGACGAACAAACGCTATGTAGTATTGGGACTTCTGGTGTTGTATTAAGTTGTGATAGTAATGCAAAGACCCATTATCGACATAATTTGCACTTTTTCAAACATGTTATCCCTAATCAATCCTATGTGATGGGTGTCACGCTTGCTGCGGGTGATAGTCTCAATTGGTTGCGTAGTAATATCTTGTCTGATGTATCATATGAGCAAATTTTTCAAGAGGCAAGCGCAGCGGATATAGGGAGTAATGGTTTGTTATTTACGCCTTATTTATCAGGTGAGCGGACACCTCATGGAGATTCGAGTATACGTGGTAGCTTTATCGGGCTAAGTGCATTGCACACTAGGGGGGATATGGCACGTGCAGTAATAGAGGGTATCACCTATTCCTTGTATGAGTCCATTTGTCTATTAAGAGCAAAGGGTAAGGCAATATCAGAGGTGGTGGCCATTGGTGGAGGCGCTAAAAATGATTTTTGGTTACAACTGCAAGCAGATATGTTTAATGCTGAGGTAAAGCGATTGAAATATGAGGAAGGGCCATGTATGGGGGCGGCCATACTCGCTATTAAAGGCCTAAATTGGTATAACAATTTAGATGCTATCATGGAGTCATTTATCTGTTTTGAGCAAGTATTCTATCCGAATCAGAACAACCACGAACAATATCAACAATACTTTGAGGTGTATAAAAAAATATATACACAAACGCGTGAATTGACTTCAAGTTTGTTGTCATTATCAAAAAAATAAAAATTTGTTGCTTGAAAATTAAATTTGAAAACTATAGCATAGAGTTAACTTATAATTTATCAAGTGAATTAAGTTGAACTTGAAAATAAATACATAATGAGTTAAGTTTAAATTAATTATATATGTCATTTACATGTGACGTATGCAAGTTTAAAATTTCATAGAAACCACTGGAAGTGCCTTTATTAAAGGCTGAGACCGATGTAGTGACATAGGGATTCCTTGAACCTGATCCAGTTTGTACTGGCGTAGGAAAGTGGCGTTATAAACAATTAGTATTCGTTCATTCAACGTTATTTTTCTACACAGAAAAATAACGTTTTTTTATTTATTAGAGGTGAAAGGCATGTTTGTAGCGATAACAGCAGATAAATATTTAGCAAGAAAGGATATAATGCATTATTTAGCTATTGAAGCACATATTGATTATTTGATTGTTAGAACTCCAATGTCATCAGACGAATTGGTTGATTGGATTAATATGTTGCTACAGTACCAATTTCCTAAAGAAAAAGTAATTATTCATGAAAATATAGATGTTTTAAATCGTTGTGCTTTAACCGCGATTCATTTTAAAGAACATAATAATCAAGATTTATTTTTTAAGCAGCGCTTTCCACATATTCAGGTGAGCAAGTCAACGCATCATAGTAGGATGGTTGCTGAGGCAGCGCAACGTGGTTTAGATTTTGTCTTGTTTAGTCATATTTTTGAAACGAAATCCAAGCCAGGCATAACACCACGGACAACTGACGAAATTAATGCGGCATTACAATATGATATTCCAGTGGTCGCGTTAGGTGGCATCAATCATCGAACAATTGCTCAGTTGCCAAATGGCTTTGATGGTATTGCGGGCATCTCACTTTTTGAAAAAGATAATGTTGCACATTTAGATCAATTGAAGGAGGTGTGGCATGCATATGTATGATGTCATCATTATTGGTTCGGGTGTTATGGGCATGTCGGTAGCGAGAGCATTGAGTGAACATTCGGTCCATGTAGCTATAATTGATCGAGATATACCTGGCATGCATGCCTCGTATAAGGCTGGTGGGATGTTAGGTGCACAAAATGAATTCACCCAAGAATCAGCGCTCTATCATATCGCCCGTAAATCACAACAAATGTTTCCAACACTAGCAAGTGAATTATTGGATGAAGTCGCTTTAGATATTGAATATTTAAACAGTGGCTTAATTAAAATAAACGCCTCGAAAGCTGATGCGCATGACATTCAAGTGCAGTATCAATTTTTAAAGCAATATAACGACCAGATTGAGTTACTAACGGATTCAAGATTAAGTGAATTGACCAACGATAAGGTTATGAACAATGGCAAACAAGCGATGTATATACCGGACGATCATCAAGTCAATGCTAATCGATATACGAAAGCACTGCTTGAGTCTATAAAAAGACGGAACGTGGAACGTTGTTATCATACGGAAGTGCATCATATTGAATCACTTAAACAAGGTTACAAAGTGAAGACACAGAATGGTTCGTTTTATGGGAAAAAGGTTATCGTCGCTGGTGGTGCATGGAGTGGTAGGTTAGTGTCACCCCACTTACAATCGCATAATGTTACAGGTGTCAAAGGTGAAGCGTTACTCGTAGAACACCCAACATTGAATTTGAATACAACGTTATTTATGACGAATGGTTGCTATATCATTCCAAAGTTACAACACCGTTACATGATTGGTGCTACAAGTTACTTTGATGATTACTCTGTCGGAGTGTCGTCGGTAGGAAGAGATTGGCTCTTACATCAAGCATCGACGATTGTACCTCAATTAAAAGATAGTCAGATGCTACATGAATGGTCCGGAATACGACCTTATAGTAAAGAAGAACGTCCAGTTATGGATGAGGTGGCGCAAGATTTGTTTGTTATCACAGGGCATTATCGCAATGGAATCTTATTATCGCCATATATTGGTGCTTTGATGTGTGAATGGTTATTAACTGGGCAACGTCCAGAAGATTTACAAGATTTTAGAATTGAGAGGAGTGTTGACAATGCAATGCATTATTAACGGTGACAGCTTTAAATTTAGCAAAGAGTTAAATATTCAAGAATTGATTCAAGAAATGGGATTAGATGAAAATCGAATCATCGTTGAACACAATGAAGAATTGATTCAACGACAACAGTTTCCTGTTCAAGTGGTAAGAGATCAAGATTGTTTAGAATTATTAGAGTTTGTAGGAGGCGGATAGGATGATTGAAATTGGTAAATTCAAATTAAATTCGAGACTATTATTAGGTACTGGCAAATTTGAGAATGAGGATATACAACAACAAGCGATACAAGCGTCAGAAACTGAGGTGTTAACATTTGCAGTACGTCGAATGAACCTTTATGACAAAGATTTACCTAACCCACTTGCTCAAGTAGATTTATCAAATTTTGTGACCTTCCCTAATACTGCAGGAGCAAAAACTGCACAAGAAGCGGTACGTATTGCTGAAATTGCGAATCATGCTGGTGTATGTGACATGATTAAAGTTGAGGTGATTGGAGATGATGAAACACTGTTACCTGATCCAATTGAGACTTATGAAGCTTGTAAAATATTATTGGAAAAAGGTTATACAGTATGCCCATATATTTCTAATGATGTCGTGTTAGCTAAACGATTAGAGGAATTAGGTGTCCATGCGATTATGCCGTTAGCTTCTCCAATAGGAACGGGTAGAGGCATTAACAACCCATTGAATTTAAGATATATAATAGAACGTACAAATGTACCGGTGATTGTAGATGCTGGAATTGGTTCTCCAAAAGATGCTTGTCATGCAATGGAACTAGGCGCTGATGCAATATTATTAAATACGGCGATATCAAGTGCAGAAGATCCAGTTAAAATGGCAGAAGCGATGAAGTTAGGTATCAATGCGGGTAGATTGAGCTTTGAAGCTGGAAGAATCCCAGTGAAATATACAGCACAAGCATCTAGTCCGACTGAAGGAATTGGATTTTTATAATGAAAAGATACCAACGTCAAGCGATTTATGCACCATTTGGTAAACATGGGCAAAGTCGACTTGAAAACACTCATATCATGATACTTGGTGCAGGTGCGTTGGGGAGTCACTGTGCGGAAATATTAACTCGGATGGGTGCAGGCAGTCTAACCATCATTGATATGGATGTCGTTGAAACATCCAACCTACATCGTCAAGCGATATTTGATGAAATGGATGCTGAACAATTGCAACCAAAAGTAATTGCCCTTGAAAATAAATTAAAGTTGATTAATAGTAATGTGAAAATCACTGCGCTATATCAAGAGCTCACTAATAACAATATTGAAAATTTATTAAAGGTGTATCAACCGGATATCGTAATTGATGGAATGGATAACTTTACACTGCGCTTTCTTATTAATGAAGCATGTCATAAATGCCAAATACCTTGGATATATGGAGCGGCAGTGGGAAGTAAAGGTTCGGTGTATGCCATTGACTATACGGGACCTTGCTTTAAATGTTTATTAGAGACCGTTCCTCAAACAGGAGAGAGTTGTGCAATCAATGGTGTATTGCCACCAGTTATTTATCAGGTTGCTAGTATGGAGGTTTCTGAACTATTGAGGTGGCTATCTGGTCATGGCTTTTCTAAAAAGTTAATCACGATGGATAGCTTTACTATTGATGTGAAGACATTAAATATTAGTGGGTTAAAGCAGCATCAGTGCCCAGTCTGTGAACGACAACACTATGAATATTTAAATCAGCCAAGGACCAAACACGTTGAAAAGCAATGTGGAAATACCTATCTATTGCGTTTCAACCCTTCAGTGTTTAATTATGCAACGCTCTTACCTACTACAATTGTTAAGCAAAATGACTTTGCTAAGTTGATGACCTATCAAGGTTATCAAATGACATTATTTAAAGATGGTAGAATGAACGTTTACGGCTTAGACGAAGAAGCGGATGCACAACAACTTTTCCTTACTTTGAATAAAAGCGTTAAATAATCTATTAAATGATTGTAATCATAAAATCGAATAAGCATTAAACACTAAAAAGACTAAACTCTACTGCTAATTTCCTATTTTCTAACTTTATGTTATATAACATAGAGATTAAAGTATGGGGAAGTGATAGCACTCAAGTATTTATTAAATATTGACCGTGAATAATAATTGAGTGCAATCGTAGTGACTTTGTAGATAACTTAGTCTTTTTTATTATGTAAATAAAAGAAATTTGTCATTGCAACTAAAGTTCAATAATCCTTCATAAAGTTTTGGCAAATTTGTTAACAGCCCTAATCTAGTTTGAAAACACCATATATTGTGTTTTATATTTAACTAAGACACAACATATAGGAATGAGAGGGGATCAAATGAACAAACTTGAGCAAGATTTAAAACGATTAATAACAAAGGACCCAACGGTCGTTAACGAAAATGCTAATAAAGATAGTGCAACATTTTCAACAATGAGAGATTTGACGGCAGGTGTAGTCTCTAAATCCTATGCCTTAAATTATTTATTACCTGAAAATGTGGCAACTGCACATAAAAAAGGGGAAATACATTTTCACGATTTAGATTATCATCCGTTTCAGCCATTAACAAACTGTTGTTTAATTGATGCTGAAAAAATGCTGTCAGAAGGCTTTCAAATCGGTAATGCTACTGTGACATCACCTAAATCTATACAGACTGCTTCGGCACAATTAGTGCAAATTATAGCAAATGTTTCGAGCAGTCAATATGGTGGATGTACGATTGATCGTGTAGATGAATTGTTAAGTCATTATGTTATTTTTAATGAGCAAAAGCACCGCGAAACAGCAGAAAAATTTGTTACAAAGGACAATATAGATACATATATCGACGAACAGATTACACGTGACATTAAAGACGCAATTGAAAGTTTAGAATATGAAATCAATACGCTATATACTTCAAATGGTCAGACACCATTTGTAACCTTAGGCTTTGGATTAGGAACAGATTGTTATAGCCGTAAGATTCAACAAGCGATCTTAAATACACGTATTAAAGGATTAGGGAAAAATAGAATTACTGCAATCTTCCCTAAATTAGTATTTTCTATTAAAAGAGGTGTCAATTTAGAGCAACAGGACCCAAATTATGATATTAAACAATTGGCATTAGAATGTTCGACAAAGCGTATGTACCCAGATATTTTAAATTATGATAAAACTGTGGAACTATTAGGTGATTTTAAAGCACCAATGGGTTGTCGTTCATTTTTACCATCTTGGAAAGATGAAAATGGGAACTTTGAAAATAACGGACGTTGTAATTTAGGGGTCGTAACATTGAATGTACCGCGTATTGCTATTGAGTCTAATGGTGATATCGAGACATTTTGGAAGATTTTCCATAAGCGTATGGAAATTATGCATGATGCATTAGTATATCGCATTGAAAGAATTAAACAAGCAACACCAGATAATGCGCCAATTTTATATAAAAACGGTGCATTTAAATACAAATTAAATGATGAGGACACGGTATTTTCGATATTTAATAATAAGCGTGCAACTTTATCTATGGGCTATATTGGTCTCTATGAGGCGGCTACAGTATTTTATGGACCGAATTGGGAAACACAATCTAAAGCAAAGGCATTTACCTTAGATATATTAAAAGCAATGAAGTCATATCAATTAAAATGGACTGAAACTTACGATATATGGTTTAGTATCTATAGTACACCGAGTGAATCGCTTACAGATAGATTCTGTCGTTTAGATCAAGAAATATTTGGTGACATCCCAGATATTACAGATAAAGGTTATTATACAAATTCATTCCACTATGACGTGCGTAAAGATGTGAGTCCATTTGAGAAAATTGATTTTGAACAAGACTATCCAGTTTATGCAAGCGGTGGTTATATCCATTACTGTGAATATCCAAAATTAAATCACAATTTAAAGGCATTAGAATCTGTATGGGATTATGCATACGATAAAGTAAGTTATCTGGGTACTAATATACCGATTGACCATTGTCATGAATGTGATTTTAAAGGTGACTTTAAAACAACAGAAAAAGGATATCAGTGTCCAGAATGTGGTAACGATAATCCAAAAACTGTAGATGTCGTAAAACGTACTTGTGGTTATTTGGGCAATCCAGTGCAACGACCAACAATTGAGGGACGTCATAAGGAAATTTGTGCACGTGTTAAACATTTGAAAGATAAGACAGTATGACAATCTTAGATTTGATCAACGGACAAGGTTATATTGCAAGAATAGAATCACAAAGTTTCGTTGACGGTGAGGGTGTGCGATGTAGTATTTATGTTTCAGGTTGTCCATTTGCCTGTAAAGGATGTTACAACAAGGCGGCTCAAAATTTTAGATATGGGGAAAGTTTTAATGAGGAAGTCCTAGAGGAAATATTAGAAAATTGTGCCCCGGATTATATAGATGGTTTGAGTATATTAGGTGGTGAGCCGTTTTGTAATTTGGATACAACATTGCGTTGTGTGCGTGCATTTCGCCAACGTTTTGGTAACAGTAAGACAATTTGGGTTTGGAGTGGTTTCTTATTTGAGTATTTAGCAAGTGGAAATTCCGAGAGACGTGCATTTTTAGAATTAATAGATGTATTGGTAGATGGCCCATTTATGGCTCATCTTTATCGTTCAAACCTACCTTATAAAGGGTCACTGAATCAACGGATCATTGATGTACAAGCATCATTAACTAACCAACACCTGTGTGAATATATAACGACCTAATAACAATGTAATTATAATGAATTGAATCGCTAATATAACGCGTTAATGAAGTGTTTAGCTTTAACATGAATACAAAAAACTGTCGTCAAACCATTGACGACAGTTTTTTTATGCTGCTTAATCGAGGCGTTATTTATTTACTTAAATGTTTTTTAACTTCTGGTATGATTTTATCTCCGATGAGTTCGATATTTTTCATGATTTTATCGAATGGGACACCACCAAAATCAATTTGTGCCATAAAGCGTTGATGTTGATAAAGTTCATGTTGATAAAGTATCTTTTCGACAATTTGCTGTGGGCTACCAACCATTAATGCATCTCTATAATCTGGTGCCTGTTCAAACTGTTGTCTTGGATAACCTTGGCCACGAATAAATGAAATACCGACATTTAAATGTGGATAATATTCATTTAATGCTGCTTGAGTTGTTTCGGCAGTGTAGAATAAACTCGCAGTAGCCACTGGTAACTTTGTTGGCGCAATATCATGACCGCTTTCTTCAGCAGCTGTACGGTAAGCATCTATTGAATCTTTAAATACTTCTGCGGGACCCCCTAATGTTGTAATCATCATTGGAATACCTTGGTGACCGGCTTTAATTGCGCTTGCTTGACCACCACCGACAGCACGCCAAATTGGTAAAGTATTATCGATTGGACGTGGGAATATCTTCATATTATTTAAATCAGGTCTGAATTTTCCTGACCAAGTTATACGTTCAGATTCATTTAATTGACGCAATAATGCGAGTTTCTCTTCATATAATTCATCATAATCATTAATATCAAGGCCAAACAATTCAAATAATCCAGTACGTGATGACCGACCTGCTACTATTTCTGCACGGCCATGTGAAATTAAATCAAGCGTTGCGAAATCTTCAAAGACTCTGACAGGGTCTGCTGCACTAATAATGGATGATGAGCTTGAAATTTTAATATTTTCAGTAGCTTGGGCAATAGCACCTAACACAACACTGTGCGCTTGTGTTGTGAAATGTTCTTGGTGACTTTCGCCTACTGCAAACACATCCAATCCAGCTTGATCTGCTAACTTACTGGCTTCGATTAATTCTTTAATACGCTGTTCGTAACTTACTTTTGTGCCGTTATGTGGATTTAATAAATGATCTCCCAAAGAATAAAGTCCGAATTCAAGTGGTGTGTGTTTATTCATTTCTAATTGTGCCATTATAGGTGCCTCCTTATTTTATAATTCGTGTAAATTTGCTTCTATTTCACTGCGTTGATCTTCCATAAAATCAGGTAAATTTAAATGCTTACCTAAATCTTCAGGTTTAGTATCTACTGTGAACCCAGGATCTTCTGTAGCAAATTCAAATAGAATACGATTATGTCTATAATATAATGATTTAAAGAAATAGCGGTCAATAATACCTGAATTAGGTTTTGAATGTTGATTGATTGTCTCTAATACTGCATTTAAGTCGTCATCTTGCGGCGTAGTTACTGCAATATGGTGTACATATCCTTGACCAGGACGAGCACGTTCACCTTGTTGTTCTATAATAACGAAATCTGTGTACAGTCCTGCGTCATCTAAAGTCATAACAGTCATATGTGCATCATTACCAATTGTGCGGTGATGATAATTTAAGTCTTGCGCTAAAAATTCAATCGTCGGTTTACTATCTCTAACCCTTAATTCGACTGGACCCATTCCAAGTATTTGATGGTGTGATGGCACATCTGTGTAAGGATTTCTACGCCACATTGTTGGGAGGGCATAGTCGTCATTTACTAACAAAATTAAATTTAAACCATCAGGATCTTTGAAATTAATTGCAGGTTGAGATAAATAAGTGATTGCTTCCCAGTGGACGTCATTATCATCTAAGCGAGCTTTGTAATAATCTAAAGCAGCTTGATCAGGTATAAGTAGAGACAAACGATAGATTGAGTCAGTACCAGGACGATTTTGTCCAATATTAGGAATTTCAAAGAAACTTAGTAATGTTCCCGGCGCTCCTAATTCATCGCCGAAGAATAAATGATACATCGTTGGATTATCTTGGTTAACGGATTTTTCTACTAATCGTAATCCGAGTATTTGAGTATAAAAGTCTTTATTGATTTGTGCATTTTTTGTATACATTGAAATATGATGATGACCTGTTACATGCATTTGAAAGCCCCCCTAAAATTCAACTAATTAAAATGATTTAATTGCCAATTACCTTATTGAAGAAAAACAAAACATTTTTTGGTATAAAAAGTATACTTGATACATATAATATACTATCGTTTTGTATAAAATGCAACACCTGTTGTTTATTGCTATAAAAATAGCACCACATCATCGATATATGGGTGCTACCGTTATATTTATTCTGATTGTTTGAAATCTAAATAGTATAAACTAAACTCTAAATCTTTCTTCAAATGATCCTCCAATAAAGAAACTGCTAGTTCAATGTCTCTGTTGAAAAGGGCATCTACAATTGCACGGTGTTCTTCTATTAGTCCTGGTCGTCGTTTGTTAATTACAGTTTGACTAAAGAGGTAAATAAAACTTTTATATTTTTGATAGGTATCTAATATAAATTGGTTATGTGTAGCATGCATAATTTTTTGATGAAACTTATCATTAATGTCGATAATTTTACTTTCTGCTTCATGCTCTATATCAATATCAGTATAACTCCGCAATTCAGCTAAATCGCTAGTAGTATAGACAATAGCTGCTTTTCTTAATGCATGACTTTCCAACAAGATGCGCATTTCAAATATTTGTCTGTATTCTTCTGTTGTAGGAATAAAAATATATGAGTTTTTAATAAAATATTCCAACTCTAATTGTTTTAACGCTTCTCTAACCGGAGTACGACTCACATTATACTTTTTTGCAAGTTTGGCTTCCGTTATTTTTTCATTTTTACTTAATTCACCTGAAATAATGTCATTTCTAATCTTTTCATAAATAGATAATTCATTTGTATTCAATTGATTCACCTCATCATTCATAGTGTACTATAAAAAATTATGGATTAAAATGTATACATTTTATAACTTTTGGTATACACTAACAACTGTAAGCGATTTCAGAAAGGGTGTTCAATCATGAAAGTAGGCTTTATAGGATTAGGAATTATGGGGAAACCCATGGTTAAAAATTTACTAAAATCAAATGTCACAGTATTTGTGAATGATGTAAATAAAGAAGCAGAACAAGAAGTAGCAAAGCTCGGTGCCAAACCAGTATCTTTAGCAAGCATGGCTAGTGAAGTGGAGCATATCATAACCTCACTACCTAATGGTGCTATCGTAAAGTCTGTGTTATATAGTGGAGAATCAGCATTGTTGAACTATGATGTTACTCATGTGCAATCAATTATTGATACGAGTTCATTAACACCGAATGAATCTTTAGAAATTAGTAAAGTACTTGAGCATAAACAAATTAAATATATTGACGCTCCTGTTAGTGGAGGTGAACCTTTAGCGATAAGTGGTGAACTATCAGTGATGATTGGATGTGATCCTGATGATGTAGCAACTACTCAGCAAGTTTTAGCGCCTATTGCTGCATCCGTCATACGTGTTGGAGATGTCGGTTCTGGTAGCGTCGTAAAATTGGCAAATCAAATCATCGTAAATACAAATATAGCGGCATTGTCAGAAGCAGTAGTGTTAGCTAAACGTTTCGATATTGATTTAGAGCGTATGCACGAAGCAATCAAAGGTGGACTAGCAGGTTCAAGTGTCATGGAAGCAAAGTTTCCTAAGATGATTGCAGAGGATTATCAACCAGGTGGTACATTGAATATTAATCTAAAAGATATGAAAAACGTGACATCGACAGCAGACACAGTTGGTCTTACCCTACCATTAACGAATCAAGTTAAAGAAATCTATAAATCTGAAGTTGCACATGGTAATGGTCTTAACGATCATTCAGGCATCATAAAATATTTTGAAAAAATAAATCATATGTAGGTGAAATGATGTTAACTAATGAACAAATAAACACAACTTTAAATGACCCTATAGACAAAGGATTAATCAATTTCAAATATAAGATTATTGTACTAGATGATGACCCTACAGGAACACAAACGGTTAAAGATTTACCCGTCTATACAGAGTGGTCACAAGAATTGATAGAAGATGGATTCAAACAAGATAATGCAATGTTCTATATATTAACAAATTCAAGAGCTTTAAATGAAGCACAGACGATTGAATTACATCAACAAATTAGCAAAAATATCGAAGCTGTTTCGCAAAAGCTAGACCATCCCTATATCGTGGTGAGTAGAGGTGACTCTACTTTACGTGGTCACTTTTATCTAGAACCTAAGGTGTTAAGTGAAGCGACGGATCGACAATTTGATGCAGTGTTTTACTTACCTGAATTCTTTGAGGGCAATCGCTTTACATATCATGGTACGCATTACCTAAAGGAAGGGGAGCAATACATCCCTGTTGCGCAAAGTGAGTTTGCAACTGATACTACATTCGGTTATACAGCAACAACAATGGCGGACTTCATTGAAGAGCAGAGTTTAGGTGAAATAGCAGCAAAGGACGTATACCATATTGATTTGGATACGATACGACAACGTGATCAAGCTACGATATGGAATGTATTTGACTCAGTTGCTCATTTCGATGCAGTCGTCGTAGATGCTTTGAATGATGAAGATATGGATTACTTTGTCAGTTGTTTAACGGCGTATCTAACTGAACATAATAAGCAATTTATGTTTAGAACTGCGGCATCATTTGTTAAATCAATGTGCCAAACACCAGGTGAAATCATTAATCTCAATGAACATAGTACGAATAATCATGGTGGTATTATTATCGTTGGATCCCATGTGAAGAAGACTTCTGCACAATTAAGTCATTTAATAGAACATGCAGCGATTAGCAGTATTGAATTTGATGTAACACAAGTAACGAACGATAAATTGTCAGATTATATTCAGAAACAAGTAAATCAAGTGGAAAATTTGATAAAGCAAGGACATGATGTAGTCATCTACACCTCGAGAGATGTCATCAAAACAGAAGATCTTAACAATAATTTGAGTATATCGACAAATATTTCTAATGCACTCGTGGCAATTATTCAAGGATTGACTTTACAGCCTCGCTTTATCATTGCTAAAGGCGGTATTACTTCTAGTGATGTGGCGACAAAAGGTTTAAACATTAAGAAAGCTGAAGTAATAGGGCAAATTACACAAGGTGTACCAGTTTGGTTGACTGGTGACGAAGCGAAATACAGTCATATGCCGTATGTTATTTTCCCGGGAAATATTGGCGAGGAAAGTACTTTGACAGAAGTTTATCAGATTAATTCAAAAGATAGAGAGAAATAGAAAGTAGGGGTTCATATGATGGGAGAAATTTGGCCGATCGTTGCAGTCGTTATAGGTGTAATCGTATTGTTGATATTGATTATGGGATTGAAACTTAATACATTTATCGCTTTAATTATTACATCTATGGTGACAGGTATATTACTTGGTATGAGGCTAGATACAATTGTCACAACAATTGAAAAGGGTATGGGTGACACCTTAGGACACATCGCTATTATATTCGGTTTGGGTTCAATATTAGGGAAATTATTATCCGATGGTGGTGGTGCAACAAGAATTGCAGATACATTGATTAATGTATTCGGTAAAAAGTATGTTACGTGGGCAATGATTATTGCTTCATTTATCATAGGTATTTCATTATTTTTAGAAGTTGCATTTGTACTATTGGTACCATTGGTATTTACACTTGCGAAACGCATGAAAATATCGAATCTTAAAGTAGGTTTACCTATGGGAACATCGATAGCAGTAACGCATGGATTTTTACCACCGCATCCCGGTCCTGTTGCCATTTCTGAAGCGGTACATGCAAATATTGGTCATGTATTAATGTATGGAATCATTATTGGTATACCATTAGCTGCCGTCGTTGGTGGAATCTTTCCAAGAATTGCTCTGAAAATTGCACCGTCTGCTTTCGAACGTTTAGGTAATCAAGCTGCAGTAGGAGAAGTAAAGGTGCTGAAACATGATCAATTACCAAGTTTTGGTATCAGCTTATTGACTGCATTGTCGCCAGTTATATTAATGTTACTCGCAACAGTTGTGCAATTAGTCACTGGAAATGAGGATGGACATGCTAAAGGCCTAGAAGGGTTTATTTACTTTATTGGAACCTCAGTAACTGCAATGTTGATCGCAGTATTATTTGCCATTTATACGATGGGTATACGCAGAAAGCAAAGTATGAAAGAAATTATGGATACAGTAACTAATGCCATTACACCTATTGCAATGTTAATCTTAATTATCGGTGGTGGCGGCACTTTCAAACAAATACTAATTGATGGTGGCGTTGGTGATACGATTTCAGAAATATTTAAAGGCAGTGAGATGTCACCACTGATACTAGCTTGGTTGGCTGCAGCATTATTACGTACTGCTTTAGGTTCTACTACCGTAGCAGCAATATCTTCAGTAGGCATAGTCTTACCTTTATTACAATCAACAGACGTAAATCTGTCATTTGTCGTATTAGCGATTGGAGCGGGGAGTATATTTTGCTCGCATGTTAATGATGCTGGGTTTTGGATGTTTAAAGAATACTTTGGTTTAACAATCAAGGAGACTTTTTTAACATGGACATTATTAGAATCAATACTATCCGTTGTTGGTTTGGGCTTTATTTTAATATTAAATTTAGTAATTTAATCATACATTTTATAATAGTGAAAATCTTTGTACACATATCATTTGAGGTACGAAGATTTTTTTAGTTACCTAGCTGATTACATTGACTTAATCTTCAGAAAATGGTAATTTATTACCTATTAAATCAATCGGAATAATAAACGATTTGGAGGAGTCAAAATGGGGAGAATGAAATTAGGTCTTTTTTTAGCAGGTTACGGGCATCATTTAGCGAGCTGGCGCCATCCAAAGTCAGTAGAACAAGGTCCAGTTGATATTGACCATATTGTAAATATCAGTAAAATTGCAGAACGTGGTAAATTCGATTTAGTCTTTTTATCAGATGCTTTATATATAGATGAAACGGCACATCCAGATTTGATGAGTCGCTTAGATCCATTCACATTAATGACGATTATAGCGAGAGAAACATCAGATATTGGCTTAGCAGCAACGGTTTCGACAACGTATTCACAACCGTTTCACTTAGCGCGTGCATTTAGTTCATTAGATCATGTCAGTGGGGGACGTGCAGCATGGAATATTGTGACTTCAGCAGTCAATAGTACAGCGCAAAACTTTAATGGTACTGTCAATGTAGAACATGGATTGAGATATGAACAAGCAGGTGAATTCGTGGATGTTGCCAATAAGTTATGGCATTCATGGGAACAGGATGCATTTGTTAAGGACAAGGAACGCGGTGTTTTTGTCGATCAATCCAAATTACAACCAATCAATCATGAAGGCAAATACTATAAAGTGAAAGGTCCACTTAATTTAGAACGTTCACCTCAAGGTAGCCCGTTATTGATTCAAGCTGGTTCTTCATCAGCAGGTACGGATTTAGCATCACGAGTCGCTGATGTAGTATTTACTGCACAAACGAGTGCCGATGAAGCAAAGCACTTTAATGATGGCTTAAGAGATAAAATTGAACAACGCGGTCGTAAACAGACAGACGTATCTATTATGCCAGGTCTATTTCCAGTAATCGGTGATACAGAAGAGGAAGCACAAGCGAACTATGAAGAATTACAAGATTTAATCTTACCTGAAGAAGGGTTAAAGTTATTATCTCCATATGTAGGAGATGTAGATTTATCCAAATATGATTTGAAAATCCCATTTGAGCAAGTGGAGTCTTCCGATGGTAACGGTATTAAAAGTAGATACGAATTGATTAAAAAAGAAGCAATGGAACAAAATTTAACATTAGAAGATGTAATGAAGAAAATTGCGGGAGCAAGAGGTCACTTTATGGTAGTCGGGACACCAGAACAAATCGCTGATACTATGCAATATTGGTACGAACAAGGTGCAGCAGATGGCTTTAATATTATGCCACCACTATTACCGACACAATTGGAATTATTTGTTGATAAAGTAGTACCAATCTTACAACAACGCGGGTTAGCACAGACAGAATACGCTACAGGTACTTTGAAAGAAAAGTTTGGCCTGGAAAACGATTAGCGACCAGATGAAATGACGTATTTGAAAAACGATATCTAATGAATAACGCTCACACTGCGTATGGCAGTGAGAGCGTTTTTTGTATGATTAAATTTCAGCTAAACAAAAATCTAGCCAATCAATATAAGATTGTTCACGTAAAAGGGCCTTCTTTAATATTAAAATGTGTTGCAAATCTGATTTAGCATCCAATTGATTGTAAATTGCTTGCAAATGCATTAACTTTTCTTCCTTCTCAATTTTCTTTTGGGTGAGCAATTGATGCTTACTTTCGTCTTCAAGACTATCAAAAAAGTAAACCTTTATTGCAAAAGGGTCTTTATTACTTTCATCTTCTTCAGCATTTTCAATCCAATGAAATAGTGTTGTTCTTCCTAAATCGGTAATGCTATAAATCTTTTTAGTCACTTTACTTGTCTCATCAATATTTGAAATATAAATATGTTCACTCTGCAGTAATTTTTTAAGCTCATTATAAATTTGACTATGTTTAGCATTCCAAATTTCACCAATGACTTCACTAAATGATTTATAAATTTCATACCCAGTCAGAGAGTGATTATTGAGTAATCCTAAAATTGTATATTGAAGCACATTTTTCATAAAGTTCCTCCTGTGTTCTTTGACAGAATCAGTGTATAGGATTATCATGTAAATGTAAACATGTAATTAATTACATGTTTTAGAAGGAGGAAATGTTTATGAATACACTAAAAGACTTTATTGGAGCACATATGATTTACACATACGACAATGGTTGGGAGTATGAAATGTATGTGAAAAATGAAAACACAATTGATTATCGAATCCATTCAGGTATGGTTGCCGGTCGTTGGGTAAAAGATCAACAGGCGGACATTGTTCAAATTATTGCAGGTGTCTATAAAATTTCTTGGACAGAGCCAACAGGCACAGACGTCTCACTCAATTTCGTTCCAGACCAAAATATTATGCACGGCGTGATCTTTTTCCCGAAATGGGTACATGAACGTCCAGATATCACAGTATGTTACCAAAATGATTATATTGATTTGATGGAAACATCTAGAGAAAAATATGACACATATCCAAAATATGTTGTTCCTGAATTCGCTACAATTACTTATGTTGGACAACCCGGTACCAACAATGAGCAAGTTATTGCTGAGGCACCATATAATGGAATGACTCAAGATATCAGAGATGGCAAATTTGCTATGTTAAATAACTAGAAAGTAGAGTTGTCTACTAATGATGGAAAAAATATTTGAAATTTCAATGCATGTTGAAGAACCAATCGTGGTTGGACAAGATAATCAAGTTGGCAGACGTCAATTGATACCGATAGTCTCAGGTACAGTGAAGAGTAACCAGCATTCTGGTCACGTATTGCCAGGTGGTGTTGATAGCCAATGTATTGATCCAACAGGAAAATGTACCTTATCTGCGAGATATGCTATTCAATTAAATGATGGTGCGACAATTTATATTGAAAATAATGGTATTAGAACAGTACCTGAAAGTTATAAAGAAAGTGTAATAAATGGTGGATTTGTAGATTCCGAAGTGTATTATTTTCGTACTACACCCACCTTTGAAACTTATAATACGTCATATAAATGGCTAATGGAAAAGATATTTGTCGGTTATGCGACTAGAACAACAGACCGAGTTCTATTAACGATTTATATGGTTTAATACGACAGGTTGAAATTTTATGATACAATTTCAACTTTAAAACTACATCATCATGTGTTCTATGGGTTACTATATTTAAGGATGATTACAGTGAATGCATAATGTATACGTAGTTAATCAATGAAATATGGCAATTTCTACTAATTAATATGGTAGATTTTGCCATTTTTTATGTTGAATATTTATGGCGGACATATGAATTTGATAATGATTTATATAATAGGGTATGTGAGAAGAATATTTCTGAATAATAAGTGACAATCAAATTAAAGGTGGCTATTATAATGATTCTAGAAGCGGCAATATTAAATGTAAAAGAGGATAAAATTGGCGGTTTTGAAGAAACTTTTAGAGAAGCATCAAAAATTATCGCAACAATACCGGGTTATATTCAACATACCTTAAATAAATGTATAGAACAAGAAGGGAAATACTTATTACTCGTCGAATGGCAAAGTCTAGAAGACCATACGATTGGTTTTCGAGAATCCGAAGCATACACAACTTGGAAATCATTATTGCATCATTATTATGAGCCATTTCCTAATGTAGAACACTTTGAAAAAGTAGATTTATAAAAGCAATAACTTAATAGATGTACTAGTAACAGATGAAATAACAGACGAAAGTTTACTCGCGCACAAATAATGACGTTCCGATCAGCATATCGGGACGTTTTTTTGATGTTGTAAATAAGTTTGTGATACTATGCTAAATATTTTTAAAAATTCAATAAATTCAGAAATTATATTGACGCTTAAAAGATAATGACCTATAATTTCATTATTCTTATTAGATTGGTAAGGATTGATGGAGGAGGATACAGATTGATTGAATTTGAGAAGGTAAATAAAGTATTTCATAAGAAAAAAGAACGTATCCACGCTTTGAAAGATATATCATTTACTGTTAATAAGAATGATATATTTGGCGTAATTGGATATAGCGGTGCCGGGAAAAGTACCTTAGTTCGATTGGTAAATCAATTGGAACGCGTGAGTGAAGGTAAGGTTATCGTTGATGGACATGAATTAGATACATATAAAGAAAAAGAATTAAGAAATGTAAAAAAGGAAATAGGCATGATATTTCAACATTTTAATTTGTTGAATTCCAGTACAGTATATAAAAATATTGCAATGCCATTGATACTAAGCGGTGTAGATAAAGCTGAAATCAAACAAAAGGTCGAAGAAATGCTCGCTTTTGTAAATTTGTCAGATAAGATGTATCAATACCCCGATGAACTGTCAGGTGGACAAAAGCAAAGAGTTGCAATTGCTCGTGCTTTGGTTACAAATCCTAAGATATTACTGTGTGACGAAGCAACAAGTGCGCTTGATCCAGCAACGACGAGTTCAATATTAGATTTGTTAAAGCGTGTTAATGAAACATTTGGCGTAACTATTCTAATTATTACGCATGAAATGGGCGTAATTCAAAAGATTTGTAACAGAGTAGCTGTTATGGAGAAAGGGGAAGTCGTTGAGATTGGCAATGTTAAAGAGGTGTTTAGCCGCCCACAAACGACTACAGCACAAAACTTTGTTTCGACGGTTATTAATACAGAACCGTCAGAATCTTTAAAGCATACCTTTAATCAACGTACAGATAATAATTATATTGATTATCGATTATTTTTAGAAACTGAACAGATAGAACAACCAATTATTAATGAATTAACACAACGTTATCAGGTAGAAGTAAACGTATTATTCTCATCCATGTCTACCATACAAGACGATACAGTTTGTTATCTATGGTTGCGTTTTGAAACAGATCAACATTTCAACCAGGAAACGATTGAGTCTTACTTTAAAAATAAAGCAATAACATTTGAGGAGGTGTAGTCATATGCTTGGTTCGAGTATTGATAGTGCGCAGTTATTTGAATCTTTATATCAAACCTTATATATGGTTACTGTCTCATTAATTATAGGTTCGATTATAGGTATACCATTAGGCATTTTATTAGTTGCGACGCGAAAAAAAGGTATATGGCCGAATGCAATAGTGCATCAAATTTTAAATCCAATTATTAATATTTTAAGGTCAATACCATTTATCATTTTATTGATTTCTATTGTACCTTTTACCAAATTATTAGTTGGAACTTCTATAGGAACAACAGCTGCAATAGTACCATTAACGGTTTATGTAGCTCCGTATATCGCACGACTTGTAGAAAATTCATTACTAGAAGTAGATGAAGGTATCGTCGAAGCGGCGAAAGCGATGGGTGCATCACCTGTTCAAATTATTTGGCACTTCTTATTACCAGAAGCATTAGGCTCATTAGTATTAGCGATTACAACTGCCATTATTGGATTAGTTGGAGCTACCGCTATGGCCGGTGCTGTTGGTGGCGGTGGTATAGGTGATTTAGCGCTTGTATACGGTTATCAACGCTTTGATACATTAGTCATTATCATTACAGTCGTTGTATTAGTGATTATTGTACAAATTATACAAACACTTGGAAATTACTTATCTAAAAAAATTAGACGAAATTAATGAGGGGGATTTATTAGTAATGAAAAAGTTATTAGTCTTAATTGTTTCAGTATTATTTATATTAGCAGCGTGTTCTGGTGGAAAAGAAAAGGTTACTGTCGGAGTAGCATCAAATGACACTAAAGCATGGGAAAAAGTAAAAGAATTAGCGAAAGATGAAGACATTGACTTAGAAATTAAACAATTTTCAGATTATAACGTACCAAACAAGGCATTAAGTGATGGGGATATTGATATGAATGCCTTTCAACATTTTGCATTTTTAAATGAATATAAAAAGGCACACAAAGATGCAGATATTTCAGCAGTTAGTACAACAGTATTGGCCCCATTAGGTATTTACTCAGATGATATTAAAGATATTAAAAAAGTAAAAAATGGAGCCAAAGTCATCGTGCCAAATGATGTCTCTAACCAAGCACGTTCATTGAAATTATTAGAAGCTGCAGGATTAATTAAATTAGATAAAAACTTCGGATTAAGTGGATCAATTAAAGATATTAAATCGAATCCTAAAAATCTAAAAATTAAAGCAGTAGATGCACAACAAACAGCTAGAGCTTTGTCAGATGTTGATTTATCAGTTATTAATAATGGGGTAGCGACTAAAGCAGGTTTAGATCCGAAAAAGGACCCTATATATACTGAAGACTCAAAAAATGATGCAGTAAAACCATATATCAATGTCATTGCCACAAAAGATGACAAGCAAAATGATAAAACATACAAAAAAATCATTAAACTATATCATTCAAAAGAAGCACAACAAGCACTTAAAAAAGATACAAAGGATGGAGAATATCCTGTAGATTTATCTAAAAAAGAAATCAAGAAAATTGAAGATAGTTTAGAGAAATAAATGTAAATTAACGACTTAGAAAATAGTGTAATTAATTTTTGAAACTATAGAATAAGGTCATAAATATATATTAAAAAAAGAGCTCATCCATTTGGATGAGCTCTCTTTTGATTATTGTCATTAAAAATGATTGATTAATAATATCTAAAACCATAGAAATTCATGATGAAATCCATCCACAGTCCTCCCCTCTCTACGTTTTGTGAATTTTATTATATCATTATATTAAAATATATCAATATAATTGTATAACAAAATTATAGAAAATGAAGGTGGCTATATCGTGTGATATGAAATTGCCTTTGTGGAATGAATGTGTTTTTTATATAGGTTTATTTTGCCAATAATATTAGTAAGTGAAGACACTAATTCTAAGTATACATCATAATTTCATACAGTATGCGTCTTGTAAGCAGCATTACTTAAATTAATTAGGAATGGTTGGAACTTCAGATATTAATTTTTGAGTATATGGGGCTTGTGGATGTTCAATGATACTTTCTGCATCATTAAGTTCTACAATATTACCATTTTGCATTACTGCAATACGATCACACATTTCCTTTATCACACCCATATCATGTGTAATAAATATATAAGTAATTTCCATTTCATCTTGAATACTTTTAAGTAATTGAATAATTTCCTTTTGAACGGAAACATCTAATGCAGATACAGCTTCATCACAGACGATTATTTTCGGATTAATAGCAATTGCACGAGCAATACTCACTCTCTGTCGTTGACCACCTGATAGTTCATGAGGGAAACGATATAGAAATGCTTCGTCTAAACCAACCTTTAGCAGAAGTTCTTTTACGCGTTCTTTTAAATGGTGTTCATTTGTTACTAAATTATGAATTTTTAAAGGACGTCCGATTATATCGATTACTTTAAATCTAGGGTTTATCGAAGCAAATGGGTCCTGGAAAATCATTTGTATATCTTTTCGTAATGGTTGCATTTCTTTAGAATTGAATAAACTCAATGGAATATCCTTATACCAAACATAGCCGTCTGAAACAGAATTAAGTCCTACTACAGTCTTTGCCAATGACGACTTTCCTGATCCAGATTCACCAACGATACCTAATGATTCACCTTTTTTAATTTCTAAGTCAATGTGCTTAACAGCTTTAAAGGTATCATTAATTCCTATTGGATATTCTACGCTGACATCTTCAAATTTTAGAATAATTTCATCGCTAATTTGCCTTGGAGTTTTGGGAGCAAGTAAATTCGGTACTGAATTTATAAGTTTCTGTGTATATGCTGATGTTGGATTATTAAAAACACTGCTTACAGAACCTGATTCTACTACTTCACCTTGCTTCATAACGATCATTTCATCGCAAAATTGATAAACGACACCTAAATCGTGTGTAATAAAAATTATAGAAGTATCGATATAATCATATAAATCTTTCATTAATTCTAATAATTGATTTTGAGTGCTAACATCTAAGGCTGTTGTTGGCTCATCTGCAATTAAAATTTGAGGTTCTAGAACAAGTGCCATAGCAATCATTACACGTTGACGCATACCACCAGAAAATTCATAAGGATACGCGTTAAAATTACGTTCTATGTCCTGTATACCAACTTTTTGTAAAATATCTAACGCCATTGCTTTTGCCTGTCGCTTATTTATTTTTTTATGTTGAAGTATGACCTCGGAAATTTGTTTTCCTATTGTAGTTCTAGGGTTGAGTGATGATATAGGATCTTGGAAAATCATCGCAATATCTTTACCCCGAATTTTTTGAAAGGCTTTACTATTAAATTGAGTTAGGTTTTGGCTATTAAACGAAATCTCTCCAGATATGACAGGAGCGGGAGAATCTGGCAGTAGACCCATGATTGATTTAGCAGTAATACTTTTACCAGATCCAGATTCCCCAACTATTCCCAATATTTTTTTCTTATCTAATTTGAAACTTACATTTTTGACTGCGTTAATTGAATTATTGCCTTGATTGAACGTCACACCTAAGTTTTTAACTTCTAATAATGGTGGCATGTGGCAGTCCTCCCTATTCACAAATATATGTTTTTAATCTATACTTTATATATCATACTAATCTACTCGAGTATAACTTACAAGGAGGGATATTTATCAATCGATATAGTCAGGCATTCAACTCATTGTATAATCAACTGTTTTATCGTATTTTATTTTCAATATTAAGCTTACCCATTTTTATATATGCTATTATAAAATATTTGATTTCTGGTAATAACAGTGAAGACTTACAACAGAATTTGGCGGTTGAAAAAATTGCCCACGCATTGCAACAAAAGTATTTATATCTAAAAGAACACAAGACAAAGCAACAACTATTTAAAGAAGCTCAGCATATTTATAATAGAAGAAATCGTTACGATGATGAACAGGTAACGAATGACTTTACTTCATTTTATAAACAACTACTGTTTAATAATCATCTCATATTTAAAGTTATTTTAGCATTCCCACTTTTTATTGTTCTCAGCTTTTATTTGAATCCTATGGTTAGATATATATTTGAGAGAATAATTATGGCAATTGTGGTTATCATAGGAGTCATAACGGTTGTATTTACAATTTTGTATTTATCACCTATGGACGCTGCATATAGCATATTAGGCCCGGATGCGACTAAAGATCAAATTAAACAATTTAACGAGGCACATAATTTAAATAGTCCATATTTACTTCAATTATGGGATGCGATTAAAGGTGTGTTTACTTTTGACCTAGGCACTACTTATAAAGGTAATGAAGTAGTTACGCATGCAGTAGCACAAAGAATTCCAATTACATTATTGTTAACATTAATTGCCTTACTAATTGCAATAATGATTGCTATACCAATAGGTGTGGTGAGCGCACTAAAACGTAATAGCTGGATTGATGTTATCTTAATGACAATTGCATTAATTGGTTTATCTATTCCGAATTTTTGGCAGGGTTTATTATTTATATTAGCTTTCTCGTTAAAACTTAATATATTACCACCATCGTATATGCCAGATAACCCTTTTTCATTAATCTTACCAACACTAGTTATTGGTACGGCGATAGCTGCTTCCATTACCAGAATGACGCGTTCCTCTGTGTTAGAAGTTATGAGAAACGATTATGTTATGACAGCCTATGCCAAAGGTTTATCGACAAACCAAGTCGTAGTCAGACATATTTTGAAAAATGCACTTATACCCATTATTACATTGATCGGTTTGCTTGTTGCTGAATTACTTGGTGGATCAGCTGTTACTGAACAGGTTTTTAATATTAATGGTATAGGTAGATATATCGTTCAAAAACAACTGGTACCAGATATTCCTGCTGTTATGGGTGGCGTGGTTTATATTTCAATAGTTATCTCACTAGTAAACCTTATTATTGATATTTTCTATGCTGTGATTGACCCAAAATTACGTAGTGAAATTAAAGAAAAGGAGTAATTGTATGACTCAACAGAGATATATGATCCCATCATTATTGATTTTTTCAGTATGTGCTGTATTGACATACATTTTGGTGATATTTACTGCATGTATCAATTTGTTTAAAGGTTATGTAGTAGATTCATTTTATATAACTCAGTTTATATTAATTTTATTAACGATAGTGGTTGCGTTTTTAGGTTTTGGAGTAGATTTGTGGTATAAACAAAAGGCATTAAGATACATAGGATATAGCATTTTAATTATCTTAACTGCTACTGGTAATTTATTTACTTTGTTAATGTTTATTAGTATTTTACGTTATAAAAAAACTTCGGAATTAGGCATTTATAATGGTTGGGAATCTTTCATAATTAAAATAAAATCAAATAAAATTGCTAGCATAAGTGTAGTAATATTAGTATTTTTACTTACTATTTCAGTGATGTCGAAATACTTATTTGATACTACTTTGGCGACACAAAATCAATTTGATGACTTATTAAAAAATCCTAGTCTTGTGCATCCATTTGGGACTGATGATTTTGGTAGAGATTTATTTACAAGAATAGTTGTAGGCACAAAATTAACTTTCTTCATTTCTATTATTTCAGTTGTAATTTCAGTCATACTCGGCATGATTTTAGGTATGATAGCGGGATACTTTGTGAAAATAGACAATCTTGTCATGAGAATATTAGATGTAGTGTTTGCGATTCCATCTTTACTTTTAGCAGTGGCTATTATTGCTTCATTTGGTGCAAGTACAACCAATTTAATCATTGCACTTAGTATAGGTAATATTCCTTCCTTTGCTAGAACAATGAGAGCAAATGTATTAGAAGTGAAACGAATGGAATATGTTGATGCTGCTAGAATTACAGGTGAAACTACACCGCGTATATTATGGAGTTATATATTACCGAATTCATTATCACCGATGATTGTTAGGTTTTCATTGAATATAGGTGTAGTTGTTTTGACGACAAGTAGTTTAAGTTTCTTAGGTCTAGGCGTTTCGCCAGAAGTACCAGAGTGGGGAAATATCTTAAGGACCGGAAGTAACTATCTTGAAACACATAGTAACTTAGCAATATTTCCTGGGTTATGTATTATGTTGCTTGTGCTTGCCTTTAACTTTATTGGCGACGCGGTACGCGATGCACTTGATCCAAAAATTCAATAGAATAGGAGGGCTGAATGTGAAAAAAATCATTGGTATTTCCATGGTTGCTTTAATGATGATATTAAGTGGTTGTAGTATACCTACTAAATCAGAATTAAAGGATTCTAAACAACATGTAAATGTTAAGGGAGAAAAACCTACTATAAAATTTTTAGGTCAGGCTAGTTATGAAAATGATATGAATATAGTTAAAGATCAACTTGAAACAGCTGGATTTAACGTAAAGATGAATATTCAACCTGATTATGGTAGTTATAGAACGCAACGTGAAGCGGGAAACTATGATATTGAAATTGATGATTGGACTACAGTATTTGGTGATCCAAATTACTCAATGAGTTCGTTATTTAGTTCAGAAGGATCAAATAGTTTAATTAAAGATGCTAATGTAGATAAAATGATAAATGATGCTAGCAAAGAGGATAAAAATAAAGCAAAAGAGACATATAAAAAACTAGAGAATGAAGTCATTTTTAAACAAGGATATATGGCACCTTTATATGGTGCTAAGAAAAATCTAGTTTACGATAATAAAGTATTATCTCCAAAAAGCGTAGGTTTACCAAACTCTCGTGCATTAATTTGGCAACAATTTGATTATAATAACAAAAATAATAGAGATACACGACCTCTTGTAATGACACAAGAAGATGGTGAGCTTCAGTCCTTAGACCCAATACGGTCAATTGCACCTTCTGTCTATGGTATAGATATGAATATGTATACTCGACTGCTAACATTAAATGACAATGATCAAATTACAACGGATGGTTCCTTAAGTAAAGATTATGCAGTTGCTAAATCCAATGATGAATTTTATTTCTTGTTAAGAGATGATGATTATTTTGCAAAGGTTGAAAATGGTATAGCGAAGAAAACAACTGAAAGAGTTACTGCAGACGATGTGAAATTTTCTTTAGATAGGGCAAGAGACAAGCATTCAGTACCAGATAATAACACTTATAATATGCATCAACATATTAAAAATGTTGAAAAATTATCAACTGCAGATATGAATCAATTGAAAAATGTTAATAGTAAAGATGGTAAGTCAATCTATGATAAATTGATTAAAAAACATGGAGTTAAATCGTTGGTTACAAATGGTAATAAAGTAAATAACAAAAAAGATGACTATCAGATTGTTAAGATATCTACAGATCAACCTATGCCTAAAGAAGTGAACTATCTAACACATTCTTCAGCAGGTATTTTGTCTAAAAAATATGTTACCCAAATAAATAATGATAAAAATTCACCTGATTATGGTGACGCAAGTGCGATTCCATCAAAAGATCATTTGGATAATCAGTTATATGCTAGTGGACCCTATATCATGACTAAGAAGAACAGCTATCAAGCTTCATTAATGCGTAATCCAGGGTTTAATGAAACTGAAAAAAGTGAATACGGACCTGCAAAAATTAAGCATATTACGATGAAGTTTAATGATGACCCTGATAACACGGTATCAGAAGTTAGAAATCACTCTATAGATATGGTTACTGATGTAGATCAAAAAAACTTTGATTTAATTAAATCTGATAAAGATTTAAGTATCGTTAGAAAAAATGGTCGTAAATCAGTATTTTTAATGATAAATAGTAAGAATGGCATATTTAAAGATAATGCTTCATTAAGACGAGCGGTAGTCTATGCGATTAATCAAGATCAATTTATTAAGTTTTATAGAGGGGATAAATTTAGAATTGCTTCACCAGTAACCCCATTACTAGATACAGGGAATAAGCAACATCAAAATTTAAACATAGTAGAGCAAGAAATGAATAAAAAATAGCATTAAGTATGTTATAGGTCGAACTTATAAGCATATTAACATTAGGAGATAATGTGGAATAATAATTTTATTTCATTTGATAATATGAAAATATCTCATGTTAGCTTTGGAGTTCGACCTTTTCTGCTAATATAGGAGGAACTTTAATTGAATGTAAATAATAAAGTGATAGATGAAGGTGTGACAAGTGATGAAGGTTTGATATCAATTTCTCACCCATTAGCTGCAGATGTAGGAAGACAAATTCTGGATAAAGGTGGCAATGCAATAGACGCTGTTATTGCAATGCAACTCTCATTAAATGTCGTAGAACCATTTACCTCTGGAATTGGTGGAGGCGGTTATTTACTTTATTTTGATAATAAAACTAAAAAAGTAAAAGCGTTTGATGCTAGAGAAACTGCACCTCAAAATATTGATCGACATTTCTATTTAGATGACAAGGGTAACCATAAAAGTTTTTTTGATTTAAGTACACATGGAAAAACTGTAGCTATACCAGCAATCCCTAGATTATTTGAACATCTACAGAAAAACTATAGTAATTTAACACTTTCGGAACTAATAAATCCTGCAATAGAACAAGCAGAAAAAGGACATAAGGCGAATTGGGCAACTGAAAAGTATTCCAAACATCAGATTGAGCGTATAAATAAATTCAAGGAAACACATCGAGTTTATACTAATAATGAAGGGGATTATTTTCATAAAGATGATTGGATAACATTTCCTGATATAGCTAAAACATTTCGAATTATTAGAGATCAAGGTTTTGAGGCTTTTTATACTAGTGAAATTGCTGATAAATTAGTAGATATCGTACATGAAAATGGTGGAACGATTACTAAGAAAGATTTATTGGAATATCAAATTCAAATTAAAGAACCAGTTACATCTAACTATCGTGGATATGATATATATGGAATGGGTCCTTCTAGTTCTGGTGGAATTACAGTTATTCAAATATTAAAGTTGTTGGAGCAATTTGATATAAGCGCTATGGGACCACGTTCAACAGATTATTTACATCATTTGATTGAAAGTATGCATATTGCATATAGTGATAGAGCATCATTTTTAGCAGATGAAAGCTTTTACGATATTCCAGTTGAGGCATTAATTGATGAAACATACTTGAAAGAACGCAGTAAACTCATTCACACGAATCATGCTAATTTTGAAATTGGACCGGGTAGTGCAATTCCTTCTGTTGAATCACATACTGATATAGACGAAAAACATACTGAAACTACACATTTTTCAGTTACAGATAAAGATGGAAATATTGCGTCATTTACTACTTCAATAGGAATGATCTATGGTTCAGGTATGACGATACCTGGATACGGTATTCTATTAAACACAACAATAGATGGCTTTGATGTAGTTGAAGGTGGAATTAATGAAATTGAAGCAAATAAACGTTCTTTAAGTAATATGTCTCCAACAATTGTTACTAAAGAGGGTCACCCAGTATTAGAAGTCGGTGCACCAGGTGCAATTAGTATAATTGCTAGTGTTGTCCAAACATTAGTTAATGTGATTGACTTTGATATGACAATCCAACAAGCAATTGAAGAGCCGCGCATCTATACAAGCAACCCATCCAGAATAGAATGGGAACGCCAGTTTAAACAAAGTACAATACTTAAATTAATTGCCAAAGGTCATGCTTTTGAATTAACACCTGAAGATTATATTGGCGATGTACATGGGTTGCAATTTGATCTTGAAAAAGGATTAGTTAGAGGTGGAACCGATGATACGCGAGAAGGTGTAGTGATTGGGAAAAATGATAAATACGTTAGTTCACAAGAAACTCCAATAGAACGATTAGAAGTCTCACCGTTTCAAGTATATTTAAATAAAGTCGAACTACCTTTATTTAAATCCCAGACTAAGATTATTGATAATGAATTTTTCCTTTTAACTGAAATTACTCAATATATATTTAATATTGAAGTAAACAATAAATACTCAAAAATAATAGAAGGACAAGAATTTGTAAATATCGCAGCACTTGCTAAAAGTTTGGAGTATAAAGTTATAAAAAATGAAAAAAATATTTTCTTATATAAGGATTTTGAGCAAAGAATTGATGAAAATGAAGCAGAATATTATCGATATGATAAAGAGAGTATTACACGATAATATTCTAATGGAATGCCGTTAAATCAACGATTAAACGTGTAATTATAATAAAAATATTAATTAATTGTAAGGTTATATTACTCAGTGTGTAATAACTATTTACACAAATTTTTAATTTTCTGAAAACTATAATAGAATTACATTATGCTTCAAACAAGAGGAGTGATTATATGTTATCTGGATTATTAAAACCAATCGTTGATTTAGTAGCTGCATTAGGTCTGTAAGGTGTAACAGGTGTGTAAGATAGCTTTCAATAAAACAACGCCAAGTTTTATTGATCATATTGTAATCCCAAAAAATGTCTAGTTTGAACGTTGTCGGTATACAATCTTCAGTAAATTTATGTACTGGTAATACTTCCTACATAAAGCCCATTCTATTTTAATTATAGAGTGGGCTTTTGTATTGCTAGTTAGTATTTTGTAAATAAGTTCATTTCTTGTAGAAACAATTTGATTAGCGGGTTATCCCATCCCATTTTCTTAGTTAATGCAAAGGTGTAAAAACTTGGTAATTCGCTATAAACTGGGGAGATTATTTTAAGTTGCTGATTTTGTAATTCTGTGGCAACTGTTCTGTAGGGTAATACACTAAAGCCAATGTTATCTAATAGGAATGTTTTAATTGTATGAATACTCCACAACTCAGTCGTCTTCTTTATTTCAATATTATGTGAATCAATAAATGACTCAAACGCTACTCGATAGGTGCTATCGCTTTCATTTATTACAAAATGATTGTATATATTATGATGCAATAATTCTGGTAAAGTGTCAGGTGCTTCAGGATGCGCAACGAGAACCAACTGCTCAGTAGATAATTTGCGTGTATGAATATACTTATTACTAATTTTTTCATTTACTACAAACGCAATATCCACTTCATTATTCATTAATAAATTTTGATTATGGCTACAAGAGTTGTTAAATATGTCGAGTTCTATTTCTGGATATTTTGCAATGAATGATTTAACCACATCACTCAGTCCAGTTGTCATAATAGATTCAGGAGCAGCAATTTTTAAAGTTCCTTTATTAACATTTTGATTAGAGATATTTAATATTTCCTCATGTGTTGCTATATAATTATTGATTAAAGGTAATAATTGTATTAAAAAATCAGTAGGGACAAGCTGTTTGTTTTTATGCGTAAATAAATTATTTTGTAATTCTGTTTCTAGCTGTTGGATTTGCTGAGAAATGTTAGACTGCGTGTAATTTAGAGTACGAGCAGTATCGGTGTAACTTCGAGTGGCTAATAAAGTTTTTAAAATCGTTAGTTGTTTAATGTTCATTATTTCACCTATAAATTTTATTTATAACATAATGATAACATTAATTTTACTTATTAATATAGCAGTCATAAAATTTCATTAGAGGTGATGAATATGACTGCATTTTTAATATATGTATTTGTAACATCTATTACACCAGGGCCGAGCAATTTATATATATTAGACTCAGCTAAAGCATATGGTATAAAAGGGGCTAAGCAATTTATTTGGGGAATTTTAACAGGATTTTTATTTTTAGCAGTACTTGCTTTATGCCTATTATTTGTATTTGAAAATATGATAATGAAAATTGAAGTTATCCTACAATATCTAGGATTTATCTATTTAATTTACCTAGCATATAAAACCTATCAATCTAGCAAAGAAAATATGAATAAACATACCTACCAATCATTTAAATCAGGATTCCTTCTACAAGTTTTAAATATGAAGTCGCTATTATTTTTTACTACATTAATAGGAGCATTTATTTTACCGATAGCAAATGATTCTACAATATTATATTTATATATGATCATTACCGTGTTTATAGGCTGGATTTGCTTATTAGCATGGGGCTTTTTAGGAAGCTATTTAAAAAAATATATAGAGCAATTCGACCGTCCCTTTAAAATTGTGATGTCCTTACTACTCCTATATTCTGCAATCAGTATTTTTCTGTAACTAAATCAATAATAAGGATAAAAAGAAAGACATAGATAAAGGAATTAAAGCATTAAAAGATAATGGGGAATTAAAAAAACTGTCTAACAAATATTTCGGGGAAGACACAACAAAAAAATAATATACATTGAGACACACTTTTTATTAATAAGTGTGTCTTTTTTGAGTTTAAAATTACAGTATTATGTCATATATTTCACTAATGTATGTTTTTTATAACATTAACCTAAATAAATATAAATTTATACAATCTTAACGTATTTCATAGTTGAAAAAAATAATTCAATAGTGCATAATCTTTTTATAGTTAATACATCTTGAGTACTATCATAGAGCTTTTTTCAATTAATTAGAGAGAATTGAAATGTTAGAGTTTTTGGGAGAAAAAATGAAAAGAGGAAGATCATGTCGAAGAGAGAAAGAGAGTTTAAGCGGAGTTTTAATGAAGAAAAAGCGCGTGTAAAACTTTACAAATCAGGTAAAAATTGGGTTAAAGCCGGCATAAAAGAGATTAAACTACTAGGGATACTTGGTTTACCAATTTTTAGCAAGAGCACTGAAAAAGCGCAAGAAGAAACAAAACGCACATTTGGGGACTCAGTAAAAAGAAATACATTAAAAACCACAGGCATATTAGGTGGAGCATTTGCAGCTAACATGTTACATAATCAACAAGCATTAGCTGCTTCAGAATTACCAGTCACTTCAGAACTATCATCACAAAGTGAAACAGTAGGTAATCAAACATCAACAGCAATTAGCAAATCAGAGACAAGTGAAAGCGAAGCATCAACGTCAGAAACATCTGAAAGCGAAGCATCTACATCAGAAAAAGTAGATAGCGAAAGTGAAACATCAACATCAGAAGAATCAGATAGCGAAAGCGAAACATCAACATCAGAAGAATCAGATAGTGATAGTGAGACATCAACATCAGACAAATCAGATAGTGATAGTGAGACATCAACATCAGAAAAGTCAGATAGTAAGAGCGAGACATCAACATCAGACAAATCAGATAGTGAAAGCGAAACATCAACATCAGAAGAATCAGATAGTGATAGTGAGACATCAACATCAGACAAATCAGATAGTGATAGCGAAACATCAACATCAGAAAAGTCAGATAGTAAGAGTGAGACATCTACATCTGATAAAGATGGAAGTACAAGTTCAGAGAAATCATCAACAAGCGATGACAGTAAGACAAGCAATCTAAGTACATCAGAAGATTTAGGATCAAATGCGATTACTTTATCAACATCAACATCCGAATCGACAAGCACAGCACCAACACAACTAAGAACATTAAGTAGATTAGCTACTACAAGTGTATCTACATTTGCTGCAGTAGCTGCAACAACATCACAAACACAAACGTATACAGGTGCGGGAACAGACACAAGATATAACATACCTATTTATTACAAATTGGTTGTAACAAGTGATGGTCAAAACATGACATTCACTTATACAGTATCTTACGATAATCCGAATACATCAACAGTTGAAAAAGCACCTACTGCTATGAGTAATAGTTATTCAATTAAAAATACAACTACAAGTACATCACCAATGTTTACGTTAGGTGATGGTTATGGGACACCTACTACCTCTTATAACTATGTTGTTAATAAATATGATGGTTCAGAGGTAACAGCAGTTCCATCAGGTAATCTACCAATAACTGCTACTGGTAGTGGTTATTCGTGGTCAAATGATTATGCGATGAATGGTTATTATGCGAAACAAGGTGCAGGGCTAGTTACAACTTGGACAGTACCAATCACTGGTTCTGGCAGTAACTATACTTGGACATTCACGCCATTTTCATCATCAACAACAACATCAAATAACTATTTCACTGGTACTATTACTGGTACTGATCCGGTATCATCAGCAAGTGCAAGCACAAGTACATCAACATCAACAAGTACATCATTGAGTGCTTCGACGTCTAAAAGTACATCAACAAGCACATCAACAAGTACATCATTGAGTGCTTCGACGTCTAAAAGCACATCAACAAGCACATCAACAAGTACATCATTGAGTACATCAACATCAAGAAGTACATCATTAAGTACATCAACAAGTAACTCATTAAGTGCATCAACAAGTACATCGACAAGTAACTCATTGAGTGCATCAACAAGTACATCACTAAGTACTTCAGTGTCTGACTCAGAAAGTGCATCAACATCATTGAGCACATCATTAAGTACATCAGTAAGTGATTCAGAATCAGCAAGCACATCATTAAGTACTTCAGTATCAGATTCAGAAAGTGCATCAACGTCGTTGAGCACATCATTGAGCGATTCAGAATCAGCAAGTACATCACTAAGTACATCAGTGTCTGACTCAGAAAGTGCATCAACGTCATTGAGCACATCATTGAGCGATTCAGAATCAGCAAGCACATCACTAAGTACGTCAGTATCTGACTCAGAAAGTGCATCAACGTCGTTGAGCACATCATTGAGCGATTCAGAATCAGCAAGTACATCATTAAGTACTTCAGTATCAGGAAGTGCAAGCACATCATTGAGTACATCAGTGTCTGATTCAGAAAGTGCATCAACATCATTGAGCACGTCAGTAAGTGACTCAGAATCAGCAAGCACATCATTAAGCACTTCAGTATCAGATTCAGCATTAACAAGTGCATCAACATCAGTGAATACGTCAGAATCAGTAACATCTAATAATGGTTCTGAATCAGCAGTGAATAGTCATAAAGAAAAAGTAGAATTACCTGATACAGGTAAAGATACAGATAATAGAAATGGCTTAGTTGGTGCAACATTAGCTATGCTTGCAGGACTTGGTTTGATTAGAAAATCAAGAAAGAATAAAAAAGAAAGCAAAAAATAAAGTATAGTTAAAACAAATAAATATTAATATCAAACAAAGAGGCTAAAACATCGTACATTAGAAAAATTAATTTTAAAAAATAAATTAATTTTTCAGGGTTAAAAATGATACATGTTTTTAGCCTCTTTGGTATAATATTTCTAAAAAAGAGGTATATTGTGGAAAATAATGTGGTAAAACGTATTTTTAAGCAAAATGAATATAGGGTCTTATATAAAAGGATATTGTTTACTTGCCTAATACTTATCATTTATATACTGGGAAGTAATATATCTATAGTTGCTCAAGAAAATACACATCAAGACGTTAGTTCATTTTACAAATTAGCCGTTTCCAATACTGGTGGAGATTTAAGCACGTTAAATATATTCTCGCTAGGATTAGGACCGTGGTTAACGGCAATGATTATTTTTACATTATTGTCTTATCGAGATATGGAAAAAGCAGCAAAGCAGACTAAGTTAGAGAAGCATTATAAAGAGAAGATATTAACGTTATTAATTTGTTTAGCGCAGGGTTATTTTGTCATCAATGAATATGTAATTAAAGATAAAATACATTCAGAAAATGTCTTTTTATTACTATTAGTATTAGTAACTGGAACGATGTTCTTGGTGTGGTTAGCAGATCAGAATACGCGTTATGGTATTGCTGGTCCAATGCCAATCGTTATGATGAGTATTGTTAAGGCACTATTTCAACAAAGATTAGCACATCTACATGCGAGTACAACTGTACTCGTATTGATTTGTGTTGTTATCGTAATTGCGTTATTAACATTACTAATTATGGAATTAATCGAGTATAGAACAAATTATAAAGACATCATGAATGCTTCAAATCAAGATATAAAAACGTATTTGGCTTGGAAAATTAATCCATCAGGAAGTATATCAATTATGATTAGTATTTCAGTATTTGTCTTACTGAATAATCTTTTAAATCTATTTGTAAATAGTTTTGTATCTGAAAAGCATGTGAATCTACAAACGCTCAGTTTCAATAATTGGATAGGTATAACGTTATATATTGTTCTGCAAATGATATTAGGTTATTTCTTATCTAGATTTTTATTAAATACACGAAATAAGTCTAAAGATTTCTTGAAAAGTGGGAATTATTTTGTAGGTGTGAAGCCAGGTAAAGAAACGAGAAGATATTTAAATCGCATGGCACGACGTGTGTGTTGGTTTGGTTCAATTGTTGTGACGCTGATCATTGGTTTGCCACTGTATAGCACGTTGTTAGTGCCTGAATTGTCGCAACAGATTTATTTTGCAATTCAACTCATCGTATTAGTGTATATCGGTATTAATATAACGGAAACTATTAGAGCGTATTTATACTTTGATAAATATAAACAATTTTTAACTAAGTATTGGTAAGGAGTTTATGATGAAATATTTTGTTCCAGCTTGGTATAACCAAGGTAGTTGGTGGGAAGATAAAACGAAACCTTATTATAGTAAAAGATTAGTCAAAGAATTTGATGACATGATTAGTTTAATGAATATGCATGTCAAAAATGACGAAACATTTGAGATGTTGATACTCAACTATTCACCAGATTTGCGTACATTTTTGCATAGATTTGATTTGTTTGAAGCACGTTATTGGTCTTTATTTGACGATATTCAGGGTTTTGAGTCACGGACACCATTACCGCTTGATTTCAAATCTTTGAATTGGCCTGAAGGTACAGAGTTTGTTTATACACCGTATCTTGTTCGTTGTGTTACAGGAGCAACGACTTATTCTAATGTTTACTTTAACCAAGATGGTTATATGGTTTGGATAGAAGCATTTGAACATGGCCAAAGGGTGCAACGTTCTATCTTTGATGACCGAGGATATTTATCTTCTATATTATATTTTGATGGTCAGGGCGTGCCGTTTAGACAGAAGTATATGACGATTGATGGAGATTGTATTCTTACATCAGAATTAGTTGATGGCACGGTACATGTAAGTGAACAGTATCAACACCGTTTTAATCAAACTGTATACAATAGTATGGAAGATTTATTACAAGAACGTGTTGCATTATATATGAAACAAGAGGTCAGTGTAGACTACCCAATTATTATTGCTGCGGATGAACGACACAATTATTTTTTAAGTGAAATATTAAGCGACTATCAATTGTGTTATTCAATCTTCAAGCAACGAAATAGTGAATTAACATCTTCATTACTTCAATCTATAAGTAATAGCCAATATTGGTTAGTTGATATGTTGGATAATGAGGAAACATTACAACAGTATAAAGTTGAACAACAATTAGACGTTGAAATTATGCGTATTACACCATTTGATGCACAGGTGTTGCCAAACAAAAGTAGTCAATATTATGAAACGTATATTGGTTTGTGGATTGATGGTATCGCTCATGATACTTTACAACAAAGTTTGCAGCAGGTGATTTCGTATATGGAGCGAGTTGAAAATACAAGGATCATATTATTGACGGAAGAAGACAAGAAATTATTGCCACAATGGCTGACAGAGCAAGTCCAAGCAGTAAACGATAAATATAACACGATTAATGAGGATGAAGATGGCATTAATTTGTTATTGGCTGAGGAAGAAGAATATGTCGAAGTGATTGAAATTAAGCATGTGCCTTTTGAACAGGATTTAAGAGCAGCATTGATGAATTTAAGAGTAGTCATTGATTTAAACCGCGAGCCAGATTTATTTTTACAAATTAGTTGTATTAGTGCGGGTATTCCGCAAATTAATTTGAGGAAAACAGATTATGTCGTCGATGAAATTAATGGGCGTGTTATTGAACGTGTTGATCAACTTGTCGAAGCATTGCAATACTTTTTAAATCACTTAAAGAATTGGAACTATTCTTTCGCATATGCAATTAAGTTAGTAGAAACGTTTGCCTCTAAGGAAATAGTCGGACGATTGAATCGATGGATTGAAGGTGAAGTAAGTGAAGCGTAAATTTAAGGCATTGCAAATAGGTGGTAATGATTTAGAGGCGCTATTTGATAGTAATAAGAAAGTGGAATGGGATTACTTTGATCCAGCTATAATGCAGTATGAGGAGAACTATTTGGATGCTGTACGAAATATTATTGATGAGCATGGACAATTTGACTTTGTCTTTGTGCAAGCGAGGTACAGTGAGCAATTAATAGAAATATTGGCATTGGTTGGTACACCTTATAACACTTATATAGATGATACCTATTGGGATACACAGTATGAGCAAGATAATACGATTAGTGAGTTATTAGCACGTCCGTTAAGTTATCAAAGTGAAGCAGATTTACATGAAAAGTTAAAAGCAGTTACATTTTCAGGGCAATATGGGGATAAATTGTATCCGAAACATTGTATTGTCAGTCAAACATTTGATGGCGATGTTGGATTTATGGGGAACAAGTATCTCGTATTGTCTGGAGATTTCGGACCCGAGTTAAAGCAAGTTGTATCTTGGAAGAACAACATTGTATGTGATAAGCATAAAGCTACACAAGTATGGCCTGAATTTGTAGTCAGTGAAGGTGTAGAGTTAGAGTTTACATTACGTATTATTCAAAGTGGTACGGTAGATACAATTATTGACGAGATTAATTTAGATCAAACACAGCTTGATGAGCCTATTATTATCGAGAGTAGACCGTATGATGTATATGCAAGTGTGAGTTTGAAGCTACGTGGTGAAGGACAGGTTAAGGTTGGTGCGATTCATAAGCGCTGGTCACGATATGATATGGGGGAATTCTTGTTTGGCGGTCAAAGATATGTAGATAACAATAGAGAAGAGTTCTTCTATTACTTTAATCCAGGTGATTTGAAACCACCATTGAACGTTTACTTTAGTGGTTATCGTTCACTTGAAGGCTTTGAAGCGTATTTTATGATGAATAAATTAAATGCGCCATTTATTCTGATTAGTGATCCACGGGTGGAAGGTGGCTCGTTCTATATCGGTTCTGATTCGTATGAAACAGCTATTAAAGATGTGATTCAAGATAAGTTGTCCTACCTTGGATTTGAAAGTGATGAACTCATCCTATCTGGTTTATCTATGGGTTCGTTCGGTGCGCTGTATTACGGTGCCCAGTTGAATCCTTCAGGTATTATAATTGGGAAACCCTTAGTGAATATAGGAACAATTGCTGATAATATGCGCTTATTAAGACCGGAAGACTTCGGGACTGCTTTAGATGTATTAATGACTCATGAACAAGATGTAACACCACAAGATATTGATCGTCTAAATAATAAATTTTGGAATGTCATGTCTCAAAGTGATATAGCAAATACCACATTTGCAATTGCTTATATGCAACATGATGATTATGATGCACACGCCTATGCAGAGTTGTTTCCGTTGTTGAGTAGGCAGCATGCAAGGGTGATTAGTAGAGGAGTTCCTGGTAGACATAATGATGATTCGCCGACAATTAACAATTGGTTTATAAACTTTTATCATATTTTACTGGAAACTAAATTTGGGAGAGTTAAACATGAAGGAAAATAATTATTTTGAAGTGTTTTGGAAGCAAGTTAATCCTTCAACATTCATGTATGGTTCGAAGCTAGCATTTAAAGACGGTGTTACAGTATTTGAGAATCCTTTAATGCCTTCAGGTATTATTATTCAAGATTGGGTTATGAAGACAAATTATGATTTGGATAAAGAACTGCCGACTTTACCCATTTTGAAAAGGGGTTCTGATTATACATTTCAATTTAATTATGAAGTTGAGCCACAGGGTGCGCTGTACTTTAAGATCATATTCTATAGCAAAGACGACACGGTACTATCTTCGCAGATTATTAAAGACAAAGAGGTTCATGTCACTTATCCTGAAACGGCACATACGTATAAGGTTCAAATGATTAATGCGGCTGCGCAAACCATTCGATTTGAAAAGTTTACCATCACTGAGCAACGATTAATCGATTCAAAGCAGCGTGATTTAACGATAAGTGGTGTAACGAATGTTGACACAAATGAAGCTGTACGTAATGTGGTCTTTGTAGAGCCTTCTCAATGGTTGGACTACCCATTGTCACAATCTGCAGTGTCACATTTAAAGAATGTAATCACTGTTGAATATTGGTCTGAAGCTGTCACGGATAATTGGAATGAAATCAAAGACTATATCGAGAGACTTGGTGAAGATTCTGAAGTGCATTTAATCAGTTATGGTGAAAAAGGAAATGTATTTGTGTCACATTTAAGTAATTTGCTACAAGTACCATCATTTATAACAGCAGACAAGGATAAGCGATTTAATCAACAAATCAGCGAGATAGTAAATGGAGAAATAACATCCGCAACAGGACCTACTGAAATATACTTTGATCCTAAAAGTGAAACGTATGATGTGGCTGATCAAGCTATTTTCACTGTGCTAAATCCTTCACGCTACTTAAAATATCTTGATGTAGTGCGTGTGAATTATGGAGGGGCCAATGAAACAGAAAATTAATTCAACAATTAACCAAATGCGCTTAAATCGTTTGCAGAAAACCTTACGTAAAATTAATAACTATAGTGAAATGATGAAATCATATTCGGATGAACAATTACAGGACAAAACAAAAACGTTTCAGCAACAATTAGCAAATCATCAAGCTACGTTAGATGATTTATTACCAGAAGCGTACGCAGTTGTTCGTGAAGCAAGTTGGCGTGTCTTAGGTATGTATCCTAAAGATGTCCAAGTCTTAGGTGCGATAACATTACATGAAGGTGATATCGCTGAAATGCAAACTGGTGAAGGAAAGACGCTTACGGCAACGATGCCACTGTATTTAAATGCACTGACTAAAAAGGGTGCATATTTAATTACGACTAATGATTACTTAGCTAAAAGGGACTATCTAGAAATGAAACCATTGTATGAATGGTTAGGCTTAACGGCGTCTCTTGGCTTTGTTGATATACCTGATTATGAGTATCAAAGAGATGAAAAGAAACAGTTGTTCCAACACGATATTGTATATACCACAAATGGCAGAATTGGCTTTGACTATTTGATTGATAATTTAGCTGATAGTTTGGGCGGAAAGTTTTTACCAGAATTAAATTATGCAATTATTGATGAGGTCGATTCTATTATCTTAGACGCTGCTCAAACACCTCTTGTCATTTCGGGTGCACCACGTGTGCAATCTAATTTGTTTCATATTGTAAAGACATTTGTTGAAACATTAGAGGAAGATGAACATATAGAAATAAATAAATCTCAAAAGGAAATTTGGTTAACAGAGCAAGGCATACAAGCTGCGAATCATTATTTCGATGTTGAGAATATTTATGAGGAAGGTTACTTCGATTTGGTGCGCAATATTAACTTAGCTTTACGAGCTAAATTCCTATTTGATAGTAATCTGGATTACTTTATTCAAAATGGAGAAATCGTACTAATCGACCGTATTACAGGACGTATGCTACCGGGGACGAAATTACAATCTGGCCTTCATCAAGCGATAGAAGCTAAAGAAGATGTGGAAATTTCAGATGATTTGAGTGTTATGGCTACGATCACTTTCCAAAATTTATTTAAGCAATTTGACCGTTTTTCAGGTATGACTGCAACAGGAAAATTAGGTGAATCAGAATTTTTTGATTTGTATTCAAAGGTCGTGATTCAAATTCCTACGGATAAACCAATTCAAAGGAAAGATTACGGTGATAAAGTATTTTTGAATGCAGAGGAGAAGAACCGAGCTATTCTAGAGGATGTGGTTGCCATACATGAAACAAAGCGGCCTGTATTATTGATTACACGCACAGCAGAAGTGGCGGAGCAATTTTCAACAGAATTATTCCAAATGAACATTCCGAATAACTTATTGATTGCGCAAAATGTTGCGAAAGAAGCGCAAATGATTGCAGAAGCAGGGCAATTATCAGCTGTAACGGTTGCTACTAGTATGGCAGGTCGCGGTACTGATATTAAACTTGCGAATGGTGTACACGAATTGGGTGGCTTGGCAGTAATTATAAGTGAACATATGGAAAATAGCAGAGTCGATAAACAATTACGTGGACGTTCTGGACGTCAAGGTGATCCAGGGACTTCGCAAATTTATATTTCACTCGATGATTATTTAGTACAACGCTGGGGAGAAGATAAATTAAGTGATAATAAACGGTTACAATCTATGGACACATCACGCTTATCTGATAGTCGTGTGTTTCAACATAGAGTACAAAGAATCGTAACGAAGGCACAACGTGTATCTGAAGAGCAAGGTATGACGATGCGTGAAATGTCGAATGAATATGAAAAGAGTATTAGTGTTCAAAGGGATTTGATTTATCAAGAACGTGATAAAGTGCTGAACATGCAACGCGTAGAGGACTTTAATCTTGAGCAACTAGCACAGGATGTTTTTCGACATGACGTATCGAAGCGGCAAGATAATTTAACACAAGAACAACTATCAGAGTATATTTATAGCAATATTAGCTTTAAATTTGAAGGTGATACATCACAATTAAACTTAAAGCAACACGATAACGTAATCGATTTTTTATTAACAGAATTTCAAAACCAGTTAGCAGAGAATAAAGTCCAATTAAAAAATGATTATTTCTACATTAGATTTGTACAGAAGTCAATTTTAAAAGCGATAGATAGTGCTTGGATTAACCAAGTAGATAATTTACAACAACTTAAAGCAAGCGTAAATAATAGACAAAATGGCCAACGTAATGCCATTTTCGAATATCATAAAGTTGCATTAGAATCGTTTGAGCAAATGAATTATAAAATAAAGGGAAATATAATTAAAAATCTTTGTCAAAGTATTATCACTTATGATGAAGATGGAGATTTGGTCATACATTTTCCATAATTATGAGGTGTAGTGAAATGACAATTTATAATATAAACTTTGGAATTGGTTGGGCGAGTAGCGGTGTCGAATATGCACAAGCTTATCGCGCTAAATTGCTCAGAAATTCTAAGCATCAGATGAAATTTGTATTTTTAGATTTTATTCAATCTGAGAATATTCAAACATTAACACATAATATGGGGTTTTTAGATAGTGAAATTATTTGGTTATACCAATATTTTTCAGATATTAAAATTGCACCGACGACATATACGGTAGATGATATTCAGCGCCATTTAGATAACGATGTCACGCATATTGAAACAACAGGGAAGGTTAAGCGATTAATATTAAATAACAAACAAACCTTTGTGACTTGTTATTTGAAAGATAAGGATAGCGACATTGTTGATCGCGCTGAATTCGTTGTCAATGGTATGCTCATTCGCAAAGATTTTTATAGTTATGTGCGTACATTCTCTGAGTACTATGCGCCTTTTGACAATAAAGCTAAGCTATATATGCGACAATTTTATAATGAAAATGGCAGCGTAGCATATCGAGAGTACATCGATGGTGACTCAAGTGTCTATGTATTTGATGATGCAATTTTATATAGTAAGGAACAATTTGTTGCTTATTTTATTCAAAAATTAAAACTAACAAGTAACGATATCGTTATCTTGGATAGAGCGACTCAAATTGGTCAATCTGTCTTGCAAAATAAAGGAGATAGTAAAGTTGGTGTCGTAGTTCATGCAGAACACTTTAGTAAAAGTATAATGAATGATACACACATTCTATGGAATAATTATTATGAATATCAATTTTCAAATGCGCGAAATATAGATTTCTTTATAACTGCTACAGATATTCAAAATGACTTGTTAACACAACAATTTGAAAAATATACAAGTTATGTACCGAGAGTTAGAACGATTTCTGTAGGTAGTTTGGACACATTAAAGAGACCGAAAAGGAAACGTAAACCTTATACGATGATTACTGCATCGAGGTTAGCCAGTGAGAAGCATGTTGATTGGATTGTACGTGCTGCGATTAAGGCGAAACAAGAAATTCCTGACTTAATATTTGATATTTATGGTGAAGGTGGAGAAAAAGGAAATATACAACAAATTATTGAAACATCTAAAGCAGAGGATTATATCCGTTTACGTGGTCATGTGAACTTAGATGATGTATATAAACAATATGATTTATTTGTGTCTGCCTCAACGAGTGAAGGGTTTGGATTGACATTGATGGAAGCTGTTGGTTCTGGTTTAGGAATGTTAGGATTTGATGTAAATTATGGTAATCCTACCTTTATCAATGACAAAAAGAATGGCTATTTGATTCCTATTGCATTAAATGAAGATAGTGTAGATACGATTGTTTCACGTCTGGCAGACCATATGGTGTCTTATTTCAACAAAGATTTGCGTAAACCACACGAAGAATCATATAAAATCGCCAAACCATTCAAGACAAAACATATAGAACAACAATGGAATAATCTATTGGAAGAGGTGCTCCATGATTAATTTATTTGAACATTTTGACCTGAAAACAGAGAGATTATATGAAACGCTACAGTTAGCTGGACATGATAACCAGACTATAGTATTAAATGATAGTGGTTTTTTACCTGATCAAATGACATCACCATATCAATACTTTGCTAACAACAACATTACCGCAGCGGATAAGCCCAAGTTTTTTAATGAAATCAATATACCGCCCTATTGGGTTATTGAGGGCACCAATGACAATGCAGAAATCAAAGATATGGGTAAGGTGAGAGGGCGTATACTTTACCAACCTAATTATCAAGCGAGAATCGTCAACCGTGTAGAATGGTTGGATGAAGATGGTCAAATTCGATTTGTAGACCACTATACCAAGCATGGCATTAAATTTGCGCAAACAGTCTATGATAAAAGAGGCGTAGCAATATTTAAAAAATACATGGATTGTGTAGGTAAGGATATCATCTATGAAAATTATGTAACGAAGGACATTGTCTTAGATTGGAAAGGGAAATCGTATTTCTTTGATTCAGAAGTAGCATTTATTATGTTTTATTTACAGGCCTTAAATCTAGAAACACAAAGCTTTGTTATTAATTCACTAGCGACATCATTTGCCGTTCTTTATAATTTGTCTACACCAGGAAATGATATGCTATTCTGGCAAGAAGAAAGTCATGGCAATATTCCTGGTAATATGCAACTGATATTAAATCATGAATTACAACGTAATATAATGATTCATATTCCTGAGCAAGATGAATATCAAACGATTACGCAGCAACTTGCTGAAACTAAGCGTAAACAAGTTATCCCTTCAGGTTATCTGTATAATTATAAGAAAAAGAACAGACATACGAAGGAAGCACTTATTATGACAAATTCAGATCAATTGATGAATATTGAGCTTTTTTTAGAAAAATGTCCAGATATTACATTTCATATTGCAGCAATTACGGAAATGTCTACAAAGTTGATGAATTTAAGTAGCTATGCCAATGTTAAACTTTATCCAACTGTTGATGCTGATACAATTGAACGTTTGTATCAAAGTTGTGATTTATATTTAGATATTAATGAAGGTAAAGAAATTATGGGTGCACTAAATAAAGCTTTTGAATACGAATTGTTAATCATGGGTTATAATGATATCGCTCATAATCATGTGTTGACTGCTAAAGCCAATTTATTTAATAAACAAAGCGTAGGTAGTGAGTTTATCCCTACATTGTTGAAGATTACGCAAGATAAAGCAACATTTGACAAACACTTAACAACTCAAAAAGAACATGCTAATGAAGTAAATAAACATTATTTCAATCAGCAATTATTAAAGCGATAAATGAATTAAAGTCATGGATAGTACGATTTGTGTACAGAAACAAAAGCGTCCTACCTTTGTTATAAAACAATAAAAACAGCAGTGAAGGCCAAAGTTAAAGGCTAACACTGCTGTTTTTTGATTTGGAGTAAACGGATTGTTGCTCATTATATTGATTGAATGAGCTAAAGTGAGGCGCATAATTTTACTGGCGATTTCTGATTCGCACCATTTAAAGTGCGATTTAGCATGATGATAATTATAAATCTCCTGTTAAGAATTGAGCTTTACCATTAAAGAAACTCCAGTCTGAATCCGTATTTTCCACTAAGCTAATCATGATATCTTCTGTGCGAATACCTAATTGTGTGTTTAACGCAGAAACTAGATTGTGATAAAAGTTGGTCTTTTGTGATTCTGTACGTGGACGTGTCACAAGTGTAAAGACAAGGACTTGATTAGAACGTTCAACACCTAAACCAGTGTCTAGAATTTGCATTTCATAGTCTTCATGTTGATTAACAATTTGATATCTGTCGCCTTCAGGAGCTTCGAAAGCTTCCAACATTACGCGATACGAAATATCTAAAATGGATTTAATTTCGTCTTTAGTTCTTCCTTTTAACATATCGATTTTTATTAGTGGCATGTGCTGATCACCTATCCTTATTTGTTTTTTGCGAAATGAACTATCACAATATTAACGATTTATCATTCCTAATACCCTAAAATGTGTAAAATAATTACCCAGGAAATAAGCATTTGTGACATATTAAAGGACGATACATTTTATTAACGATTTGGTAAGCCGATTATTTGAAATGTATTACACATGAGCGTAATATTCGTTTGGTCTTAATTTTTATTAGCTTGTTAAGTAAAGAGTTAAGCGTATAAAAGATACATGAGGAGCGGTAATATGTTCGAACAAACTAAACAATATATTAATGGGCAATGGGTTGAAAGTCATAGTAACGAAACAATAGATGTAATCAATCCAGCAACGGAAGAAGCATTTGGAAAAATTGCGAAAGGGAATGCGCAAGATGTTGAAGATGCAGTTAATGCAGCAGACAGCGTATACTTAGAATTTAGAAATACTACTGTTGAATACCGTAAAAATTTATTAAATGACATCGTTAAAGAATATGAAAATCGTAAAGAGGATTTAGTTAAAGCGATGACATTAGAATTAGGTACACCAGTAACTGCTTCAGAAAATGTACATTATGAAATGGGATTATCTCATTTTAAAGCTGCGAGAGACGCATTAGAGCATCTTAACTTTAAAGAACGTAGAGGAAATAATGTAGTCATTAAAGAAGCTATCGGTGTTTCTGGTTTAATCACACCTTGGAATTTCCCAACAAATCAAACAGCATTGAAACTTGCTGGTGCATTTGCTGCTGGTAGTACAGTTGTTTTAAAACCATCTGAAGAAACACCATTTGCTGCAATTATCTTAGCTGAAATCTTCGATAAAGTAGGCGTGCCGGCAGGTGTGTTTAATTTAGTTAACGGTGACGGTATGGGTGTAGGTAATCCAATTTCTGAAAATGAAAAAATTAGAATGGTATCTTTCACAGGTTCTGGTAATACCGGTAGTAAAATAATGGAAAAAGCGAGCAAAGACTTTAAAAAAGTTTCACTTGAATTAGGTGGTAAATCACCTTACGTTATTTTAGCAGATGCAGATCTAGATAAAGCGGCAGACGCTGCAGTGCATAAGGTTGTAGATAATTCTGGACAAGTTTGTATTGCTGGTTCAAGAACAATCGTTCCAGAATCAATCAAAGATGACTTTATTGCAAAGGTAAAAGAAAAAATGGCTGCCATTCGCGTTGGCGATCCACAGGATGCTAGTATCGAAATGGGACCAGTTATCAATGAAAAACAATACAATCAAATTCAAAAATTTATTGAAATTGGTATTGAAGAAGGCGCAACATTAGAATTAGGTGGATTAGGTAAGCCAGAAGCATTAGAAACAGGTTATTTTGTACAACCAACTATTTTCTCTAATGTAGATAACAGTATGACAATTGCTCAAGAAGAAATCTTTGGACCAGTCATGTCTATTATTACTTATAATGATATTGATGAAGCAATTAAAATTGCGAATGATACAAAATATGGTTTAGCTGCCTATGTATATGGTTCTGACATGGATACTTTACAAAAAGTAGCAACTGCGTTTGAAGCGGGTGTTATTGAAATAAATGAATATCCAAGAAGTGCAGATATGCCATTCGGTGGATATAAACAATCTGGTATTGGTAGAGAATGGGGAGACTACGGAATTGAGGAGTTCTTAGAAGTTAAAACTATTTCAGGATTCTTCCAATAATTTTCATCTTTTACTAGCACTACACATATAAATAGTAAAAATTAATTAAAGAAAGCACACATACATGAAGTACATTACATACTAACAAATTAATTAGTGTGTAGCGTCTATCGATGGATGTGTGCTTTTTTTCTATAATGTCTTACTATGAACAATATTATAGCAAAATAAAGATAATATCTTAGAAACGAAGTTAAAATAGAATACTTTGCGCTCAAACAGATTGGTAACACGATATACAACTGAGATGCTACAAACTGTTTGGAAATTAAATAGATTGCGTGATTGAATGACTTATTACATCATATTCATTTTTAATAAATCTAACACACCACTAGAGCTGCCAGGGAAAGCAAATACCATTTGATTTAATTCTTGTGCTGTAATTTGTTTGTTGACAATAAATGTGAGCAAGTTAATTAAATCAGGTGCATCATTAGCATAAATTTCAGCACCAACTAGATGTTTTTGTGAATCTAAGACAATATCCATTTCTGCTGTAGTTTCATTTTTATATTCGAATAGTAACTGTTTGCCGAATGGGATTGTTTTGATTGTATATTGATCTTCGTTTTGCTTAGCTTCTTCAACAGTTACACCAATTTGTGCTAATCGTGGTAATGAATATAAGACAGATGGAATAGCAGGGTATGCAATTGCTAAAGTAGTCATACCAAGAATATGAGCTGCAATATAATTAGATTCAAATGTTGCAGTTGGTGTTAATTTAGGAATTGCTTTATCTAACACATCACCACTCGCATAAATATTTGGTACATTTGTTCTTAAATATTCATCAACTTGTATACCTTTTGCACTGTATTCAATACCTAATTTTTCTAAGCCAATACCTTCAACATTTGGACGACGACCAGTTGAATCTAACACGTAGTCTGTCTGAATACTTTCTCCTTTAGCTGTAGTTACAATATAACCAGCATCTGTTTTACTTACTTTTTCAGGTGAATCTTCAAGATGGAATTGAACACCTTCATTAGCCAATTTATCTATTAACTTATCGACATGTTTACGGTTGAATCCAGTTAATGCTTCATCTGTGTGATGGATGATTGTTACTTCGCTACCATTTTTAATAGCGATTGAAGCAAATTCGATTCCAATAATGCCTGCACCTATAATAGTCATGTGTTTAGGGAAATGTTCTAATGATAAGAAATTACGACTATCAAAAGTATGTTCTGTACCTTCGATTGGTAATTTATTGCTGTGTTGTCCTGTTGCAAGAACGATATAATCAGCAGTAAGTTGTTGTTCGTTTACTTCGATTAAATGTTCGCTAACAAGTGAACCTGCACCGTGATATACATCAATACCATATTGAGTAAACATATGTTCTAACGTACCTGATAGTGGAGAGATAACTTGTTGTTTATAGGACATAAGATTTTCCCAGTTTACAGATAATTGCTCTTGATTAATGATATTTGGATAACTTTCAGCTGCTTCTAATATTTCGTAAGGGCCTTCTAATAAAATTTTGGCATTACAACCATAGTTTGTACATGTCCCAGCAATCTTATCTTTCTCAATAATAGCTACTGATTTGTTAGCTTGCTTTAAAGTTAAAGCAGCATGCCATGCTGCATGTCCACTTCCTAAAAATATAACATCATAGTTAAATTGTTCTGACATAATAAATTCCTCCTAAATTTATTTCACGATATGATTTAAAGACTGTTCTAAACGATCCATAATTTCCTTTGCGTGTTGATATTCACTTGTATCCATACGTTCTGCAACACATTGTGAAATTGCAGTATAAATTTCTTGTTCTTTATCTTTACCCATTTCGGTAAGGCTGACGAGTAATTGACGCTTATCAGATTCAATTTTCTTTCGCTCAATCCATCCAGCTTGTTCTAAGCGTTTGAGTAAAGGCGTAAGTGTATTGCTCTTTAAATTTAGTGCCTGTCCAATACGATATAAAGTTTGGTTGTCTTGTTCCCAAAGAGAGACTAAGACAATATATTGTGAATATGTTAATCCATAATCTGAGAGTACCTGTTCATAAAACTTAGAAAATAAACGGCTAACATTATATACAGAGAAACATAGTTGATTTGTTAATTTCATTGTGTCGTCCAAATAGGTCACCTCCATGAAATAAATTAATCGTGCGCGATTGATTAAAGTGTAACGCGCTAAATATAAAAATGCAAACAATAAATTTCGTGTAATCGAAAAAAGTAACATAAAAGATAATGGAGAAATATTTTAGTAGAAAAAGTGGTAGTAGCGATAGTTATAAAAAAGTGAGGTTAGAGTGCATTCAAAATGTGAAGCGTGTTCATATTTTGGGAAACAAACTTAATAAAGTGAAAGTTGCAGGCATAATTTATTTAATAGTGAGACATCTAACCTCGATTTCTTATTCAAACAGCATCATACAAGCTAAGATAACTAAACTAGCTGACATAATAAGCTTATATTGTGTGTTGTACTTAGTTAGTAATTGTTTGAAGCAAAGCCCCATCAACGACCAAGCAATGGCGCCAGAAACACCAATTAAGGCAATAATGAGTGTATAGCTAATCATCATAAAATAGCTAGAGCTTTGTACCGTGGCATAACTAACAATTGCAGTAAGTACATAAACAATTGTCTTAGGATTCATGTATTGTAGGTAAAGTCCATCACGCAATCTATAACAACTACGGTTTTCTTTTCCCTTTTCATGACTTTTAAATACAGAAAAAGCTAAATAAAGTAAGTAGATAAAACCTAAAATTTTGATCAGGGGGACGAAATTTTTAAAATAAAGCGTTAGATAGCTACTAAACACTAAACATATAATAGACAATGATAAAAATCCTAAGCCGATACCGAATAAAAAACGTTTCGTTCCTTTGAAACCGAAACGGAGTGATCCATCTAAAGCAAGTAAATTATTTGGTCCTGGTGTATAACTCATAAATACTGTATATAAAATAAAAGAAATAAGCATAATTGTATTCTCCTTGTCATTTCCTGTATGATGGATATATAAGCTAATAAATCCACAATAAAGGATAATCCTGTTAACTGGATTTTATATCCTTTAAACTGGAAAGTCAATATAAAGAAGGAGACTTAACTATGGAGTTCCATAAAATTGTAGCTAAAAATATTTATTTATATAGAAAGAAAAATAAGATTAGTTTGGAACAACTTTCAAAACTGACAGGCGTTAGTTCATCATCTTTAAATGAAATTGAAAAGGGAAATACCATACCTTCTATCAATACAGTATGGAAAATTAGTAACGGTTTGAAATTATCATTTAGTAGTTTAATGAATGAAAGTGAAGCGGATTATAAATTTATCAAGAAGGATGATATCATTCCAGTAACAGAAGAAGAGGGGAAATATAAAGTGTTTCCTTACTTTCCATTTGAAAAAAGTAAGTCGTTTGAATTCTTTCATGTTGAATTAGATCCTCAAGCAAAGCTTGAATCTGAACCACATTTATCAGGGTCTGAAGAATCAATCATTATTATTGAAGGGGAATTAGAGATGCACCTTGAGAATGAAGTGCTTACTTTAACTGAGGGGGATGCATTAAGATTTAAATCGGATATACCACATACGTATATAAATAAAGGAAATCATAGGACATTGATTTCTATGGTTATTGATTATAAATAATAGTAAAGCACTGTTGTTTCCTATAGATGTTCGCTTCTGTACGTTAGACTTTGAGTAAAACGTCTGAAGAGAATAATGGAAATACAGTGCTTTTTAAAATTTATTAAACAAAGGTATGGCTGAGGGTTGTCTTACCTCACAGTGCGCGCATAATTGTGGCACTTATTGTTGTTGTGCTAATAATAATGGATAGACGGTATCAAGTGTCGGGGTAGCTAGTTGATGCTTATGAGCAACTTGATAGAGAAAGCCTTGAATACCTGCAATTTCCAATGGCTTTCCTTCGATAATATCATAATACATACTAGTTCCCATTTGATCAGGATAACCTTGATAGATAGTCATAATTTCACTAATAACATCTTGGTGGAATATAACACCTTCCGCTTGAGCTATCTTCACGCCTTCTTGTAACAATCGTTCACATAAAGTTTGTATGCCTTCAACCTTTAGCACTTGAGCAGTTTGGCGACTTAATGCTGTTACTGTATTAATCGCTAAGTTAACCAATAATTTATACCAAATAGATTGATCAATATCTTCAACTAAAGTGATATCTAATTGCGTATTTGAAAATAAATGCTGAAGTTGTTGTGTTGATGGTGAATGCTGTAATATCAATTGATGATCTCTAAAATGAGTAATATGTTGTTGGCGCTTTTGCCCACTAATATAAACCACTGCTTGAAACACGTGTTTGTGTGGGATGCGTGGTAATTGACCTGTGCCATTTTGCGCTAGAATAATAATGGTGTCTTCATGAATGAAGTTTGGTAATTTTTGTATTATTGCATCTAGTTGTGGAATTTTAACTGCAATAAATAAAATGTCGACAAGGTCATCAAACTCATCAATCGCGGTCACGTTTAGTATTGTCTCAGTGTTTGGTGCAGTGCTTTCTGTGTAAGTGATGGTTTGTGACTGTCTACCCACTAAAGTGAGATGCGTAAATGTTGGTAATAAATCATGTGCAATCGTACCACCGACTGCGCCAGGTCCAATAATAGCAATCTTAGTCATTTCGTGTTTCCTTTTCTAAAAAATTTCGTTAATATGTGATTATTAATACAAATATAACAAAAATACGGGGGATATAGTAATTGAAAACATTAAATCAACTACTGGCAATGAAACAAGATAATGACAAAATTTCAATGGTAACTGCATATGATTATCCAAGTGCTAAGCAAGCCGAAGCAGCACAGATTGATACGATTCTCGTAGGAGATTCACTGGGCATGACGGTCTTAGGATATGAGAGTACTGTACAAGTAACTGTGGCAGACATGATCCATCATACGAAAGCAGTGCGACGTGGTGCGCCTGATACCTTTGTCATTGTTGACGTGCCATTCGGAGCTGTAGGTGTGAGTGAAGCGCAGGATATTCAATCAGCAATTAAGTTATATCGTGAAACGGATGCCAATGCGATCAAAGCAGAAGGTGCCCACTTAACAACATTTATTAAAAATTGTAGCAATATTGGAATTCCAGTTGTTTCTCATTTGGGACTTACGCCGCAGAGTGTCGGTATTATGGGATATAAGATGCAAGCAAATACCAAGGAAGCAGCACAACAACTCATTAATGATTCATTAGAAGTGCAACATGCTGGTGCAGTGATGATTGTATTAGAAGCAGTGCCGAGTGATTTAGCAAAAGTTATTGCTGAGAAAGTAGACATCCCTGTCATTGGCATTGGAGCAGGCAATGGTACAGATGGGCAGGTATTGGTATATCATGATATCTTAAATTATGGTGTAGAGCATAAAGCGAAATTTGTGAAACGCTATGGTGATTTTTCAAGCGGTGTAGATGCATTAAATCAATATAATAGAGAAGTTAAAGCGGGACAATTTCCTGATGCAGAACATACGTATAAAAAGCAAATTTTGAGTGAGGAATCATAATGACGAAGTTAATTACTACGATTGCTGAAATGCAACAACTTACACAAACATGGCAACAACGTGGGTTAAATATTGGTTTTGTACCTACGATGGGCGCGTTACATGAAGGTCATTTGACTATGATGCAACAATCTATCGCTGAAAATGATATTACTGTGATTAGTATCTTTGTAAATCCTTTACAGTTTGGGCCGGATGAGGACTTTGATGCATACCCGAGAAATATTGAACAAGACAGTGCTAAAGCTGAAAGTATTGGCGTAGATTATATCTTTTATCCAAGTGTAGCAGAGATGTATCCTTCAGAACCGACGATTCAAGTTAGAGCAGGTAGATTAGCATCAGTGTTAGAAGGTGCACAAAGACCTGGCCATTTTGATGGTGTCGTCACAGTGGTTAATAAATTATTTAATATTGTTCGTCCGACTTATGCATATTTTGGAAAAAAAGATGCACAACAATTAGCAATTATTGAACAAATGGTTAAAGACTTTAACCATCCTATTAAAATTGTAGGTGTGGAAATCGTTCGTGAAGCAGATGGACTTGCACGTAGTTCGCGCAACATCTATTTAACAGAGGAGGAACGTAAACAAGCACCTCATTTATATCAAAGTTTAAAGCTTGCACATGAGCGTTATATTGCAGGTGAGAAGGATAGTACTAAATTAATAGAAGCGGCATGTACTTATTTGAATGAACATACTGATGGAGAAATAGAAACATTTGCCATCTATAGTTATCCGGAACTTGTTGAACAGCAAACCATAACAGGTGATATATTTATCTCGTTAGCGGTTAAGTTTAGTAAAGCACGACTTATAGATAATATTATTGTAACCGATGACTAATTAACCAATAATTATTGTATAGCATTTAATATAAATTGTTAGAAGAAATGTAACACACACATTTTACATTTTCTTAACGTTGATTTATCATTAAACGTGAGAGAGATTTATCGAGAAAACAAGTAAAATGATCAGATTACATTAATTTGGGTATATACCTAATAACATTGGAAAAATGTTTGTATTGTATCATACCATGAAATAGTAAGTGCTATTTTTGTGGGCTATTCAAAGAAGTGAATTATGAAAGGTGGTAAAAAAATGAGTGATTCAAACTCTAAAGACGTCATTTTAATTGGCGCGGGTGTTTTAAGTACAACATTCGGCTCATTTTTAAAAGATCTTGCACCAGATTGGAATATTAAACTTTTTGAAAGACTTGAGAAACCTGCAATTGAAAGTTCAAACGAACGAAATAATGCTGGTACTGGACATGCCGCATTATGTGAGTTGAACTATACAGTTGAACAAAAAGATGGTTCTATCGATATTGAAAAGGCAAAGGAAATCAATGAACAATTTGAGATTTCTAAACAATTTTGGTCTTACCTAGTTAAGACTAACCAAATTCAAAACCCTCAAGAATTTATTCGTCCTTTACCGCACATTAGTTTCGTACAAGGCGAACGTAATATTAATTTCTTGAAAAGACGTTTCGAAGCACTTTCTCCATTATCTATGTTTAAAGGTATCGAATATACGGAAGACCATGAAAAGCTGAAAGAATGGATTCCGTTAATGATGGATGGACGTAACCCAGAAGAGAAAGTTGCTGCTAGTAAGATAGATGAAGGTACTGACGTAAACTTTGGTGAACTTACTAGAAAAATGGCTAAAAACTTAAACGAACATGATAATGCTGAAATCTTCTATAAACATGAAGTTCAAGATTTCAACCGTCGTAAAGATGGCAAATGGGAAGTTAAAGTTAAAGACCTAAACACTAAAAAAGTAGAAACATATATCACTGATTATGTATTTATTGGTGCTGGTGGACATGCGATACCATTGTTACAAAAAACAGGTATCCCTGAAAGCAAACACTTAGGTGGTTTCCCAATTAGTGGTGCATTCTTAGTTTGTAACAATCCAAAGGTTGTTGCAGAACACGAAGCCAAAGTATATGGTAAAGAACCACCTGGCACACCTCCAATGACAGTACCACACTTAGATAGAAGATATATCCAAGATGAGAATACGTTACTATTTGGTCCATTTGCTGCAATTGGTCCTAAATTCTTGAAGAACGGTTCTAACTTAGATTTATTCAAATCGTTAAATACAAGTAATGTGGGTACAATGTTAGCATCAGCATTCAAAAACTTCCCATTAGTGAAATACTCTATCCAAGAAGTATTGGCTAAAAAGGAAGACCGTATGAAAGAGCTACGTAGATTTGTGCCTAATGCCAAAGACGAAGACTGGGATATTCATATCGCAGGTAAACGTGTTCAAGTTATCAAAGATACGAAAGAACATGGTCGAGGCTACATTCAATTTGGTACTGAGGTAGTTAACTCTAAAGATCATTCAGTTATCGCATTATTGGGTGAATCACCAGGGGCATCTACTTCTGTTTCTGTAGCATTAGAAGTATTAGAGAAAAACTTCCCTGAATATATCAAAGAATGGGATGGCAAGATTAAAGAAATGATTCCATCTTATGGACAATCATTAATCGAAGATTATGTTTTATTGAAAGAAATTAGACAGGCTACTGGTAATGAGCTTGATTTAATCAATAAATAATAAAGTGCTTTATGTTGTATACTGTTAAAAAGCACTTCGGATATAAATCTGAGAAATATAACTCGTAAATGAGTTTTATAATAAGCTCCCTTCAAACGTTTATTTTGAAGGGGGCTTTTATAATTAAACACTGCGTATTATTAGTACGATTTACTAGTATAAGAATACGTCTCGAAATGCGTCTGCGATTCGCATTGTAATATCAGCAACTATGACACATTATTTTACATTAAAATATAGTAGGCTATTATCTATTCTTATTATAGTTGTAAAAATATTAAAATATAAATAATTATACATAATTTGTTGACAAAGAATTATATTAGAGTAAAAATATATTAAAAAGATAAACTATTGAGGTGTATATTTTGAAAGCGCGTATAGGATTTATTATTTTATCAGCAGTTTTGATTATTTTTACATTATTAGTTTGTGCAAAGTATTCGATAGGTGAACATGCAATTAGCTTTGAACAACCATACGAATTATTACTAAGTATTGCGACGATTTTATTATTATTTTTACCAGCACTTATCTTTGGAATCTTCAAGTATACAGCAACTGGCATCATATCAGGCATCTGGCAATTGTTCTTTGCTTTTATATTTATTATGGGTGGCTTGATACTTACATTTATATCACCGATTATCTTATTATTGTTTATGTTTTACTTAACAGGCATTGTCTTAATTGTTAGTGCCATCACATCAATGACAGTTAGATAGCTACATAATTTAGGTCATCCATTTTCACATATAATTCAAGTGAAAATGGAAAAAAATTCCTTCTAAAGAAAACGCTTACAACATTGTCCTATAGGGTATACAAGCGAATAGAGGAGGTTTTAATATGCTATATACAAATCCAACTGAGCAAGATGCGAAATACAAAGTGAAATCAACATATGCAAATTACATTGGAGGTACTTGGAAAGAACCAGAAGAAGGTCAATATTTTGATAACATTTCGCCTATTACAGGTGAAGTTTATGCACAGATTCCAAGATCAACAAAAGCAGATGTAGATTTGGCAGTTGCAGCAGCGAAAGAAGCACAGATTGAATGGGCAAAGCAATCACCTGCAGAACGTTCACAACTATTGTTGAAAATTGCAGATAGGGTTGAGGAGAATTTAGAATATTTAGCTGTAATCGAAACATTTGATAACGGGAAACCAGTTAGAGAAACATTAGCTGCAGATTTACCGTTAGTTGTTGATCATTTTAGATATTTTGCAGGAGTTATTCGTGCCGAAGAAGGTGGTATTTCACAAATTGATAATGACACCGTTGCATATCATTACAAAGAACCATTAGGTGTTGTTGGTCAGATTATTCCATGGAATTTCCCATTGTTAATGGCGACATGGAAGATTGCGCCTGCATTAGTAACTGGAAATGCTGTCGTGTTAAAACCGGCAGAACAAACACCAGTTTCTATTTTGCACTTTATCGAATTAATTGAAGATCTATTACCAGCAGGAATTTTAAATGTAGTTAATGGCTTTGGGGCTGAAACAGGTGAAGCTTTAGCTACACATACAGAAATTAATAAAGTGGCTTTTACGGGAGAGACTACAACTGGAAAAATAATTATGAAAAATGCGAGCGATAATATTATTCCAGTGACGTTAGAATTAGGTGGTAAATCACCGAACATATTCTTTAAAGACATTATGGATGAAAATGATGAATATCTAGATAAAGCAGTTGAGGGATTAGTTATGTTTGCCTTGAATCAAGGTGAAGTCTGTACATGTCCATCCAGAGCGTTAATTCACGAAGATATTTATGATGACTTTATTGAGTTGTGCATAGATAAAGTGAACAAGATTAAACTTGGCAATCCTTTAGATGACACAACTATGGTGGGAGCACAAACTTCTAATGAACAACAAGAAAAGATTAAAAAATACTTAGATATTGGAAAATCTGAAGGAGCAGAAGTATTAGTTGGTGGGGGTATCCGTACCGAAGGAGACGACTTAGAGAATGGATTTTATATAGAACCTACAATTTTTAAAGGAACGCAAGATATGAGAATTTTCCAAGAAGAGATATTTGGTCCAGTACTATCTGTTGCGACATTTAAAGATGAAGCTGAAGCCTTGGAGATGGCGAATGATACAGAATACGGACTTGGTGCAGGACTATGGACTAGAAATCAAAATACTGCTTATCGAATTGGGCGTGGTATTCAAGCAGGTCGAGTATGGGTGAATAACTACCATACATATCCCGCACATGCAGCGTTTGGTGGTTATAAAATGAGCGGGATTGGTAGAGAAAATCACTTGATGATGCTAGAACACTATCAACAAACTAAAAATTTATTAGTGAGTTATGATACTAAACCAACAGGTCTCTTTTAAATTGTGTTTTAGTTAGAAAGCGCACAAACAATTAAATAAACTGCTTTAATTAGGAGATTGCTATTGAGCTCATCCATGAATGCCATTTTGGACGGATAAGATATGTGGTAAAGGATTAGTGATAGGAATCTCTTTTCTTTTTTATGAGAAAATCAATCACTACATAATAAATTGCGCAAAATTAAGAAAAAATGTTTTGGAATTTCCTGAAATGTATATACTATTAATAAATGATAAATAAAGTGGTGTGATTTGATGTATTTAATTGTTAGATATAGTATGGGTAATACACTTTTGTATCTAAGAAATGACAGAAAAGAACCTATTAATTCTAGAGTCATTGCAATTTCAAATCAAGACTATATAAATCAATTAACGTTATACATTGAAGATTTAATAAAAAGCGTAGGTGCTGACGTTAATGTGATTCGCTTTATTGTATTAGAAATAAATGATATTAAATCATTACACTTAGATGCAGTGTGTATTGTTAGCCGAGTATTAGAAATGATTATAGCCACTAAAGTAATTGTTACAAATGATATTAATAGTTTTGATTATGACAAATATTTAAGAACGGCATAATTAAGATTTAAAATTAACACAAAGATTAACTCTGTGAATTAATTGTAAAAATGATGAATGTATTGAATTTAAAAGAGGTTTATTAGTGAGGTTGAAACACTGATAAACCTCTTTTTTTGTTGTGTTTAAATATAGAAATAAAAAGGTGTTTTCCAATTTTAAATGTAATTTAAAGTATGCAATACGTACGGTTTGAATGTGGATTTATAAATCAGGTTCGATTAATTTTATAAAAATTCGTTAATAATCTAAAATAAATACTTAAATTATTTATAGTATTGTGATATTATACGTATTAGAATTGTTTACAATATAATAACGTGGAGGAATCTAATGAACAAAAATTGTAATAACATTTCGAGTCAAAGGAACAAATACTCGATTAGAAAGCTTACAGTTGGTACAGCATCTTTACTCATAGGTGCTACATTAGTGTTTGGATTAGGTAATGAGGCATACGCCGATGAATTAGCAAGCCAAGAAAAAAACAACACAGTTGCTAATTCAAACGAAAATTCCGAACCACATGAACAACAAGAGAGCACAACGGTAGACAAATCACAAGAGCAATCCGTACAACAATCAACACAAGAGCAAACCGCACATGAAACAAAGCATATTGATGAAGCGCAACAGAGTACAAATGAAACAACAAGTCAATCTACTGCAAGTCAACATGAGCACATAAATAAAGACGTTACTAACGAACATGAGAGTAACGAAGAACAACAGAACAAAGAAGAAAGCATAGAGACACAAACTGAACCAATTAATAATAAAGAAGAATCTGTGCTAACAGAACATAAACCTGAAGAAACAAAGCAACAGATTACTGAAGCTGAAGCATCGACTGAAGAAAGCGAAACGTCATCGCTACAAGCACCTAAGAATTCAAATGTAAACAATTCTATTAATAAGCCACAAATTATTAGGCCCGAAGAACAAAAGAATGAAAATACAAAAGAAAGTCGCAAAGTTAACGGACAAGCACAACCAGATAAGCAAACACAGAATAAAAAGCTTAAAAAAGTTGTTGCAACACACGAAGCATCAACACGTTCATTAAAAAGAACAAAACGTCAAACTACTGCTAACAGAGATAAGACAGAAGACGCATCATTAGAAACTTTGGATTACTCAGACAATTATACTTTCCAGACATTAATTTTTGATCCAGAAAAATTAATAGATAATAATATATTGAAAGGAAAACGTATCCCTTTTAAAATTCATAGTTATATGATTGGAGCTAATTCAGGAGAGCGGTATAAAATAAATTTACAATTAGATGAAGTTATAGCAAATCATATCACTAAAGTTTCAGCAATTCCTGCTAATCAAAGTATGCCAGTTGAGTTTACAAGGTTAGAAAATGCCATCGGTAAAAAAACAAACATTTGGCAAGTAAATTATATAAGAGCGAACAACGGATTGTTTGGTGGAGCGGAAATTCTTAGTCAATATACTGCAGAAGGTGGTGTAATTGAATTAGATGATACTGTAGAAAATATATTAAATTCTCAAACAGATTTATTCGCAGATAAATTAAATTATTTAATTTATGTTAAAGATGCACAAGAAAATAAAAAAATAAAAACATCTGAAACAAGTGGATATTTTTTAACTAAAGCAGAAGAATCATATACAAATTTGAAAAAATCAACCTCTGATGCGGCCAATAATGCATTTAAAGCTAGCTGTGGTTCTGTACAATTTGATGCTTCAATTGGAGAGTATGGCGCTTTCGTGGGGGATCAACAGATTTTAAAAAATGGTATTTTAAATTATGGAGGTCCATTATTAGATTCAGGGCTTAACAAACAATGGACGTATCACTATAAAATTGATCCAAAATTACTCCCATTCGCTGGACAAATAGAATTGCATAGATATGATTTTAAAGGTTTATCTGGATTTGATAAAACATATTATGAAGATACAAGAGTAGCGATTTTACCAGTTAATGCAAACGGTGAAGGATCAATTACTTCGTATGACTTAAATTCTATAATCGAATTTAATAATTCCCTACCAGAAACTGTTGGAATCAGAATAGTTGTTAAATTTAATCAAACGCCGAATAATATATTAATTCGAGATGCAAAGTTTGATGATAATGGTAACTTAATAGCTGATACTTCGAAAATAAAAGAGGAATTTACGTTTTATGGTTATTTAACAGATAGATTCGGAGGATTGATAAAAAATACCTTTGGAACTTCTACATATTATATTCAAGATATAGATAGGGATGGTTTGACAGATAACTTTGAAATTCATAGCTCGCATACCGATCCCTTTAATTCAGATACTGATAATGATGGTAATACTGATGGTAATGAGTTTATGAATTTAAGAACTTCACCACTTGTTGCTAAACCAGTTGTTCAAGATGTGTCCACAGACATGGATGTAATTAAAGGGACAGTACGTGTTTTGGATGGTGCAACAGAACAAGAAGTTAAAATCATGGATTCGCAAAATAAAGAAATAGGTAAAGGAAAATTAGAGACGAATGGTGATTTCAGTATCAAAGTATCTAATTTAAAGCCGGGCCAATATACTGCAAATATCATTTCATCTAAATATAAAAATCCTGAAAAATCCACTTTTAATGCTTTAGACATTACAGAGATGTTGAAACCTGTTATAGAAGAGGTAAATGAAACAGATTTAGACATAGGAGTAACAGGTATAGAAGGTTCTACAATAACCGTTAAGGATAATAAAGGGAAATTTATCGGACGTGTAAACATTGCAAAAGGTCAAAGTGGTGCATTTATAAAATTAAAACAACCTCTAAAAGTAGGAACAGTATTAATTGCTACAGCTAAAAAAGGTAGAAATACAAGTGTGCCTTCAGATCCTGTAACTGTTATTGATAGCGCTTCAATTGATGCACCTATAGTTAATCCGGTGAGTAATAGAGACTCAAGTGTTACTGGAACAACTGAACCGAATGCAATAATTAGAGTTGTTTTACCTAATGATATGGAAATTTTGTCAAAAGGTGACGAAAATGGTCGATTTGAAGTTCTTTTACCTGATGATTATAAATTAAAAGTAGGAGATAAAATAGAAGTTATTGCTATTAGTGGGAAAGGTATTTCATCAGAACCAGCTAGTGTTACTGTGCAAGGATATATAGGTTTCCCAATTGTGCAGCCAGTAACGACTAAATCAAAAGTAATAACTGGCTTAGCAGCATCAGGTTCATTAATTAGTGTGAAATTACCAGATGGAAGTATTCTTTATGGTAAAGCAGCTGATTCTGGTGATTTCGAAATTTTATTACCAAGTCATATTAAATATACTGGTGGAGAAAGACTAGAACTTTCTGCAATAAGTCAACCGGGTAATTTTGCTTTATCAACACCTATTATTGTCCAGGATATGACTCCGCCAGAGGTGCCAATAGTAAATGAAATCAATAGTGAGAGTTCGCAAATTACTGGAACGGCAGAAGCAGGTTCAACAGTAAAAGTAGAGTTACCAGATGGAAGTGAAGTAATAGATGTAACGAATTATCAAGGTGAATTCATAATTGATCTTCCAGCTAACCAGAAATTCCGAGGTGGAGAACAGCTTAAAGTAACATCGACAGATGCATCAGGAAATAAATCAACTGCAGCAATTGTTGATGTGAAAGATATCACCCCACCAGTCGTACCAACGGTGAGTGAAGTTACGAGTGAAAGTCCACAAGTAAGTGGAACAGCAGAAGCAGGAAGTACGGTAAAAGTGGAATTACCAGATGGAACAGAATTAACAGGAGTGGCAGATGATCAAGGAAACTATGGCATCGACATTCCAGCAAACAAGAAATTCCGAGGTGGAGAACAGCTTAAAGTAACATCGACAGATGCATCAGGAAATAAATCAACTGCAGCAATTGTTGAAGTAAAAGATACAACACCACCAGTCGCACCAACGGTGAGTGAAGTTACAAGTGAAAGTCCACAAGTAAGTGGAACAGCAGAAGCAGGAAGTACGGTAAAAGTGGAATTACCGGATGGCACAGAGTTAACAGGTATAGCGGATGACCAAGGTAATTACACAATCGATCTCCCTTCTAATAAGAAATTTAACGGTGGAGAAAGTATTAAGGTGACATCAACAGATCCATCAGGCAACAAATCTGATGAGAAAGTAATAGATGTAAAAGATACAACATCACCAGTGACACCAACGGTGAGTGAAGTAACGAGTGAAAGCACACAAGTAACAGGCATAGGGGAACCAGGAAGTACGGTAAAAGTAGAATTACCGGATGGAACAGAATTAACAGGAGTGGCAGATGACCAAGGCAATTATGTTATCGATATTCCAGCTAACCAGAAATTCCGAGGTGGAGAACAGCTTAAAGTAACATCAACAGATGCGTCAGGTAACAAATCTGATGAGAAAGTCATAGATGTAAAAGATACAACACCACCAGTCGCACCGACGGTAAGTGAAGTAACGAGTGAAAGTCCACAAGTAAGTGGAACAGCAGAAGCAGGAAGTACGGTAAAAGTGGAATTACCGGATGGCACAGAGTTAACAGGTGTAGCGGATGACCAAGGTAATTACACAATCGATCTCCCATCTAATAAGAAATTTAACGGTGGAGAAAGTATTAAGGTGACATCAACAGATGCATCAGGCAACAAATCTGATGAGAAAGTAATAGATGTAAAAGATACGACGCCACCAGTCGCACCAACGGTGAGTGAAGTTACAAGTGAAAGTACACAAGTAACAGGCACAGGAGAACCGGGAAGTACGGTAAAAGTAGAATTACCAGATGGCACAGAGTTAACAGGAGTGGCAGATGATCAAGGTAATTACACAATCGATCTTCCAGATAATAAGAAATTCAACGGTGGAGAGAGTATTAAGATTACATCAACAGATGCATCAGGTAATAAGTCTGATGAAGCAATAGTTGAAGTGAAAGATACGACGCCACCAGCCGCACCAACGGTGAGTGAAGTAACGAGTGAAAGTACGCAAGTAACAGGCACAGGCGAACCGGGAAGTACGGTTAAAGTAGAATTACCAGATGGCACAGAGTTAACAGGTGTAGCGGATGACCAAGGAAACTATGGCATCGACATTCCAGCAAACAAGAAATTCAGAGGTGGAGAACAGCTTAAAGTAACATCGACAGATCTATCAGGTAATAAGTCTAATGAAGCAGTAGTTGAAGTAAAAGATACGACGCCACCAGTCGCACCAACGGTGAGTGAAGTTACTAGTGAAAGTCCACAAGTAAGTGGAACAGCAGAAGCAGGAAGTACGGTAAAAGTAGAATTACCGGATGGCACAGAATTAACAGGAGTGGCGGATGACCAAGGTAATTACACAATCGATCTCCCTTCTAATAAGAAATTTAACGGTGGAGAGAGTATTAAGATTACATCAACAGATGCATCAGGTAATAAGTCTGATGAAGCAGTAGTTGAAGTGAAAGATACGATGCCACCAGTCGCACCAACGGTGAGTGAAGTTACAAGTGAAAGCACGCAAGTGACAGGCACAGGGGAACCAGGAAGTACGGTAAAAGTAGAATTACCGGATGGAACAGAGTTAACAGGAGTAGCGGATGACCAAGGTAATTACACAATCGATCTTCCAGGTAATAAGAAATTCAACGGTGGAGAACAGCTTAAAGTAACATCAACAGACCCATCAGGTAACAAATCTGATGAGAAAGTAATAGATGTAAAAGATGCGACGCCACCAGTCGCACCAACGGTGAGTGAAGTAACGAGTGAAAGCACACAAATAACAGGCACCGGCGAACCAGGTACAACAGTAAAAGTAGAGTTACCAGATGGAACAGAGTTAACAGGAGTGGCAGATGATCAAGGAAACTATGGCATCGACATTCCAGCTAACCAGAAATTCCGAGGTGGAGAACAGCTTAAAGTAACATCAACAGATGCATCAGGCAACAAATCTGATGAGAAAGTAATAGATGTAAAAGATACGACGCCACCAGTCGCACCGACGGTGAGTGAAGTTACAAGTGAAAGCACACAAGTAACAGGCACAGGCGAACCAGGAAGTACGGTAAAAGTAGAATTACCGGATGGAACAGAGTTAACAGGTGTAGCGGATGACCAAGGTAATTACACAATCGATCTTCCAGGTAATAAGAAATTCAACGGTGGAGAACAGCTTAAAGTAACATCAACAGACCCATCAGGTAACAAATCTGATGAGAAAGTAATAGGTGTAAAAGATACGACGCCACCAGTCGCACCAACGGTGAGTGAAGTTACAAGTGAAAGTCCACAAGTAAGTGGTACAGCAGAAGCAGAAAGTACGGTAAAAGTAGAATTACCGGATGGCACAGAATTAACAGGAGTGGCAGATGATCAAGGAAACTATGGCATTGACATTCCAGCTAACAAGAAATTCCGAGGTGGAGAACAGCTTAAAGTAACATCAACAGATGCATCAGGTAATAAGTCTAATGAAGCAGTAGTTGAAGTGAAAGATACAACACTACCATTTGCACCACTTGTATTTATAGTATCAAGTGAAGACACACAAATATCAGGAGAGAGTGAACCAGGTTCAATAATTAAAGTAGAATTACCGGATGGCACAGAATTAACAGGAGTGGCAGATGACCAAGGAAACTATGGCATCGATCTTCCAGCAAACAAGAAATTCCGAGGTGGAGAACAACTTAAAGTCACATCAACAGACACATCAGGCAACAAATCAAAAGAAATACCTGTAAAAGTTAGAGATGTTACACCACCAAATGCACCAACAGTAAATGAAGTAACAAGTAAACATTCTCAAATCACTGGAACAGCTGAAGTGGAAAGTGAAGTTAATATAGAATTACCAGATGGTACAAAACTGAAAGGTGTCACTGATGACCGAGGAAATTACAGTATTGATATTCCAAATGGAAAAGAATTCCGAGGTGGAGAACAACTCAAAGTCACATCAACAGACATTTCTGGTAATGAATCACAAATTACAAATATTATAGTCAAAGATACAACTCCACCATTTGCACCACTTGTAGAAATAGTAACTAGTGAAGGAAATCAAATAAGAGGAGCGAGTGAGTCAGGGTCTATCGTTAAAGTTGAATTACCAGATGGTACGAAACTAACTGGTGTAGCAAATACAATAGAGAAATTTGTAATAGATATTCCAAGTGATAAAAAACTCCAGGGTGGAGATATCTTGAAAGTAACGGCTACTGATCAAGAAGGGAATAAATCGTTAGTAACTACAATCAATGTTATAGATACAACGCCACCAAAAGCACCGTCAGTTCTGCCATTAACTTCTGAAAATGTAGAAATAAGTGTGGTTGGTGAACCTGGTAGTACAATTAAAATTTTACTCCCAGATAATACTGAACTAATAGGTCAAGCAGATAATCAAGGGGTAAGTGTCATCGCTTTACCAGGCAACAAAAAATTCCAAGGTGGAGAAAGATTACGAGTTACCTCTACAGATGCAACTGGAAATGAATCACTGGAAACAGTGGTAGAAATTATTGATGTAACACCACCAAAAGCACCGTCAGTAAATCCAGTTACAAGTGAAAGCTTACAAATTACAGGTACAACTGAACCGAATACGTCAGTAAAGGTTATAATGCCGGATAGCACTGAATTAGTAACTATAGCTAATGACCGAGGAGAGTTTACAATTGATTTAACAGTATCGAAAAAATTACAAGGTGGAGAAAACCTAAAAATTAAATCAATAGATACAGCAGGAAATGTATCTCATGAAGCAATTGTTGAAGTTAAAGACACAACACCACCATTAACACCAATTGTAAATCCAATTAATAGCGAAAGTACAAATATAGTAGGACGGGCAGAACCTAAAACAACGGTTAAAGTAGAGTTGCCAGACGGTACGAATCTAATGGCGAAAGTTGATTCAAATGGTAATTATACAATCGATATTCCAAGAATCAATAAATTCCAAGGTGGAGAAAATATTAAAGTATCATCAATTGATGATGCGGGTAATAAATCACAAGCTATAACAATTAATGTTAAAGATGCAACTCCTCCTACAATACCAACTATAGATGAGGTTACAAGTGAAAGTACGCAAGTAAGCGGAACAAGTGAGCCAGGATCAACAATAAAACTAGTATTACCAGACGGAACGGAATTATCAAATGTAACAGATGATCAAGGAAACTATGTGATTGATTTAACTAATGTATTATTTAATGGTGGAGAGGAATTGAATGTGACATCTACTGATATAACTGGAAATAGATCTGAAATATTAAAGTTAACTGTTAAGGATGTAACAGCACCAGAAGCACCTTCAGTGAATCCAGTCACAAGTGAAAATATGAGTGTCACTGGTATAAGTGAACCAGGATCAATAGTTAAAGTGGTATTACCTAATGGTTCTGAATTAACTGATGTAGCGAATAATCAGGGTGAATATACAATAGATTTATCTCAAATTAAATTAACAGCTAATGATAAATTGAAGGTAACTGCAACAGATGCAGTAGGAAATAAATCTGAAGTAACAACAATTGAATATAAAGATATAACTCCTCCAATTACACCTAAAGTCAACCAAATCACAAGTGAGTCTACTCAAATAACAGGTTCTGGAGAACCAAACACGGCAGTTAAGTTGAAATTACCAAACGGTTTAGACTTAATAGCAATTATTAATGATCAAGGCAACTTTACCATTAATTTACCATCTGATTATAAATTGCAAGGTAATGAAAAAGTAATAGTTTTTGGTATAGATGAATCATTAAATATATCAGAAGAAAAAATAATAGACGTACGAGATATAACACCGCCTAAAGCACCTCAAGTTTATCCAATAGCAAGCTCAAGTTTTTCATTATCTGGTATGTCAGAACCTGAAACACAGATAATAGTGAAATTACCAAATGGAAAGTTAATTTATGGTGAAGCTGATAAACAGGGAATCTATAGTGTGAAAGTATTAGATGAGTATGTTTTCCAAGGTGGAGAAACAATAGAAGTTACAGCAACAGATAAAGCAGGTAATATGTCAAAACCAACAACGATTGTAGTTGATGATGATACACCACCAAGTCCTCCTGTAATTTATGAAGTGACAAGTGATAGTAAATCTATTAGTGGAAAAACAGAACCATTTGCAACGATAAAAGTTGCTGTATCATACAAAGATCTGATAGTCGGCAAAGCAAATAAAAAAGGTGAATTTAATCTACCGATTCCTAAAGGTTATAATTTAGATGGTGGAGAAGAAATGAGAATAACATCTACAGATATCTCAGGTAATGTTTCTGATAAGACATATATAATAGTTAAAGATGTTACAGCACCAAAGCCACCATCAGTACTTCCAATAACAAGTGAAAGTGAAGAAATAATTGGAAAAACAGAGCCAAATGCAATCATAACAGTAAAAATATCAAATGGTAATAAATTTACGGAGAACGCAGACAACTTTGGAAATTACGTTATTAGTATACCGAAAAACTTTAAACTAAATGGTGGCGAAAAGATTCAACTTAGTGCAACAGATCCATCGGGCAATGTTTCTGATGTATCAGAAATTATAGTTGCAGATATAACACCACCTACTGTTCCTACTGCAAAACCTTTAACGAGCAAAGACTTGCAAATCATTGGAACAGGAGAACCACAAAGTACGATTAGAGTAGAGTTACCGAACGGAACGCAATTATTAGGTAAAGTAGACAATAATGGAAAATATGTCATTGATTTACCAAATAAAGTAATCTTTAATGGCGGAGAAAACATTAAAATTGTATCAACAGACAAAGCAGGAAATATGTCATTACCTCTAATTTTAATGGTAAAAGATACAACACCACCAGTTATGCCAAAAATTGATTCGTTTACAACTGAAAGTAAACAATTAACAGGTATCACAGAACCAGATGCGGTTGTGAATGCTCAATTACCTACAGGTGAAAAATTATCTGTAAAAGCTGACAATAAAGGTGCTTTTGTTATTGATTTACCTTCTGGATTAGTATTTAAAGGTGGAGAAAAGTTAAGCATTACCGCAGTAGATGCTCAAGGTAATGAAACATCCCCAATTATAATCATTGTTAAAGATACAACAATTCCAGAAACACCTAAAGTAAACAAAGTAACAAGTGAAAGTACTCATATTACTGGTACAGCAGAACCAGGGGCTATTGTAAAAGTTAAACTACCGAATGGTAAATTATTAACTGCACAAGTAGATAAACAAGGTACTTTCAATGTTAAATTACCGAGCAAAGGTACATTTAAAGGTGGAGAAGTGCTAGAGGTATCGGTTGTGGATCCATCAAGTAATGAATCGTTAGCTACAACAATTCATGTAGAGGATATCACGGCACCTAAATCACCAACTGTGAAACCAATAACAAGTGATAATCCACTCGTTGTCGGTACAGCAGAGGTGGGTTCAACGATTAAAGTTAAACTGCCAAATGGTAAAGTTATATCTACAAAAGTGGATAAACAAGGAAATTACAAGGTGAAAATTCCTAATAACTTTAAATTAAATGATGGAGAATCATTGATTATTACAGCAACGGATGTGTCTGGTAATACATCAGAAGAAATTACTGTTAAAGTTACTGATAATACAGCACCGACAAATCCTAATGTTAATCCAATAGATAAAGATAGCAAAAATATTTCAGGAACTGCTGAAGCAAATGCAACAATTAAAATTAAATTACCGAATGGTAAAGTTTTAGGTGGAAATGCAGATAGCAAAGGTAGATTTGATATTAAAGTTCCAGAGACTGTAGATTTGAGTAAAATGAAATCTATTAAAGTGATTGCTATTGATGCTAATGGTAATACATCCAATGAAGTAAATGTAGACATTGAACAAACAAATCACACTCAAGAGGTAATCCATAATAATGGAACTGTAAATGACCAACAAAGTAATATGAGTCATAGTCAGGCATTAGAGCATGTACAAAGTGGTATTGAGCAAGGTTTGAATGGACAACACGATGCAGATAAATCAATGAATTCAGATCATGAGAACGAAGCAAGTGGTAGCAACCACGAGCAAGGTGAATTACCATCAACAGGACAAAATGATGCTGTGAATACAACAGCTTATGGTAGTCTGATGGCACTTATTGGTTCATCGTTATTGTTTACTAGACGCAGAAAAAGCAATGACAAAAATAAGCAAGATAATTAAATAGATGCAAGTCTCCCTAACCATTAACTTGGATTAGGGAGACTTTTTTAATAAGTGAAAATGTATGAGCTTTATGTTCCGATTATACTAATCCTTGAATACGCAAGATGATTTCTGCAACTAAGGCAGCACCAAGATAGGTACTGATTAACATTACAATGCCAATGATAACAGTCTTCCAACCTAATTTTGCAAAGTCGACCCAAGAGCTACCGATTGAAACACCCGCATAGGCTACAACTGGCGTGGCAAGGGATAGTAATTCAACTTGTTCAGTCCATTTTACGATATATGAGGAACCTGGCATTCCAGGGATTGTGAGTATTAAACCAATAATCCCAATGTAGGCGATACTAGGAACATTAAATGGAAGTAATTGATGTAATATTAAACCTATAAATGCGATAAACATAAGTGATAAGATGCCAGGTAATGCTTTGAAAGGCATTATACTCTGTCCAATCCAATTACTGATAAGTGAAATGAATCCAACAACAATAAGTGTGAGAAACCAGTCTAAATATTTAGATGTCATTCTATTTCTTCTCCTTTGCTACTGAATTTTCCTTTTATGGCCATCATTAATTGATAGTATTTTTGTGTTAAAGGGAGAGCTATAAGTATACCGATATATAATCCTGTCACTGATGTCAGTAAGTTACTTACCCCTGAAAAAGCAGTGATCGTACTTGCTTGATCTGGATACATTGAAACCAAAGGACCTAATGCGGCAGCTGTCATAACTCCACTACCAACACCAGATGCCATAGCATATGCAAGTGGACTTAGTGGAACAATAGAAATGATTAATCCAGCAAATATACTAAAGAAAATAGCACCAAATATGGTTCCGAATATGTAAATTGACATAACACCGCGCCATTCAGGAGAAGATATGCCAAACTTTTCAGTAATCAAAGCTAAATTTGCTTCTCTACCAATAGAATGAGTCATTCCGATAGCTTCTTTGCGTAATCCCAAAACTAAAGCTAGTGGCAATGCAAAGATTATAGTTGCTAGGTGTCCAATTTCTTGTAGTATTAAGGCCGGTCCAGCAGCGATAATTTTGGGTAAAGCGGGACCTGCTTCAACACCGAATTTCGCGATAAGTAACGCTACAGAAATAAAAACCATTGATTCCGCATGTTTAGCTTGTGTCTTCTTAATAATTGGTGTGAAATAAACAGCTAAACCTAGTAATACGGCATATACTACTGGCAATAACAGGAGTGACGTAGGACCTAAAGGAATTTTATGTGTTCCGATGAATTCAGATATAATCATTATGACGAAGACGATACCATGTAGACGCCAATCTTTCCATAAGCTCGTTTTTGCTTTCATAGTGTATAACCTCCATATATAATTTTGAATTTTCTGACATTAATAGCGTCTATTTTATACTTATTTTTCTGAAAATTAAAGGGCGTAAAAAAGATTTATAAAAAAGTTAACTTCTAACGAGGTGAGCTAAGTGCAATTTATGAAAAGTGATAATGTTGCAGAATATAATATATATGAAAGTAAGAGAGCCCACCTTGATAGATGAGCTCTCTTGTTGCTTTGTAGAAAAACTTATTAGCATTGTGATGCTTTTTAAAAAAATATAGTTAGTGCTGCGATGCTTTTTCTAAAAATATAACTATTGGTTATTAGGAATTTAATCAGAACAGTAATAAATAATATAGTAATCAACGCTGTTTAATAGTCATCGAAATGATAAAGGCAATTGCCATAAATATAGTGATCATTGCGACGACGCCAGGCCATTGAAACATACCATAAAAATAACCTGCTAAAGTACCACCAACTGAAGAACCAATATAATAAAACAGCAAGTATAAACTAGAGGCTTGAGCTTTATGATGTTCTGCTCTACCTGCAACGACTGCACTGGCAATAGCATGACCGCTAAAAAAGGCGTAAACACTAAATGCGAGACCAAGTATTTTAAATGGAAGCGGTGGTAACAATGTAATCCAAATACCAACAATAAGTAGTAGAATACTGAATTTTAATGCATTTAATGTGCCTAATGCGCGGCGTAATTTGGCATTTAGAATTGAGGACAACATGCCAATTAAAAATAATAAATAGATAAAGCTAATAATTGTATCATGTAATTGATAAGGCTTTGAAGCTAAGACAAAGCTGATATAGTTGAAAGCAGCTATATTACAGCCCAATAATAGAAAACCAACCATAAATGGTTTCAACAATCTAACATTTTTAAGGTGTTGGCTATAACTTTTGAGTAAATCTGTAATTGAAAAGCGTTGCTTTTCAAAGTGTTGTGATGTTGGTAATAAAATTGAAAATAAAATTGCAGCAATGACACTGATAATGCCTATGGACAATAAACCGATTTGGTAACCATATATACTGGATATGATACCTGTAAATATTCTGCCGAATGCGCCGCCGAAAGCATTTCCGCTAATATAAATACCCATAGCTGCCGGGAGACTTCGCGCTGATACTTCTTCGCCGATATATGCCATAGCAATAGAAGGGAGACCTGCTAAACAGATGCCTTGGACAAAACGAATAATTAGAAATACATTGAAATCTGTAATAAATGATTGCAATAACGCTAATAGTGATACTGAAATCACAGAAAATATCATTATCGGCTTACGACCAATAACCTCTGATATTGCACCAAAAAATAGCATGGCAAGCGCTAGTGTTAATGTTGTGACAGATAAAGCTAAACTTGCTACAGTCTCACTTACATGAAATGATTTTGTGAAATGAGGTATAAGTGGTTGAACACTATACAGAATTGAAAAAATAGTGAACCCGGAGATAAAGAGTGCAATAATAATTTTTGCATATGCTTTAGTCCCTTTTTCTACGAAATTGTTTGTTTGATAATCCAATGAAATTTACCTCACTTTTAGTTGATAGATTTATCGTAGCATGTATATAATGATTTAAAAAATGCATAATTATCATATAACTTATGCATTTATAGCATAAGGGAGGATTTTTAAAATGGAATGGCATCATTTTGAATACTTTAAACAATTAGCCAAATTAGAAAACATGTCTGAGACTGCGAAGATTTTAAATGTAAGTCAATCTGCATTAAGTAGAGCTATTAAAAACTTAGAAAAGGAATTAGGTGTGCCACTATTTAATAGAATCGGTAGAAAGTTGAAGTTGAACCAGTATGGTATAGACTTTTTACATACAACGAATAATATTGTGGGAGAAATGGAAATATATAAGAATCAAGTCGCACATGATACTAATATTGAGAGTGGTAAATTAACGATTGGCTTCTTGCATTCAGTGGGTGTGACATACATTTCAGATTTTCTGAAAGCTTTTAAAAAGAAATTTCCGAATGTACGTCTGAAATTAATTCAAAATCATGCCAAAAAATTGCTAGAAATGTTAGATGATGGAGAAGTGGATATCATTGTCACTACAGTATCGGAAATAACACCCAATACCCAATTTGAACCACTGTTAGAAGAGGAATTATATATCACATTAAATGACACACATCCATTAGCGCATTGTGATCAGATTTCGATTAAAGCCTTATACGATGAAAAGTTTATACTATTAAAGCAAAATTATGTATTGAGAGAACAGATTGATGAATTGTTTAAGCATTTTGATTTTGTTCCTGAAATTAACTTTGAAGGAGATGAAACGATAACAATAGCTGCCTTCATAAGTTCAGGATTAGGGATTTCGATTTTACCGCATTTACGTAATATACAAATTGCGAATTTAAAGCAAATACCAATCAGTGACTACGTAGCTAATAGAAAAATTGGACTCTGTTATAAAACTAAAAACCAATCCGTCCCAATTATCAATCAGACTAGGAAAAGTTTAATCGACTATTTTCAAAGCGTGAAATAGAGTGGACAGGAATAGTGACAATTACTTAAGGAAAATAACCGATAATAAAAATGAAAAAATCACTAAAATATATCCAAGAGTTTTAGCTCCATTTTTAGGTAGTAAAGTACTTGGAAAGAATGGTAATACTATAAATATTAATAACAAGGCTATTACAACAGAACAAGATGAAAATAAATACAGAATTATTTTATTAACAAGCAATCAAAATAGTTATGAACACGAGAAAATAGAAAAATAACATTAAATGTTAGGAGAGTTTTATAGATTGAATAATGTGTCTAATGACATTATAAATAATGTTGAAAAAAAAGATTATAAAAGATTATACAATTTTTTTGATGACAATCTTAAGAATAATATAAAAAAAAGAACTGTAAAAAAAGCACTAAATTCTTACTTAAAAAGAAATACTGAACATTACTTGTACAAAAAAATAGATTTACAATTTTCTACGCAATATGTATTTTTTGATAAATCATATCAAAGAGGGATGAGCTTCACACTTAATTCAGATAATTTAATTGAATACATTCTCTTTAAGGCTTTTAATATCGAGGATAACGGCAAATATACTCAACTTCAATATTCGATGCCTATAGATAAAACATGGTCTGTTGTTTGGGGAGGGCATAATGAATTACTGAATTATCATTATCCTTACATAAATCAACGATATGCATATGATTTGGTTATAAGAAAAGATGGTAGAAGTTATAAAGGAAATGGTGGGGATAACAATGATTATTTTGCATTCAATCAAAAGATTTTCTCCCCACAAGAAGGAGTCGTAGTAGACATCAAAAATAATGAAAGGGATAATATACCTGGTGAAATGACAAAAGAAAAACCATTAGGCAACTATGTTGTTATTCGTCATATGGAAAACGAATATAGCCTAATTGCGCATTTTAAAAACCAATCTATAACGGTAGTGCCAGGAGATATTGTAAAAAAAGGGCAATTATTAGGAAAATGTGGGAATTCAGGAAATTCTACAGAGCCTCATATACATTTTCAGTTGATGGACAGTCCAACTTTATTTAATGATTGTCATTCTCTTAAGATTCATTTTTCTAACGAAGATATACCAATCCAAGGCGATTTAATAAACTGGAATAGTTAAAACAAAGGATCGTTTTAACTATAATAGTCCTTTTATCAATTATTATAATATTAGTATATGACGATAATACTTAAAACCTTCGTTATTAAGACAAAAATGATTATGTAATAGTTAAGAGCCTCTTTTTAAAAGGAGGCTCTTTTAGTATAACTGCTGATAATCATCGATTATGTAAATTGAAACCTCAACCTTCGGTAAGAGGTCGAGGTTTCTTAGATAATTTTGATTTTTCAGTTTTTTGAGGCCATTGTTATATGATTAATAAATATGTTTCTTGGTCATCTAAATTTTGAATTATTAATTAAATACTATGATTTTTACTTACTTTTTTATTATTAAATCTACTTATAACTTGCTTTAATAATAAATTTATATTTTTAGGTCTTTCAGCTAATCTGCGCATAAAATAACCATACCATTCAATACCGTAAGGCATATAAATACATAAGTTAAAACCTTCGTTAATCAACTCATTTTGTAAATCCTTTCTAAAACCGTATAACATTTGAAACTCAAAATTTGTATTAGATATTTTATTTGTTAATATGAAATTTTTAAGTTCTTCTATAATGTTATGATCATGTGTAGCAATTGATGTGAATCTACCATGTAATAGGTGCTGCTTAGCTATATTTATGAAATTTTCATCTATATTTTTTTGATTTTGAAATGACACTTGCTCTCCTTCTTTATAAGCTCCTTTTACAATACGTAAACGCATATCAAAATTATTTAATATGTCGTTTTCAGCTCTATATAGACATGATTGAATAACAGTTCCAATATTAGAATAACTTTTCTTCAATTCCTTAATTATGTCCCAAGTAGGTTCTAAATGATTAAAATCTTCCATATCAAAATTAACAAAAATATCATAAGCTTCAGCTTTTTCTATAATTTCTGTAGTGCAATTTTTACATAAATCATAATTAATATCTAACCCTAATTGAGTCAATTTTATAGATAAATGTGCATTTAATTTTTGGTTATGAATAATTTCTAAAACCTCTAAAATATTTTTCTTTGCTAAATACACTTCCTTTTGACTAGTCACGTACTCACCTAAATTATCAATTGTTGTAGAAACATTTTTATTATTTAAGATTTTTACACTTTCTATTAATTCATTAGCATTAGTTCCTTCTATCATTGAGTTTATACCTAGTTTAGGCCCCAATTTTTTCGATAATTTATTCAAAGATTCGTTTTTTGATAGAGAATATACTAAGTTCTTTATTAATTTCATAAGCATTCTCCTTTAACTCGAAACTTCAGTTTGAGTTTTTTCTTTATTTGTATTATGTACTATTTTTGTTCCAACTAAATCACCTGTAATATTAACTACTGTATTACCCATATCTACTATAGGAGATACAGCTGCGATAATTGGAACTAAAGTTAAAGGCAAACCTAATGTAGATAATAATAATGATGCTGTAATTATATCTGCCCCTTTAACACCAGCACATCCTAAAGCAAGTGCTACACCTAAAAAAGCCGTTTGTATTATAGTTGTAAAAGTGATAGGTGTATTATATAAATTTGCTGCAAAAACTGATATTACTCCTAGTGTAGAAGCCAACCCATTCATATTGATTGTGGCACCTAGAGGTAATGTAAAACCATATACACTTTCTGGAATACGTAATCCTTTATCTGCTACTTCCATACTAGAAGGTAGAGTAGCGCTACTAGAAGTTGTACTAAAGGCTATTAACATTGCCGGGCTAACTTTTTTATAGAAATCTATAGGATTTACTTTTGCTATAAAAAATAATAACAAGGGATAAACTACTATCAATATAATCAAGAAACCTAAAAATGCGCATATTACATATTGAATGATTTCCATAATCATATCGGTTCCCATTGTTCCAACAACATTTGCAACTAAAGCTAAAATACCATAAGGTGCAAATTTAATTATGATTTCTGCAAAATTAATCATTAGGTCAGAGGCTTCATGTACAAATCCTCTTATTCGTTTAACTCTATCGCCTAAAAACACCATAGTAATTCCTATAAATAATGCAAAAACAATAACTTGCAACATATTAGTTTCCGACATTGACTCAATAATATTTTTTGGTATCCATTGAACTATATTATCTACAAAGTTAAAGTTGTCTTGTTTAATATCTTTTCCTTTACTTAATAATCCTTCCTCACCTTTTCCAGGATTTATAGTAAGTGCAATTAAACTTCCTATAAATACTGAAAGTAAAGATGTTCCAATATAGATAAGCATAATTTTTCCACCGATAGACTGTAATTTCTTTATACTTTCTAATTTATTAACACCAGAGATAATAGTAAAAAAGGTGAGTGGTATGATTAACATTTGTAAAAGTCGGATGAATATATCTCCAATGGGTTTAATTACTTTGATACTTGGCCCGAAAATTATACCCAACACAATGCCTAAAATTACACCAATTAAAATTTTTACGTAGAGTTTCTGATTTTTCCACCACTTCATTTGTGATTCCCCCTTTGAAACCCATTTAAAAGAAAGCGTTTACAAAATATTGTAGAACTAGCACTTAAGTGCTAGAAAGATACATGAATTCCCACATTATTTTGCAATGCTTTTTTATAAAAATAATTAGCTACTGCAATGTCAACAATAGCTAAACCGACCGATTTAAAAACTGTTATATCGTCATCATTTTGTCTGATCTTTAAATTTTGCGAAATAATATTACCTAATTCTTCAGTTACTTGATCTTCTGATAATTCATTTTTTTCTAAAGGTATTTTTAAATCTCCAGTTTCTTCAAGCGCTGCTTCTTTAGATTCAACGATTATACTATCAGCGCTAGTTAGAACATGAGACGGTAATTCTTGCATATCTGGTTTAAATGAACCAACTGCATTAACATGAACACCTTTTTTTAAATTCGAATTAAATACAGGTGTGTTTGAATTAGTACATGTAATAATAATTTCTCCATTACTTACTGCATCATCAGCTGTGTCATATAACTCACATTCGATATTATATTCAGACTTCATTTTCTCTAAAAAAACTTTTGCTTTTTCATATGTTCTATTAAATATATGAATCTTTTTAATATCTCTAACAGCTAGTATTGCTTTAACTAACCCTTCAGCTTGATCTCCAGTTCCTATGACACTTAGAGATTTTGCACTTTTTTTAGATAAATGCTTTGTAGCTACACCAGATATAACTCCTGTACGAATTTTAGTTAGATAAGAACCTTCTAAAAGAGACAACAAATCTCCATTTTCATAATCAATTAATGTTACAAACCCAGTTATAGTTTTCTTACCAATACCAGGATTATTTGGCGCAAAAGTAACTGTTTTAAGACCAACAATTTCCATGTTATCAGATAAGGATGGCATAACTAAAAAACGATTACCTTTATGAAACGGCAGTGAATACCTAATTGGTGTTACAGTTTGATTCTTAGAATAATTTTCAAAGGCAATTTCTACCTCGCTTATCAACTCTTTCATATCTAATAAGCTATCTTGATCTTTTTCATTTAAAACAATCATTAAAACGCCTCCTTCAATTAATATAATAATTTATTTTAATAAAAATCCATTTTTTAATGGATCCTCAGGATCTACTACGAACTGGTGGAAACCTGTTATAAAACCAGAACCTTTGATTTTAGGTATAATAGCAGAATAATTTTCTAATGATGTTATTTCATGAATGGCAACTTCAAATTCACTGTTAGTTAAACAACTATGTTTAAAGAGACCATCAGAATTTAATATATTATATTCATATAAGTTTGCAGCACGAGCAGCTGTACCAGAACCACATGGAGAGCGATCGATTTGTTTATCTGCAAATACAGTTATATTTTTATTTGATTCATCTAAATTTTGAGGAGTGTTGGAGAAAATAACCCCGTATATGCCACTTATATTTTCAAAAGGATGTTCAATGGTGAAGCTACGCTCTAATTCATGTTTAATTGCGTCTCCCCAATTCTGAAGTTCAGGAATGTTCTTGTTATCTACAGTTAAATTTAAATCATCTACATCTACAATGGCATAAAATGCACCACCATATGAAATATCAACATTAAATTCTAGATTATTAATAGTTAATGGTATTTGTTTTTTATATACAAAAGATGGAACATTTTCAAAAGAAACAGATTTAACTTTATTTCCATCACAATTAGCATATGCTGTGACAGGTCCACACGGACAATATATAATAAATTTTTGATTTCTTTCCTTTACCTCTACCATTCCAGTTTCTATAGCCATTGTCACTACAGCTATAACGCCATGGCCACACATAGTACTCCAGCCTTCATTGTGCATAAATAATACTCCTATATCTGCATTAGGGGTAGATGGTGGAGTTATGATACAACCATACATCCCATCATGGCCACGTGGTTCATACATTAAGGTTTCACGAATATAATCTAAATTTTCAATACAATATTGTCGTTTATCTAATTGTGTTTCACCTTTGATTTCTGGTACTCCATGAGTAATTATACGTAAGGGTTCTCCTGCGACATGCAAATCAATTGTTGAATATGATTTATTAAAATTCATAGTAAAAAACCTCCGTTTTAACTTAATTTAAATTTCGTCACCATAATTACAGTGTCACTGTAATTATGGTGTAAAATTTAAGCCTTTATCAAAAAATTATAAAGGAAATCATAATATATTAATATTAATTTTATTAAATCTTGACCTTTCTTTACTTAAAATTTAAGGTTATATATAATTTATATCATACATGAAAATTATACAAGGAGAAACATATGAGAAAAGATATCGGTCATTTAATAAAAAATTTAAGAAAAGAAAAAAAATTAACTTTAAAAGATGTTTCTAATTCTTCAGGATTGTCAATTAGTTTTTTATCGCAAGTTGAACGCTCACATAGCTCAGTTACTCTACATTCACTCAGAAAAATTTCTGAGGCCTTGAATGTAAGTCCTAGTTATTTTTTTCCTGATACTATCCAAAAAGATCATGATATTATTCGTCGAGGAGGTAGACACGATCAAATAGCAAATAAGTCTAGCTTTGTTTACTCAGATTTATCAGGAAATATAGAAAATCCAATATTTGTTCCAACAATTGTTACATTATTTCCTGGAGATAAAAGGAAAACTCCATTTACTCATAAGGGAGAAGAGTTTATTTACGTAATTGAAGGTACTTTAACAATATTATTGGATCAAGTTGAATATGACCTATTGGCTGATGATAGTATTCATATGTCGTCAAAACAACCACATAATTGGTTTAATAAAACGAATCAACTAACAAAATTCATTTTTGTAACGACGAATGATTCTTTATAAATGTTCTGAAACTGTACGACCTAACATGTGTAAAACTAAGTAGTCGGGACCACCTGCTTTAGAATCGGTACCTGACATTTTAAAACCACCAAATGGCTGATATCCGACTACGGCACCTGTACAACCACGGTTGAAATATAAATTACCTACCATAAAGTCCCTACGTGCTTGTTCTAATTTATCACGATTATTAGAAATTACTGCTCCTGTTAAACCATATTCAGTTGCATTTGCATATTCAATTGCTTGGGTAAAATCTTTTGCTTTTGAGAAACCTACTACAGGCCCAAAAATTTCTTCTTGCATGATAGTAGAATCATGAGCAACATTTGAGAATACTGTTGGTAGTACAAAGTTTCCTTTATCTTCTAAAGTTGTTCCTCCAGTAACTAAACGTCCTTCTTTTTTTCCAACTTCTATATAATCTTTTATCTTATTTAAAGCTTTCTCATCAATGACTGGTCCCATAAAATTATTATAATCTTTTGCATCACCTACAGTGAGCTTTTCTGTTTCTTTTTTTACTTTTTCCACTAACTCATCATAAATTGATTCTACCGCAATAACTCGAGAACAAGCAGAGCATTTTTGCCCAGAAAAACCAAAAGAAGAGTAGATAATAGCGTCTGTTGCAGTCTGTAAATTAGCTTCCTCATCTACAACTATAGTATCTTTACCGCCCATTTCAGCTATAACTCGCTTAAAATGATTTTGTCCTTCTTGAACTTTAGAAGCTCTTTCCATTATTCCCGTACCTACATTTTTAGAGCCTGTAAAAGAAATTAAATTTACGTCTTTATGGTCAATTAATTCATTCCCGATTTCTTTTGATGATCCAGGTACCCAATTGACTACGCCTTTGGGTAAACCAGCTTCCTCTAAAACTTCCATAAATTTATATGAAATAATAGGCGTATTAGAGGATGGTTTTAATAAAACCGTATTTCCTGTAACTACAGGCGCTACAGTAGTACCTGCCATAATAGCGTAAGCAAAATTCCAAGGTGAAATAACTACAGAGACTCCGATAGGTAAATAATCAAATTGGTTATGCTCTCCAGGGCGACTTTCTACAGTTTTTCCATCTTTAAGTTCTAACATTTGTCTACCATAATATTCCATAAAATCAATGGCTTCAGCGGTATCTGCATCAGCTTCTTTCCATGGTTTTCCACCTTCTTTTGTCAATAGCGCAGAAAACTCATGCTTTCTACGACGAGTAATAGCTGCAGCTCTAAATAAAATCTCAGCGCGTACTTTAGGATCAACTGTTCTCCAAGTTTCAAAAGCCTTTTTAGCAGCTTTTAAAGCTTTTTGTGCATGCTCTTTGCTAGCTTTAGATACATAACCTATAGTTTCTTCTCTATTTGATGGATTATAGGAACGAATTTTATCATCAGTAAAAATCCTCTCTCCATTAATTATTAATGGATATTCTTTACCTAAATTTGATTCAACTAAATCTAATGCCATCTCGTATGCTTTACGATTGTCTCGATTATTAAAATCCGTAAATGGTTCGTGTTTGTATGGTATCAATACAAGACCTCCTTAATAATATTGTTGACTGATAATTCTGTAAATTCTAATATAAACTTTATCATAAATTAGTAATAGGTCAACAAAAATGTAATCGCATACTAATAGATCTCATATTATATTTGTTATATATACACTCAAAAAGAAACATGATAAAATTTTATCTAAATATTAAAAAGAAAGGAGGAGTTTATATGTTTAAAGCACCCCTTTTTGAGAATGATGTACCATCACACTTCTAAAATGACAATATTTTAGGAGGATTTAAATGAAAAAATTATATATAAATCATAGTAAAAATGTAATTATTGCTACAATCGGTGCTTTTTTTAATGCCTTTGGAGTTAATTGTTTTATCGTTAGTTCAAAATTAGGAGAAGGTGGGACAATAGGCTTGTCGTTACTTTTGAAATATACGATGGATTTATCTCCTGCAATTAGCTCTTTAATAATTAATATGATTGTTATTGCAATTGGATGGAAATATTTAAACAAACAAACAGCTATTTATACTTTAATTACTGTTATTGTGACATCCATATTTTTAGATTTAACAGAACCTTTAACTTTAGGAATAAATGATTCTATGGTAAATGCAATATTCGCAGGCGTTTTCATTGGTCTAGGTGCAGGTATGATTATTGCTTCAGGTAGTACTTTAGGGGGTCCCTCGGTTATAGCGAAAATAATGAACAAATATCTAAATATAAGAACTGCACAAGCTATTTTTATATTGGATAGCCTTATTGTTTTATCTTTTTTGATTGTTCTACCTGTTATTAAAATATTATTTACTATAATTATGCTTTTTGTTACAGAAAGAGTAACGTCTTTTATCGTAGAAGGGTTTAATCCTAAAAAGGCAGTTACGATTATTTCTGAAAAGAATAATTTAATTAGCGCTCAGATAAATCAATTAACCGGAAGAGGGGCAACTTTATTTAAAGCAACTGGTAGTTATGAACAAAATGAGATTAAAGTGTTATATGTTGTTGTACCTCAATCTCAAATAACTAAAATTAAAAATATTGTTTTATCTGAAGATGAAAATGCTTTTTTAGCTGTTCATGACGTAAGTGATGTACTGGGACGTGGGTTTATAAATTTAAATTAATCTATCAGTAGTATTAACATTTCAAAAATGTTTGTTATTGAGACTGAAATTTAATAGTAATGCTACACAAAAAGAGAATGTGTATTCACACTTTCTTTTTGTGATAAATGAATAATTAAGAAAATAGTTCATCTACGGTTGTATCAAATAAGTTAATTAGCTTAGGAATATTGCTAGCAATTATATCATTTATATATGATATGCTTTTAAAAAATAAAGGAAATAAGTAATTAACTATATAGCTATTACACTTTGCAGCAATAACCACTTTAATGTTATAATTTAGTTAACAAAGATGTCGTGCATGTATGCACCAAATCCCCTCACTACTGCCATAGTGAGGGGATTTTTTGGTGTGGCTAGTCGCCTATTTATCGTTTCGTTTGCGTAGCCAGTTCGCAAATAAAGCAACGATGCAACCACTGATGACTGCGGTCATGATGTTGACAAAGATATCGTTCATTGTGTATGCACCTCCTCTCTACGTCAATTTGACGCCAGAGATAGGCGACTCCATATAATTATATCATCTATATCTTTTGCAATATATCCACTTCCTATCATTAGCTTATATTACTTCAATTTAAAATCCACAAAACCCACTTTAACTAGTAATTAAACAACAATATTGTATGAATAGGTTAGTAAACGACTTGATCTCTATTTTTTCCGCAACACATAATTAAACATTTGTTAGCTAGTAGGGTAACTCTAATATTTCAATCCACTAAATAGTTACTTGATTTTTGAATTGTTATAAACACAAATTATCCACATCTCAATAGTTTATGGACAATATTTATTTTGTTAAAATATGTTGTGAAAATCAATATCTATTCATTCTATTGATTTGATATTTATATTGATAATAACGGCTTTATAGCCTATCGAAGAACACTTAAAAGTATATTCTTTTAGCAAAATGAAATTGCTATTAAAAGGGGATGATCTTTTTTGAAAAGAGAAGAACATAGTTTTTTAAGTATGATAATCAATATATTTGCTGGAATTTTAGTCTTTATTGCTGTTTTACTTTCGTTTATGAATTCGAATAATAGTCAGTTACCAACATTACTAGCACTTTTAGGTTTTACAATAATGTGTATTCCATCTATTTTGAAAAATAAAATAAGTGGTTGGATATTTGGAATTTTAGGATTAATACTTGTTATTTTAATGTTGATTTAATTTTATTGTTACACCAACATTTTGAGTTGATAAATTTTGGTTTTGAACTATTAGTGGTTAACGAGTTGCATGTTAGATATAAAATAAATCGCAACTGCAAAGAGTTTAAACAGTTTAGTTTTAGAGTGAGTGCACCTGAATATAAAAATTTAGAAAGATTGGTTGAAATCTTTGATATGAGTGTCTGATTTTTGTAAAGAGGACGATAAATGGAAAGTTTTTGAAGACTCACCACTTTGATCAGGTGACACGATAATCGATTGTCAAAGATGTTATTGGTTGAAGTACATATGTGCATAAGTTTACTAAATATTGTAATCATTACGAAACACTAAATTATGAAGATTTGAATTTAATATTAGGCTTCGAGAGAAAGGCTGAATAATGTATGGAAAAGAATCTAGAGACCATAACTAGTGTGATTATTTTAGTAGTAATTATTTTAGTTGCTATTTGGAGTATCTATGTTGGTTCTTATAAAAATTTATTGATTTTATTAATCCTAGCAGTTGTTAATCTTTATTATTTATATAAAGCTAAACGAGATAATGATAATAACTAAATTATTCAATACAAAATCGCCATATGAAAGATGATTTTATATTAGTATAAATATAAAAGAGATTTAATACATTTCGGAATAGCATCTCTATTTTGAGACTGATAATTTATTTCAATATTATTTATTGGAGAAAGTGTATTTGCGCATACAGACAGTATATATGATAACTAAGCAATCGCATTTATTTTGATTATTTGTATTATCATGTTTATCATGATTATAAATAATATATTGAAGGAGTAGAATCTATGTTTACGATATATGGTCACAGAGGTTTACCGAGTAAGGCACCTGAAAATACACTTGCTTCATTCAAAGAAGCTGCTTCTACACCAGGTTTGAAATGGGTGGAATTAGATGTAGCTATTACGAAAGATGAACAATTAATTATTGTGCATGATGATTTTTTAGAGAGAACTACAAATCATAAGGGTGAAATAACGCAGGTTACATATGACCAAATTAAATCTGCTTCAGCTGGCAGTTGGCATAGTACGGAGTTTGAAAATGAAAAGATTCCTACATTTGATGATGTGATTACATTTGCCAATGAAACGCATATGAATATAAATGTTGAATTGAAGGGGGTTTCTGGTTCAGACGGAACACGTTTGTCTGAAAGTATGGTGCAACAAGTTGCTAAGAAACTTGCTTCTCTTGAAGATGGCATTGATGTGATGATATCAAGCTTTAACATACCGTTATTAAAACTCGCGGAAACATACATGCCACAGTACCGTAGAGCAGTTATATTTAAGGCGGTTGCCTTTAAAGCAGATTGGAGAACAATTTTGGATTTCTGTGGATCTAAGATTGTTAATATTGAAGATGCGAAATTGACGCAAAATCGTGTTGAAATGATTCGTAATGCTGGATTTGATTTGAATGTTTGGACAGTAAATAAAAAAGAACGTGCCAATCAACTTGCGAATTGGGGCGCTACAGGTATTTTTACTGATAAAGCTGATGCGATGATACACTTAGAAAGAGATTAATGACAAGATTGGAAGAATAGATGTATTTAACAGAAACAGCAACTAGTTAATTTAATTAAGTCGATTTAGTTAGATTTAATAACAAAACCCTTAGATGAATTTGAACATTCATTTAAGGGTTATTTTTATAAAATAATATGTAGTGATGTACTAAATTAAGATGCAAGCATTGAATATTTATGATTACCTTTGCTTTCATTATACGCTAAAAATTGTTATAGAAAAAGGCTATTAGTTTTTACGTAATCGTTTTATACTCATTATCGAATAAAAATGAGGGAGTGTTGTGCGATGACAAATAATACAGTTGAATCGGTGATTGATAAGGGTCCGTTTTTTCATGGAACAAAAGCTCAATTAAAAGTGGGTGATTTATTAGTGCCGAATAGACAATCAAATTATCAAGATAGAATAATGAATCATATCTATTTCACTGCTACTTTGGAAGCGGCAAAATGGGGTGCAGAATTAGCGGTTGCCCTTTCTAACACAGCAGAAATTCAAGATGAACGTATTTATATTGTTGAGCCGTTAGGTGAATTTGAGAATGATCCAAATGTCACGGATAAAAAGTTTCCAGGGAATCCTACAAGGTCTTATCGGTCGAAAGCACCTTTGAAGATAGTAGGCGCGTTAGCAACATGGGAGCGCCACAGTGATGATGTAATCAATGAAATGTTAGATGGCCTACAGCAATTAAGGGCAACTGGTGCCGATATTATTGAAGATTAAACATTTATACAAAGTGAATGTGATTCAAATAGATATATAATAAAAATTCCAATCACTCTTTATTATTCATTTACTTGTAAATCATGAAATACAATTCCTCAGAAATTTATCACTAAATTTAAAAGTTTTTTCTAAAAAATATATAAAATAAGATTATTTAGAATTTACTAGGGTAAATTGACAAAAAAGGAGGCGAATTATCATGAATAAAGTATTAAGTTCTTTGATGGGAGTAGTGGATAGTATTATTAGCTTTCTCCCTAATATCATTGGTGCATTAATATTCTTACTTATTGCATGGATAATTGCAGTTATTGTTAAAAAAGTTATAGTAAAAGGATTAGGTGCACTTGGTTTTGAAGAGTGGTTACAAAAGAAAGGTCTAGTAGATGCTGGAAAGGGCAAATCTGAATCAGAAGGTATTATTCAAACATTCGGCAAATTAGCTTATTTCTTAGTATTCTTATTATTCCTACCATCAGTATTTGATTCATTGAATATGCAATCAGTATCTAAACCAATTAAAGGTATGATGAGTAGTATACTTAATTTCTCACCTAAAATCATTGTAGCTGTCATTATATTGGTATTAGGTATTTTTATTGCCAAAGTGTTAGGTACATTAGTGAAAAATATTCTAGGTAGTCTCAATGTGAGTCGTTTTAATAAATATGTTAATTTCGGCGAAAATAAAGACAGCATTGATATACCAACTGCAACAGGCTGGGTTATTACAGCGCTAATTGGTTTATTCTTCACTGTACAAGCTTTGAATACAGTTAATTTATCAGTGTTAAATAAAATTGGTGAAGCAATCATTGGTTATTTACCATTAGTTATTTCAGCAGTGATTATCTTAGCATTAGGTTTAATTGGCGGCAATTTAATCTCTAAATTGATTAATAAATCAACAGGTAACGCAATGTTAGCTGAAATTGTTAAGTATTTAGTGATTATTGTTTCTGTATTCATGACTTTAGATCAATTAAACTTTGCGCAAAGCATTGTTAATGTTGCGTTCTTATTAATCCTAGGTGCTGTTGCTGTAGCATTTGCTATCGCATTCGGTATCGGCGGTAAATCATTTGCTGAGAAACAGTTAAATAAATTTTCAGATAAAATCGATTCAGACAAAAAACAATAATTTGCATAATTAAAATTTAACAACGTATTGTGTATTATACGTTGTTAAATATTGAAGCGTCTGGGACATCAATCCCCAGCATGAAGCCCATCAAAGATCAAAATCTTTGGTGGGCTTGTTATTGCTCGCTTACCTAGGGGCTAGGTCTCTCCTTGGTCACGACACGCATCCTACTCCCTCTGGTGTCTCATAAACCATACACATTTCTTATATGTTATTACTACAAAAAATAAGACACTTTTTAAGGAATTAATTGAAACAGAAATTATTACTGAGATAAAACAAGAAATGTATAACGGGTTAAGTGATGAAGATTTAAATAAAATAACATGTTCATTATTGTAATTTTAAATGATTTTTGTGTACTTTATCTTTCGATTTTGATGGATAAACTTACAAATCTAGAAAAACGTGAAAGAATCATATTGTCATAACGATAGAATCAGTGTATTTTTATTATGTAAAGCGAAAATAATGGTGACTAACATTTGAAATGTCTTATGTTAGTCTTTTTTGTTTTTATAGGACTGAACAATGATGTGATTATAAAATGGAGACCAAAATAGTTTGATAGATGGCATAATATAAATAAGAAGAAATATTGAATTAAAAGGAAGGTAAGCCATGCAAGAAAATAATAATGATTATGAAAATCTGTTGTTTTATTTTGCTTATAAAACATTTATCAATACAGCTGATGAAATTATTGAGGCTTATGGATTGAATCGTCAACATCATAGATTCTTATTTTTCATAGATAAAGTACCGGGGATTACTATAAAGGATTTATTGAAAAGTATGGAAATCTCTAAACAGGGTAGTCATGCTGCTTTGAAAAAGTTAAAAGACGAAGCATATATTATAGAGAAACAAACGGAACATGATAAGCGTGTTAAAGCATTATATGCTACGGATAAAGGAACAAAATTGGTCAGAGAATTAAACAAAGCGCAAAATGATTTATTTCAAGATATTCAAAAAAAGGTCGGGAATGATTGGTACGCTATCATGGAAGAATTTGCTTCTTATAGACAAGGATACGCAGAAATTAAACATCTAAAAGATGATTTTGATAAAGACTAATGCTATCGCACACTAACCCATGGTTTAAAGGTAAATTAAAGTATGATTACATTGTAAATTGTCAATGTCATACGTATTATACGTGACAAATTAAAGTTAATCTATATGAGATATAAACAGGTCTGTCTAAATATACAAATCATATATTAATAAATAGGCATTATTGGTAAATATAGGCGATTTACAGATCCGCCGTTGCATATTGCAATATGTAGAATGTCAGTCAATAAAATGTTTATTATCATATTTTTAAAAATAGAATGATCATTGATGTTAAAAAACATCAGTGATCATTTTTTATTACTCCAGTGCTAGGTGAATTGGCAATGATTATAGTTCATTGCTTATTGATAAATGATAAGTTCAAAATAAAAAGTTTCACAATTTAAATAAGTCAATATAGTTGACCTTTTGTTTCATTTTTATTATTTTGGAAGTGTAATTCAATATAGATAAAAAGGGGAAATGAATTATGAGAAGACGTATTGGACAATATTTAATGGACTGTTTAAGTAATGTTGGCGTGGATAAAGTTTTTGGTGTTCCGGGAGATTTTAATTTAACGTTTTTAGATGATATTATCGGTAGAACGGATATGGAATGGATAGGTAATACGAATGAATTAAACGCGAGTTACGCTGCTGATGGTTATGCTAGAATGAAAGGCATTAGTGCAATGGTAACTACATTTGGTGTTGGTGAGCTCAGTGCTGTTAATGGTATTGCGGGTGCATTTGCAGAGCGTGTGCCAGTTATTCAAATTACGGGCGCCCCTACACAAGCAGTGGAACAAGCAGGGAAATATGTGCATCACTCATTAGGTGAAGGTAACTTTGATGATTATCGCAAAATGTATGAACCAATCACGACTACACAAGCATATATTACAGAGGATAATGCACAATTGGAAATTCCAAGAGTTATCAATGCCGCATTAACTGAAAGTAGACCTGTACACATACATTTACCAATTGATGTTGCAGCTAAAGAGATTGAAGTGATGGAAGATTATCACTATAAAATGAGCAAACCTGCTGATGTTTCTCAATATATCGACATGGTTCAAGCGAAATTAAATAGTGCAGAACGACCAGTGATTATTACAGGACACGAGATTAATAGTTTCGGTTTGCATGAATCATTAGAACAATTTGTTAATCAGACAGGTATTCCAGTTGCCCAATTATCATTGGGTAAAGGTGCTTTTAATGAGGAGAGTCCATATTATATGGGCATTTATGATGGTTCAATTGCTGAGGAACGTATTAAATACTATGTGGATCATAGTGATGCGATATTAAATATCGGTGCTAAGCTAACAGATTCTGCAACGGCAGGATTTTCATATCAATTTGATATAGATGATGTAATTATGTTAAATCATCGTAACTTTAAAATGAATGTAACACGAGATGATAATGTAGCTTTACAAGATTTATTAATAGGTTTACAGAGCATAGATTTTCACTTCAATGGAGACTATCCTATGTTTAAAAAACCTGTGCCAAATGATGATGTATTAGATGATACACCGTTAACACAACAAACATATTTTAAAATGATGCAAGATTTTTTAAATCGTGATGATGTAGTCATTGCAGAACAAGGAACATCTTTCTTTGGTGCCTATGATTTAGCATTAACGAAAACGAATAAATTTATTGGTCAACCTTTATGGGGATCAATTGGTTATACTTTACCAGCAACTTTAGGTTCACAATTAGCTGATGGAGAACGACGAAATGTATTGTTAATTGGTGATGGGTCGCTACAATTAACAGTACAGGAAATGGCAACGATGATAAGACTACAGTTGAAACCAGTCATATTTATTATAAATAATGATGGCTATACTGTTGAGCGTAAAATTCATGGTGAAAATGCGTTGTATAACGATATACCAATGTGGGATTATAAAGCATTGCCTAGTGTCTTTGGTGGTAATGACACCGTATCAGTACACGAAGTTGACTCAAGTGTGAGTTTACAACATGCTTTCAATGAAATTAATCTGCAACCTAATCGTATGCATGTCATTGAAGTTAAGATGGGTATGCACGATGCCCCTGAAAAATTAAATGATATTGGTAAAGCATTTGCAAAGCAAAATGGTTAATCTAGCACATCTTGTGTTAAACAAAGCGAGCAATTTCTTTGGATAATGTAGTTTATTTATTAGCAATATATTCTGACTTGTAATTTAAAATATTAGGTCCTTAAATGAAATGTGTTTATTCATTTAAGGGCTATTTTTATTGGGAAATTTAATTGAAAAGACCATGGTTTCGCTGTTTTGTAAATCGTTTAGTGTAAAAAGAAAGAAAAATAACGATATATCGTTGACGTATTTCGATATATCGAAATAAGAAAGGAAGATTAATATGTTTAGAAGACATTTTCACAAAAGACACGCACATTTTGCACATAAGATGATGAATAGAGAAGATTTTGGTTTTGGTAGAGGTATGGATGGATTTGATCCTCGTGCAATGGCAGCAATGGGTAAGGAAAGATTTTTCAAAAAAGGTAATTTACAGTTTGTAATTTTAAAAATGTTGCAGCAAGAATCAAAGCATGGTTATCAAATTATCAAAGACTTAGAAGAACAGTTTAAAGGATTCTATTCACCTAGTCCGGGATCAGTTTATCCTATATTACAAATGCTAGAAGATAGAGAGTTTGTATCAATTTCGAAAGATGGTAAGAAGAAAGTGTATACGATTACTGAAGAGGGACAAACGTTCTTAAATGAAAATATGAATGATGCAATGTTGACTCGATTAGAACAATTAAAGCATATGGATTTTGACAAAATGCAAGAATCTAGAGCACAATTACAGGATTTATTTAGAACGTTTATGCTCAAGAGTAAAGCGTCATTTAACGATGAAGAGAAAAAACGCAAATTTAATGAATTTGTCGAACGTACGAAGAAAGAACTTGAAGATTTATATTAAATCTAAATATTTGTAAGTGGGGGATACAAAATGAATCGTATTGCAATTATTGGTGGAGGTCCTGGCGGTTTAATGCTAGGACTGTTACTTCAACAACGTGGTTACCAGTTTACTATTTTTGAAAAATCTAATGGTCAAAATCATCAGTCGCAAGGTGGGTCATTAGATATACATGGGGATACAGGACAAATACCTCTGAAGGAAGCGGGGCTTATTGAAGAATTTAATAAGCTTGCGCGATTTGAAGGGGAAGATACAAAGATTGTCGATGCAACTGGTAAAGTATATTATGAAGACGATGCAGATGGTCAAGGTGATCGACCTGAAATTGATCGTGGAGTGCTATGTGATTTAATTCGTAGTCACATTGATCCATCAGCAATTAAGTATGGCTATCAGTTTGAAAGTCTAAAGCAATTAGCTGATAGCAAATGTGAAGTTACTTTTTCTAATGGCTATCAAGAACAATTTGACTATGTGATTGGTTCTGATGGTGCATTTTCTAAAGTAAGATCTTATTTATCTGATGTAGATATAGAATATACAGGTATTAGCATGGTGGAGATTAACGTTGAAGAAGTGAGTCAACACTACCCGCAATTGTTACAATACAATAAGAATGGAAAAATGATGGCTTTAGACCAAGATAAAGGTTTGTTAGCACAATTAAATGGTGATGACAGCATTAAAGTTTATGTATCTTACAGAATGGCAGAAGCTGAACTAGAAGATTATAAACAAATGTCGCACTATGAATTGCAAGCACGTTTGTTGAGTGACTTCGAACAGTGGGATGAGCAATTATTAAATTATATAAAAAATATGAGCGATAATTTATTGTTTAGAAGAATATATAGATTACCTATTGGCTTTAAATGGGAAACAAATCAATCTATTACACTAATTGGAGATGCCGCACATTTGATGAGTCCATTTGCTGGTGAAGGTGTAAATATGGCATTGTATGATGCTTATTTATTTGTGAAAGCTCTAGACGAGCACACTGATAAAATGACAATAGCTAAACAATATGAACAAGAGATGAATAAAGTATCTAAAAGTAGTGCGCAAGACTCTCAAGACAATTTAGAGCGCATGTTTACAGAAGGCGCCGCTAAAAAGTTAAGTGACATGTTCACATTTGTAAATTAATATCAATTAAATCATAATTTAACGCGTTTAGGGATGAATAAAAGCCTTGAACGCGTTATTTTTATAATAAGTGTATCATTGTGATATCATATGCGACATAAGTAATAGTTGATTCATAGCTAGACATAATCAAAATGAAAACGGGTAAATATAATTAATATATCAATAAAGTAGTGCGTTACATTTGGTGGTTGCTGTTTAAAATACAACATCTGATAAGTATATAAAGATATTAAATATAAGGTGTGTAAATATGGGAAATTTAGAAAAAGAGTATAAATATTGTCAAAAAATAATGAAAAATTATACAAAGACATTTGCGAATGCATTTGAACATTTATCAACTGAAAAGCGTAATGCGCTATGGTCGATTTATGCACTTTATCATAACGTAGACGAAAGTATTAAGGTGCATAAAGATATAGAATATTTAAATAAAATCAAGCAAGATGTCCAACAAATTTATAATGGGGAGACTAAAAAGTTTCATAGTAATACAAAAATAATGAAACCATTGGCACAGACGATATATTTATATGATTTGCCAAAATCCGCTTTAGAGACATTTATTCAAACAGTTGAGGATGATTTTGTATTTTCTGCAAATGACACTGATCAGCAATTAGAGCAATACTGCTATGGTGTAAGTGGTGTTATTGGAGAATTGCTTAATCCTATTTTTACTCAATCACAAATTGAAACAGCTAAGGTAGCAGAAGCAAATGCGATGAGTATTACGTTAGGAAAGGCTCTCCAATTGACTAAAATATTAAGAAATGTAGGCAAGGACTATAGCAATGGTAAAATCTATATAAGTATTGAAAAGTTGGAATACTACAATGTTGATTTGGATTCAATTTATTATAACGGCGTAACCCCTAACTACGCACATTTATGGGAAAGTTATGCGAACTTGATAGAACGGAATTTCTCATATATTTTGGATCATTTGTATTTATTTGACGATGATATAGAGCCCATCATTGTACTGACAATTAAGACTTATCAAGGATTATTAGAAGAAGTAAGAAAGAATTTGTATGATGTAACAAAACATGCAAATTTAAGTAGTTACAAAAAATCAAAAATTTATCGCAACGTTATGGAAACATATAGTAAGTCATGACTTGTACGCTTGGATAATCATTAAGTAACAAATACCAAGTAAACATCTTACTTTTGCGATAAATTGAATTTAACTTTTATATGATATACTAACAATGATTAAGCATATATCGTTAGAACTAGGAGATTGTATTTTATGAATAAGCCTAAATATCAAGTGATAGCAGATGAGATTAAAAATAAAATTATTAGTAAAGAATTCCAAGTAGGATCATTATTACCTACTGAAAAGGATTTCCAGCATCGATATAGTGTGAGCCGATATACGATACGTCAAGCAATGGAATTATTAGTTGCAGATGGTTATATAAACAAGAGAAAAGGTTCTGGTTCATATGTAAGTTATGAATTTTTAAATTCGGAAACGAACCATAATGCTAAGAAGATTGGCTTAATTGTAACCTATTTATCAGATTATATATTTCCGAGTATCATACGAGGTATCGAAACAGTATTGAGAGAGAATGGTTACTCATTAATATTAGCAAGCACGAACAATAATCATGCTGACGAGCGTCAATGTTTAGAGATGATGTTAAATCAAGGTATCAAAGGTCTCATTGTTGAACCTACGAAAAGTAATGTCTACAATCCGAACTTATCGTATTATTCCTTATTTAAACAACGTAATATTCCTATATTATCCATTAATGCGCAATATGAAGAATTGAACTTACCCTATATTGCCATTGATGATATTAAGTCAGGACACCTTGCAACGAAATATCTTATAGATAAGGGACATGAGGATATCGCTTTAATTACCAAGATAGATGACAATCAAGGTAAGTTAAGGATGAAAGGTTATTTTAATGCCTTTGAAAATAGTAACAAAGTCTTTAAGAGTGAATATATTTATACGTATGATACAGAAAGTAAATTATCTGTGTTAGATCAATTTGTGGAACACGTGGTATCGAAGCAAATACAAGCTTCGGCTGTGGTGTGTTACAATGACCAAATCGCATATTACATTATGAAAAAATTAGAAAAACTAGGTATTGCCATTCCAAATGATATGTCGATTGTGGGGGAAGATAACTCAGTATTGAGCAAATTAGAAGATGTTGATTTAACAACGACATCCCACCCTCAAGAACTATTAGGAGAGAAAGCAGCTAATTGGGTATTGAATACGATTGAAACAGGTAAGGTACAACCTTCAGAACTATTAGATACCTATATTATAGAAAGAAGTTCCGTAAAGTAAATCATATTTAGCGAATGATACGATGCAGTGCGTTTAGTTGAGTGGTATAACTATACTTATAGTATCGAGTATCTTTAAATAACGACAGAGCCAATCCATATAACGGAATTCGGCTCTTTTTTTATTTCATATAACAGTCACTTGTATGGTCTGCGAATTGAAATTAAGACACCTGAACGAATAGGATAATAAGAAATGAGGAGCGAGACCAAGACACAGGCCAAGGATTTAGGTAGGCGGTTCAAATAATTTAGGTTGCCCCTACAAAACTAAGGGATAAATCTTTTGAATTATATATTGTAAGAATTTGTATAAAAGGATGATATCAATTAATATATACGGACAAAAAATATAATATATTGACATGTACGGACAAATACTTTATGATTTATTTGAAAACGATTACAAAAGAGGTGTTTGCAATGCAAAATCCTACTAATATAACCGATAGTTCTGAGTTGTCTATTGGTATTGAGCTAGGGTCAACTCGTATTAAGACGATAGCAATTGATGCACAATTTAACACATTAGCAACAGGTAGCTTTGAATGGGAGAACAGCTATATAGATGGTTATTGGACCTATTCAATAAATGATATTTGGGTTGGCTTACAACAAAGTTATCAAGATATGGCCAAAAATTTAAAAGACAAGTTTGATATAACTATTCGCAAAATCAATAGCCTTGGTATTAGTGCAATGATGCATGGATACTTGGCATTCGATGAACATGAGGATCTGTTAGTTCCATTTAGAACTTGGAGAAATGGCAACACAGTTGAAGCGGCAAAAATTTTGAGAACAGCATTTAACTATAATATCCCGGAAAGATGGAGCATCGCACATTTATATCAAGCGGTTATAGATAAAGAATCTCACGTAAATCAAGTGAATTATATTACGACATTAGCAGGCTATATACACTGGTATTTAACGGGAGAAAAGGTATTAGGCATAGGAGATGCTTCGGGGATGTTTCCGGTAGATGTTGAGCAACAAGCATACAGAACAGACTTATTAGAAGAGGCAGATATATTATTCAATACAGAAGGATTTCATAAAGCAGTTATTGATTTATTACCAAAAATTAAAGTTGCAGGTGACAATGCTGGATATTTAACAGATGAAGGTGCAAGATTGTTGGATCCTGATGGCAATTTAGAAAGTGGCTGTGTCATGTGTCCACCTGAAGGTGATGCTGGTACAGGTATGGTAGCTACTAACGCCGTTACACCACGTTCAGGTAATATTTCAGCAGGAACAAGTGCATTTGCCATGATAGTCTTAGAACAATCTCTGAAAAATGTATATCCAGAAGTGGATATCGTTGCAACACCTTCAAGTAGTGAAGTTGCCATGATTCATACCAATAACTGTACTTCTGAAATAAATGCGTGGATGACTTTATTTGAACAAGTTCTTGAAACTATGGGAGTGCGTTTTTCATCAGATGATTTGTACGGACAAATATTGGAAGAATCTGAAAAAAGTGATGATGACTTAGGTGGATTATTGTCGTATGGATATGTCTCCGGTGAAAATATTACCAAAGTTGAAGAGGGATACCCACTATTCGTAAGAGAGCCGAATCATCATTTTACGCTTGCAAATTTCATGCAAACACAATTGTTTAGTGCCTTTAGTACATTAAAAATTGGCATGGATTTATTAAAAGCAAATGAAAATATTTCAATTAATAAATTAATTGCACATGGTGGCATTTTCAAAACAGAGCGTATTGCACAATCAGTATTAAGTGCAGCTATGGATGCCCCGATTACAGTGATGAATCAAGCGAGTGAAGGTGGTGCTTGGGGCATTAGTGTATTGGCAAAATTTGCAACTATAAATAAAGATATGACATTGTCACAATTTCTAGATGATTTTGTGTTTGCCAATATAGATGAAACAACAATTGAACCTTCTGCGCAAGCAGTTGAAAACTTTGATACGTATATCGATAAGACTATAAAGGGATTACCTATTGAGCGACAATTATCACATTATTTAGAAGGTGAAGCGAATGTTAGAAAAATTAAAACAAGAAGTATATAAAGCGAATTTAGAGTTACCAGAGAGAGGTTTAATTAAATACACTTGGGGAAATGTCAGTGGATTTGACCCTGAAACACAACTGTTTGTCATAAAACCGAGTGGTGTTGATTATGCTCAAATGAAACCTGAAGACATGGTGGTTTGTAATCTAGATTGTGAAATCGTTGAAGGCGATTTGAGACCATCATCAGATATGCCTACACATGCAGTATTGTACAAATCATTTCCAAATATAGGCAGTGTTGTACACACACATTCTCCTTGGGCGACAATTTGGGCTCAAGCAGGGTTAGATGTACCGGCAATGGGGACGACACATGCAGATACATTTTATGGTTCAGTCCCATGTGCAAGATTTTTAACAGCAAGTGAAATTAACAGAGATTATGAGTATGAAACTGGAAATGTCATTGTTGAAACATTCAAAGAACGAAATATTGATCCAAATGCAGTTCCAGCTGTTTTATTACAAGGGCACGCGCCTTTTGTGTGGGCGAAAGATTGTGAACATGCAGTGATGAATGCAGTTGTTTTAGAAGAAGTATGTAAAATGAATTTATTTACGCAACAATTAAACGCATATGCGAAAGCGCTACCAGAAGAGATTTTAAATAAACATTATGAAAGAAAGCATGGCGAAAATGCTTATTACGGACAGAAATAGGAGGAATTTAAAGATGGCTACAGAAAAGAAATTTTGGTTTGTTGTTGGATCGCAAGCACTATACGGTGATGAGGCATTAGAGCAAGTGAAGTCAGACGCACAGGTAATGACGACATATTTAAATGAACAGGCTGATTTGCCTTTTAATATTGAATTACAAACACAATTGGCAACAACAGCGGATGCTATTACAAATATTATGAAAGAAGCAAATTATAGAGATGATATTGCAGGTGTTATTACATGGATGCATACATTTTCACCAGCCAAAATGTGGATTAGAGGGACTAAACTCCTGCAAAAACCATTACTACATTTAGCAACACAATTCTATGACAATATTTCCTGGGAAAAAATTGATATGGATTATATGAATTTACATCAATCTGCTCATGGAGATAGAGAGTACGGCTTTATCAATAAAAGGTTGGGCAAACAAAATAAAATCATTTTTGGTCATTGGAAAGATAAAGCGACTCAAGAAGATATTAAGTCATGGATGCGCATCGCTCATGCTTATAATGAGAGTTTCAATCTTAAGGTGGCACGCTTTGGCGACAATATGAGAAATGTTGCAGTTACTGAAGGTGACAAGATAGAAGCACAAATCCAATTTGGTTGGACTGTAGATTACTTTGGAATTGGGGATTTAGTTGCGTATATAGAAGCAGTCAAAGAAGAGGAAATTACAACTCTGTTTGCTGAATATCAGAATCAATATGATTTTGATTACAGAAATAATGATGAAGCACATTTTAATGATTCAGTTAAAGAGCAAATTAAATATGAAATTGCCATTAAACGTTTCTTAGACGCTGGTGGATACACTGCCTTTACAACAAACTTTGAGGACTTACATGGTATGAAACAATTACCAGGTTTAGCTGTACAACGTCTAAATGAACAAGGTTATGGATTTGCAGGTGAAGGTGATTGGAAAACAGCGGCATTGGATAGATTGTTAAAAATCGCTACAGACAATAAAGCGACTGGATTTATGGAAGATTATACGTATGATATGCGAAGTGATAAACAGCAAATTCTAGGTTCGCATATGTTAGAAGTTGATCCGACATTGGCAGCAACTAAACCAAAAATCGTCGTAGATTACTTAGGCATTGGCGATAAGAACGACCCAGCACGCTTGGTGTTCGATGGCCAAGCAGGTGAAGGTGTTGTTGTGACAATGCTTGATTTAGGTACCCACTATAAATTTATCGTTAATGAAATTACTGCCGAAACATTAACAGAGCCGGCTCCGAATTTACCAGTAGCAAGAGTATTATGGCAAGCAAAACCATCACTTGAAACAGGAGTGAGACGCTGGATTGAAGAAGGTGGCGGCCATCATACCGTACTTTCGTTGACGTTAAACTCAGCACAACTAGAGACGTTAATTAAGATGTTTGAAGCAGAGTATGTAGTGATTAAATAATGGATGAATTGTTGTGACATAGATGTATGCGAAAGGTAAAAAGAGGGTGAATGGGATGAAAACAAACAGTAAGGTGTCCAATAGTTTTATTTATTTCTTTGGTGCATTTGGTGGTATTCTATTTGGTTATGACATTGGTGTAATGACTGGTGCTTTACCATTTCTTAGGGAAGATTGGGGTATAGATAGTGGCTTTATTATAGGATTAATTACATCTTCGGTAATGTTAGGTGCTATTTTTGGTGGTATCTTAGCAGGTAGATTATCGGATAAATTAGGGCGTAGAAAAATGATTCTAATTTCCGCATTAATCTTTGTGTTAGGGTCTGTGTTATCCGGCATTGCGCCACATCATGGCGATTATTTCCTAATTATTTCACGTGTTATTTTAGGTTTAGCTGTAGGTGCTGCTTCGGCACTTGTACCAGCATATATGTCTGAGATGGCACCAGCAAAATTCAGAGGTCAATTGTCTGGTTTGAATCAAACGATGATTGTATCAGGTATGTTATTATCTTATATTGTGGATTTCTTGTTACGTGATTTACCGATCGAATTAGGTTGGAGATTGATGTTAGGCATAGCCGCAGTGCCAGCTTTAATACTATTTTTAGGGGTATTAAAATTACCAGAATCTCCTAGATTTTTAATTAAAAATGGAAAGTTTGATGAAGCAAAGCATGTATTAATGAATTTACGAAAAGTGAAACAAGTTGATGCAGAATTTGAGGAAATTAGAAATACGATTTTAACAGAGAATAAAGTGACAACAAATAATACATTAAGTACCTTATTTAATAGTAAATATAAGTATTTGGTAATTGCAGGATTGGGTGTTGCAGCTTTTCAACAATTTCAAGGGGCAAATGCGATATTCTATTATATTCCTCTAATCGTTGAACAAGCGACAGGTAATTCAGCAAGCTCGGCATTATTATGGCCAATTATTCAAGGCGTTATCTTGGTTCTAGGTTCATTACTATTTATTTGGATTGCTGATAAGTTTAATCGACGAACATTGCTCATGCTTGGCGGTACAGTGATGGGATTGTCATTTATATTACCTACAATTATTAATATTGTAATACCTAATGCTAACCCAATTATAATTGTGATATTTTTAAGTATCTACGTAGCCTTCTATTCATTTACATGGGCACCATTGACTTGGGTAATTGTAGGGGAAATATTCCCGTTAACAATTAGAGGATTTGCATCAGGCGTTGCATCTTCATTAAATTGGCTAGGTTCATTTTTAGTTGGATTATTATTCCCGATTATGACGACGCATTTTCCACAAGAAATGGTATTTGCGATATTCGGTATCATCTGTATTTTAGGTGTTATATTTGTTAAAAAATGTGTTCCTGAATCAAGAGGAAAAACATTAGAAGAAATCGAAACATTTTGTGGTACAGAAGAAAAAGTGAAACTTAATAATGTTAACGTTAAAGAAAGTTAATGTTAGCTAGTATAATGGCTTACATGTTAAAGTGCATGTTTAAGATTACAGTTGCAGAGATTGTGACTGTAATCTTTTTTTATTTATCCTAGATGATTTGGGGTATGCTATAGTTAAATTATTGAATGAAAGATTGAGTGCTATAAAATGAGTACTAAACATTATATTTAGGTGAGGTGAATAGAAATGGAGAAATTAGAAGCTTTAAATTTAGATGAGAATGAACGACAAGTGCTTCAACAAATATTCAACAATCGCTATATTTCAAGGATTCAGATATCAAAAAACTTAGAAATCAATAAGGCAACGATATCCAACTTACTTAATAGATTAAAGCTTAAAAAACTCGTTACTGAAGTAGGACAGGGAGATAGTACTAAAAGTGGCGGTAGAAAACCGATTCTATTAGAAGTAAATAAGCACTTTGGTTATACAATTTCGATAGATATCGCATACCATTCGATAGAAATTTTATATAGTTATTTTGATGGGGAGACAATGAAACATCAGTCTGTTCCTCTTGAAAGTAATAAGATGAGTGATATTATTGCAATGATTAAGCAATACGTGAATGCAGATGCATATTATGAAACAGAATTTGGCTTGTTAGGTGTAGCGATATCGGTTCATGGTATTGTTAATGAACAACAAGAAATTATAGATTTGCCGTTTCATGATTTAGAGGATATATCAATCGTTGAAGCGATAAAGCAAGTCACGAATGTGCCAGTTATATTGGAGAATGAAGCCAATCTATCGGCTATTTATGAGAGAGACTATCAAGGCAATCTCGAAATTAATAATCTGATATCTCTTAGTATACATAAAGGTATAGGGGCAGGATTGATCATCGATAAGAAATTATATCGCGGAAATGCGGGACAAGCAGGAGAAATAGGTAAGACTTTGATTTCAAATGTTGCAACAGACGAACCCACATACCTTAAAATTGAAGATTTATGTTCACAAGAAGCAATTATTCAACACTTAACTAAACAACTCAACACCACAATGACAGTAGATAAAGTGAAAAAACACTATGTAGAAGGTGATTATACTGTTACTCAAACATTGGAATTATTCTGTAAGAGAATCGCTGTATTGGTGCACAACTTAAATTCACAAATGAACCCTGAGATGATTTATATCAATTGTCCATTAATCAATGAAATACCTGAATTGCTTGAAAAAATTAAACATGTGTCATGCAAATTTAATTCTAATAATAACAATGTAGCTATAACCTCTAATGTTCAATATGCCACATTAATGGGGGCAGCAATTGCTATTACGCAACAAATACTGGATGTTCATGATATAAAATTAAATTTCAAATAAACAATTTAGCCTTTTAACGATAATGTTAAAAGGTTTTTTTATTTATATTAAGAAAGCGTTTACAAATATCGGCCGAAGTGATATAGTGATTAAAAAGTTAGTTAGTTTATTAAACTAACTAACCAAGTGGAAAACAGGAGGAATGAATCATGACATATTTTGATATTGAAAAAGTACAGTATGAAGGTCCGAAATCAACGAATCCATTTAGTTTTAAATATTATAATGCTTCAGAAAAAATTGGTGACAAAACGATGGCAGAGCATTTGAGATTTAGTGTAGCTTATTGGCATACGTTTACTGCTGATTTATCAGATCCATTTGGAGTGGGAGCTGCTATTAGAGATTGGGATAATTTAAATGATATGGATAAAGCAAAAGCGCGCGTATCTGCAATATTTGAATTTATGGAAAAAACAGGTATTGAATACTTTTGTTTCCATGACATTGATATCGCTCCTGAAGGAAAAAACTTAGAAGAATCAAATGAAAATTTAGATGTGATAGTTAAATTGATAAAAGAAAAAATGGATGAAACAGGTAAAAAATTATTATGGAATACAACGAACAACTTCACACATGAACGCTTTGTTCATGGTGCGGCTACATCATCAAACGCTGACGTATTTGCATATGCTGCAGCAAAGGTCAAAAAGTCATTAGAAATTGCGAAAACGTTAAATGCGGAAAACTTTGTATTTTGGGGTGGTAGAGAAGGCTACGAAAGTCTGCTAAATACCGATATGAAATTAGAGTTAGATAATTTAGCTAAGTTCTTTAAAATGGCTATCGCTTATGCAGAGGAAATTGGTTTTAAAGGTCAATTCTTAATCGAACCTAAGCCGAAAGAACCAACAACACATCAATATGATACAGATGTAGCAACGGCACATGCATTTTTACAAAAGTACAATTTAGATCATGTATTTAAATTCAATATTGAGGCCAATCACGCAACATTAGCGGGTCATTCTTTCCAACATGAACTAAGATATGCACGTGATAACCAATTGCTAGGCTCAGTAGATGCCAACCAAGGTCATCCTCAATTAGGGTGGGATACTGATGAATTTCCTACGGATGTCTATGACACTACACTTGCCATGTATGAAATTTTGAAAAATGGTGGATTAACGCCAGGTGGCTTGAACTTTGATGCTAAACCACGTCGTACCTCTTTCAAACAAGAGGACTTGGTATTAACACATATTGCAGGTATGGATGCCTTCGCTTTAGGTCTAAGAGTTGCGCATCAAATGATTGAAGATAACTTTTTTGAAAATATAGTAAGTGAAAAGTATGTATCTTATCAAAGTGGAATTGGTCAAAAAATTCTAAACGGCGAAGTCACATTTAAAGAGTTAGAAAAATATGCTTTAACACTTACTGAAATTACAAATGAGTCGGATCATTTAGAAGTAATAAAGTCACAAATTAATCAATATATTTTAAATATTAATAGTAAAGGTTGATTGCGATGAACAATGTCATTGGTATGGATATTGGTACGAGTGGATTGAAGACAATTGTAGTTGATGGGTATGGACAAGTAATCGATAGTTATAGTGTTGAATATAAGACCGAACATCCACACACAGGATATAGCGAAATAAATCCGAATATTTGGTATGAAGCTGCTTTGGAAAGCTTAGCCTATGTCTTTGGAAAATATAAGTCCTCTGAAATAGCAGGACTTAGTTTTTCAGGGCAAATGCATGGTTTAGTGGTAGTCGATAAGCAAGGTGAAGTGATTAGACCGGCTATTTTATGGAATGACACTAGAACGCATAAAGAAGTCGAATGGATAAAATCTGAATTAGGTTTATCGCTACTATTAAAAGAAACGCAAAACACAGTTTTAGAAGGATTTACTTTACCTAAACTTATATGGTTGAAAAATAATGAACCAGAGCATTATCAACAAATAGATCGATTTATGTTACCTAAAGATTATGTTGCTTATAAATTAACTGGCAATATTTTCACGGAACCATCAGATGCATCTGGAACAATAATGTTTAATGTCAAAAAGGGTCAATGGTCTACAACCATATTAGATAAATTAGAAATAAATCCACACATCTGTCCTGACATCATACCTTCACATGGCTATAATGGTGCGATAAAAGAATCGATTATGCAAAAACTAAATGTAAATGGTGATATAAAGGTTTATCAAGGTGGTGCAGATAATGCTTGCGGTGCTTTAGGTGCAGGTATTACTGATGCACAAAAGCGTTTAGTAAGTATTGGTACATCTGGAGTTGCATTAGCTATTCAAAATGATAAGACTTATGAAAATGACGGTAAGGTACATTACTTCCATCATTGTGTACCAGAACAAAAGTACATAATGGGTGTTACTTTATCTGCAGGTTATAGTTTGCAATGGTTGAAAAATGTATTGAATAGTAAAGAAAACTTTGATCATTTTTTAAAGGAAATCACATCATCTCAGAAAGGTTCAAATGGGCTGTTATATACACCCTATTTATTAGGAGAACGTACACCTTATAATGATTCTTCAGTAAGAGGCAGTTTTATAGGATTAGATGCGAATACAACTATGGCAGATATGAAAAGAGCGGTGTTAGAAGGTGTAACTTTTTCAATAAAAGATAGTTTGGAAATTATCAAAAATGATGTACATGATAGTAGAGAAATTGTATCAATCGGTGGCGGTGCAAAAAATAAGACATGGTTGCAAATACAGGCGGATATTTTTGATACTGACATCACTACGAGAACAGAAGAACAAGGTCCAGCATATGGTGCGGCAATGTTAGCTGCGATGGGAGTGGGCTGGTTTGATTCTTTCAAAGAACTTAGCGCTGCTTGGATTGCATACAATGATTCCATATCAAGTAATAAAGCAGACGTTCAAATGTATAAAGACATTTATAACGTATATACAGAAGTTTATGAGAATACACAAGCATTGTCGAAAAAGTTAGTTCAATTTAAGTAGTGTTAAGGGGATGGGAGCATGTCATCTTATAATAATAAGAAATTTATTTTTACAATTGCACTAATTGCTACATTAGGTGGTTTGTTATTTGGGTATGATACGGCAGTGATATCAGGTGCTGAACAATCGTTGCAACGTTATTTAACAGCTCAATATGGTAGTTTTATTCATGGAATGACAGTATCTAGTGCGCTCATTGGATGCGTGATAGGAGGGTTTTTATCTTCGTATTTTTCTAGTCGATTTGGCAGAAAACGATCGTTACAAATTGCAGCGATACTGTTTATTATCTCTGCATTATTGTCAGGTTACCCAGAATTTATATTTTTCGAACCAGGACAAGCCAGTTTAGGATTATTATTGACGTTTAATTTTTATCGTATATTAGGTGGAATTGGTGTTGGATTAGCGTCTGCGATTTCTCCAATGTATATCAGTGAAATTTCACCCTCTTCTATCCGAGGTACATTAGTATCTTGGAATCAATTTGCAATTATTTTTGGTATGTTAGTGGTTTATTTTGTGAATTATGGCATAACGTTTGGGCAAAGCCAAGCGTGGATAGATCATGTTGGTTGGCGCTACATGTTTATGACCGCAGCAATTCCAGCTGTAGTTTTCTTTCTGTTATTATTTTTAGTACCGGAAACACCTCGATATCTGACATTAATGAATAAAAATGAAGCGGCATTAACTGTGTTGAACAGAATTTATAATTCAAAGAACCATGCACAAACAGTATTAAATGAAATATTGTCGACTAAAAATAAGACAAAGGATGTCAAAGCACCGTTATTTAGCTTTGGTAAAGCAGTAGTGATTATTGGTATTGTACTATCAATATTCCAACAATTTATAGGTATTAATGTTGCATTATATTATGCGCCGCGTATCTTTGAAAATTTAGGTGCAGGAAGTAACGCATCAATGATACAAACAGTAGTTATGGGGCTTGTGAATGTTATTTTTACAATCATTGCAATCATATATGTTGATAAATTTGGCAGAAAACCACTACTGATGATTGGTTCATTAGGGATGGCCATAGGTATGATAGGAATGAGTCTGTTAACTGCAAATGGTGCTTTCGGAGTAATTACGTTAGTGTTTATGGTTGTCTATACGGCATCATTTATGATGAGTTGGGGACCGATTATTTGGGTGTTATTGTCTGAAATATTCCCTAATAGAATTAGAAGTTCAGCTATGGCTATTGCAGTAGCAGTACAGTGGTTAGCTAACTTTACCATCACATCTACTTATCCATTTATGATGGATATCAGTGGAACGATGACATATGGATTCTATGCTTTAATGAGTATACTATCAGGTATATTTATTTGGAAATTTATCCCTGAGACTAAAGGTAAGACATTAGAGCAAATAGAAGCAATATGGAAATCATAAATTTTATAAAGTGAAATATTAATTTGTATGCTTCAGATAAATGATAACCTTCGTTTATATCTGAAGCATATTTTTATGCTTTTTAAATACTAAAATAATATGAATTGACAAATATTGTATAAAGATTATGCTTATTTATAAGTTGATTAAAAATTCCAAGGGGAAGAAGGGGTAACAATGATGAATATTGGTATTGTTGGTGCAGGGAAAATTGTTAAAGAAGCATTGCCTGTATTGGAACAAGTTTCTGGCGTTGTATTTCAAAGCATTGTCACGACGGGAAGAAATCCACAAAATGTTAATGAATTACAAAAACAATTTAATATCAAAGAGGTATATGAAAATTATACTCAATTTTTAGAGGATGAAGATTTAGAGGTGGTCTATATTGCTGTGCCGAATCATTTGCACTACTATTATGCACAGCAAGCGATAGAGCACGGTAAACATGTCATTTGTGAAAAGCCTTTTACACTTACCAAGGTAGAACTTGAAACTTTAAAAGAACTCGCAGAAGCGAAACAAGTGATTATTACAGAAGCAATCACGAATCTTTATTTAGGCAATTATGATGTCTTGAAACATACACTCCAAGAAATTGGAGATATCAAGCTTGCCCAGTTTAACTATTCTCAATACTCTTCAAGATATGATAATTTTAAGCAAGATATAATTCAACCAGCATTTAATCCAGAAATGGGTGGTGGCGCGTTAATGGATATCAATGTCTATAATGTCCATTTAGCAGTGGGGTTATTTGGCAAACCTAAGGGTGTTGCATACTTTGCAAATGTTGAGAAAAATATAGATACATCAGGTATCTTGCAATTAGATTATGATAATTTAAAAGTAGTCTGTATCGGCGCAAAGGACTCTAGTTCTGATAACCATTCCTATATTCAAGGTGATCAGGCAACGATACACATTGAAGGTCCAACGAACGAATTACAATCATTTGAAGTTAATCACATTGGTGGCGGAACACAGCTTTACCAATTAAACCAATTTGAACATCGTATGCATGAGGAATTTGTAAAAATAATAAAAATGATTCAGGATAAAGATGATGTCTTAGCTAAACGTCAATTAGAACATAGTATAGCTGTCGTTGAAGTCCTAGAGTCAGCATTAGACAGTGCAAATATAACAATTGGACCTTCAAAGTCATAATCAAATACAATAATTATCATAGATAGCATAAAACTAAGGTAGTTTACTTTCAGTATCGAATGAACACTATATCAATCATAGATATGTGCTTGCGTTCAATAGTGAGGTAAACTACCTTATTCATTTTCATCATTTAATTGTTTAAGATATGTTGGTGAATTTCAGCTTCAATATCTTGATAAACACGCATGAATGGTACATTCGTCTGTAATGCAGCGCGTTTAACATCTTCAAATTCTGGCTTCGCTTTAATAATTTGGTTGTTTAATAAACCTAGCTTTACTGTAATAACACCATATTTTGTTGTTAGTGATTGGAACTGTCGAACTAGAGTTTGGCGTTGAATAGTGCTACTGCGCACGCCTAGTGTTGTCGTGTGCTGTAATAGATAGTCTTCAAATTCTGCAGCATCTTCAATTCTACAGATCATTGTAATTAATGTAGCTGGGCGACTTTTTTTCATAATTATAGGTGTGTAATATACATCTAAAGCCCCTTTGTTGAATAAAGCTTGTAGCAGAAAACCAAGTGATTCTGCAGTCATATCATCAATTTGACATTCTAATTGTTGAACGTAATTAGGTGTAGTATCTTTAGTTGTATTAGTAGTATTTAGCGACGCTTTATTTTCTGTAAATTCAATTACTCTCATAATGTTAGGGAAATCAAAGTCCTTGTTACCGCCACCATAGCCGATACGATTTATTGTCAGATTTGGCATAGGTCCTATATCCTTTACCAACGCTTTGATAAACCCAGCCCCAGTTGGTGTAGTTAATTCTGCAGCAACATCGAAATGTGCAAGTGGAACACCAGTTAATATTTCAGCAGTCGCTGGGGCAGGAATGGGATAAATACCATGAGCAATATTGATTCTTCCATGACCAGTCGGGATAGGAGAGGCATAGAGATTATCAATTGCTAAACTTTCTAAAGCGAGACAACTGCCAATGATATCAATAATTGAATCCATTGCGCCTACTTCATGGAAATGTACGTCATTAACATTCATGCCGTGTATCTTTGCCTCAGCTTGTGCAATAACCTCAAAGACACTGTTACTGCGTTCCTTTACACGCTGTGGTAAGTCACTATTGTTAATAATTTGATAAATATCTTTTGCTTTGCGGTGGTGATGGGATTCTTCGAAATCAATTGTTAACGTCAACGCTTGTATACCTTTCTTATCCTTTTTAGAAAAATGCAATTCAAAGTGATTTAGAGGAAGTGACTTTAACTGATTGATAATATAGTCTGCATCTGCCCCCAAGTCCACCAATGCTGAGAGAAACATATCACCTGCAATTCCTGCATGACAATCTAAATAAAGTGATTTCACCATAGCGATTCCTCCGATTGTTGTTCTTGTTCGAGCATGTGGATCAGCATGGCTGCATTATATCCGCCACCGAAGCCATTATCTATATTTAATACACTTGTTCCAGGTGCACATGAATTAATCATTGCTAGTAATGTGGTAATACCATTTAAATTTGCGCCATAGCCGATACTAGTTGGTACGGCATAGACTGGATGGTCTACTAGGCCTGAAATAACACTAGATAATGCACCTTCCATGCCAGCGATAACGATAGATACTTTGCAATTACGAATGGTTTCAATATGATCAAATAAACGATGGATACCAGATACACCAACATCATATACTCGTTCAATTTCTGTACCCATGACTTGAGCAGTCAGTGCTGCTTCTTCAGCGATAGGTAAATCAGAAGTTCCAGCACAGATGATGGCTGCCTTGTATGTTGATTTAGGTATAGATGCAATCGGTGTTGTTAACACTTTAGCTTGTTCATCATATTCAAGCTGTGGATAGTGATTTAGGACATGGTTCGCTTTATCTGCGTCAATTCTTGTTACTAAAATAATTTCTTTGTTTGATAATAATGTTTGAATGATGTCAGTTATTTGCTGTGCAGTTTTTCCTTCACCGAATATAACTTCTGGAAATCCTTGTCGGTGTTTGCGATGTAAATCAACCTTTGCAAAACCAATATCATTGTATTGCTTCAATTGTTTCATAGCCGATGCTACGGAGAGTGTATTAGACTGTACCGCCGTCAAAAGTGTTTCAATGGTTTTCTCGTTTTCAGTCATTTATAGACCACCTTTTTGCAGTTTAGGATATGTGATAATCAGTATTGATTACTTCGTTCATACTACCTGTACGATAACCTTCTAAATCAACTGTGACATAATCGAAACCAAATTCCTTTAAGTGTAAGGCAATTTCATTTCTATGTGTTATAACTGTTTGTATCGCTTCGTCATCTACTTCAACTCGTGCAATATTATTATGATATCGAACACGGACATGCTCAATTCCAAGGCTGGCAATATATTTTTCGGCTTCGTTCACTTTATTGACTTTACTAAAGGTTAATGGCTCACCATATGGAATACGTGAAGCAAGGCTACATAGTGCTGGCTTGTTCCACACTGGAAGATGGTATTGCTTGCTAAGTTTACGAATTTCATCTTTATATAATGTAGCTTCTTGTAATACACTACGAACATTAAATTCGGTTCTTGCCTTTAGTCCAGGTCTAAAGTCAGCTAAATCATCCATAATCATCCCATCTAGCACATAATCAAAGCGATATAAGTCACGTAAACGTTCGAGCTCACCATACAGTAGACGCTTACTGTGATACCAACTTTCAGGTGTGTTTTTGATAATATATGGATCCTCTAATTCTGCAATTTCAGTTTCTATAATTTCTACATTTAAAGACTTTCCTAATGTTCTTGCTGCATTAAATTCTTCCTCTCTGAATAATTCGGATTTAACGATTACACCTTTAACATTGTACTTACCTAAGACATCTATGGCTTTCTTTAAGACGAAACTACTATCTACTCCACCTGAAAATGCAACTAAAACAGTACCTAGTGGCTTTATAATTTCTGTTAACTTTTGGTCTTTTTCTATAATTGTTTGTTGGTCCATCATTGTATCCTCCTCAGTATAATTACTCAACGTATGGAATAGTCAATGGTCCTAAGGGCATAACGCCAATAGTCATATCAGGGCCATATTTTTCTCTCAGTTGAGCTAATGTTTCCTTAATATCATTTACTGGATGTAACATAGCATCTGTAGTTTGTTGGGCGGTAAGTGTTGAATAGAGATATACATCAGCAAATGTTTGAATAACGGCTTGCTTTTGTACTTGCCATTGGTCTAGCATTCCGAATTTAGGGTCATTTATCATATCCAATAACCCTTGAGGCGAATCTGCCATTTTTAAAATTTCAGCGAAGTTACCGTGGTTTGGGTAACCATCACTGCATTCAGAGAACATAATAATACTGCCACCTTCTTTAACCACTTTATGTGCAGCACTCATCCCTTTAACTGTCTGATATAAATTTTGATCTAAAGGATAACCAGAATTCGAAGCAATCACCACATCAAACCGTTCTTGGCATTTAAACATGGCGTGTGATTTTGCGTAATCACATCCAACGTCATGTGCTTCGTATAGTTCACCAGCAAAAACAGCAGTGATATCTTTAGATTTATTTAAAGTGACATTGAGCATGAAATCCGGTTTACACATTGCATTAATTTCCCGGGTCATATCTTGTACTGGATTATCTTCCATATTGCCCCATGTGGATCGCATATCTCCAATCATTTTAGCGTTATGGAAGGTCATTATTGTTTCAATACCAGCAATGCCAGGCATGATTCCCTTAGGGCCACCTGAGAAACCGGCGAAAAAGTGTGGTTCGATAAAGCCTGTAACTATTTTAAAGTCAGCATCGACATAATCTTTATTTAAATATACATCACAACCATATTTACTATGACCCACTTTTTTTAAACTAGACTTGTCATTACAATGATTATGTACGATATTTACTGAGTCTACGATATCTTCGCCCAACATTTGAATCAGTTCTTCTCGGGTTTGATCTCTATGAGTTCCCGTGCCGTTAATAATGACAAAATTTTCTGTTGGAACATGCTTTAGACAATTCATAATCAAAGGAACAAGGATATGATTGGGGGTAGGTCTTGTGATATCACTAATAACAATTGCTACTGTCTGATTAGATTTAACCATTGTTGATAGTGGGGGTGTGCCTATTGGTGATGCTAAGGCCTCTTGAATTACCCGTTCAGGTTGATTCAGAGCAGGTTGGTCAGTGGGTTCTATTCGAACTGTGTGATCAGGCAAATCTAATTCGACACTAGATTTGCCATATAATATATTGGCTTTCATTTGTGATGACCTCCTTATTTATCACAACAGGGTAATTCGTTGCGATTTATGTTTATGCGCTATCATTAGCACTATGTTTTGGAATAGAAAAAGGTAGAGACAATATTTTTGGTTATTCCTTGTAAAAGTTGTTCCGAAATAGCGAGTGTATCAGCCAATGATTTTGGTCCATTGACTAAACTAAATGCGCTTAGAATGCCGTGCTCGTGAAGCTTTTCTATAGCAATATCTACGGTGCCTCCAATTAAGATGACTGGGACATTAAATCGTTGTGCGCATCGTGCAACCCCTATGGGTGTCTTGCCATATAAACTTTGATGGTCAATCTTTCCTTCACCCGAGAGTATTAAATCAGCATCAGCTAAATAGGAAGTTAATTTACTGTATTCAATTACAACGTCTATACCATTACGAAATTCACACGGGAAAAAGGCTTTGAAAGCACCACCCAAACCACCTGCTGCCCCCGCGCCAGGGAAATCATGGATATGAATATTTACCTGTGATTCAACGATATTAGCAAAATGTAATAAATTATTATCGAGAAGTTGTAATTCTGTATCCGAAGCCCCTTTTTGTTTACCAAAGACGAACGAAGCCCCTTCAGGTCCAACCAAGGGATTGTTAACATCACTAGCGATAATAAAGGATGCTTTAGCAATTCGATTATCGAATGTAGATAAATTAATAGAATCTAGATCTGCTAGCGACCCACCTCCAAATGAGATTGCATTACCTTGTGCATCTAAGAGTTGAGCCCCTAATGCCTGTAACATGCCTGCACCTGCATCATTTGTAGCTGAGCCTCCAATTGCTAATATAAATTGTTGGTATCCTTTATTTAATGCTGATAATATCAATTCCCCTGTACCAAATGTTGTTGTTTCTAAAGCATTGAGTTGCGATTCATTGAGGTGTCTGAGTCCAGATGCTTCAGCCATTTCCACTATACAAGTTTTACCATCACCTAATACACCATAAGTAGCCTGTACCTGTTCACCTATAGGGCCAGTAACAGATTCCGTAAATAGTTGACCATTGGTAGCATTGATAAGTGCTTCCATAGTTCCTTCACCACCGTCGCCCATTGGTAATGACTGCACTGTGGCATTAGGATAGAGTGAGGTGATGCTGTTGTGCATTAACTTTGTAACTGTGGTAGCAGACATACTACCTTTAAATGAATCGGGTGCGAGTATGATATTCACATGCAAACCCTCCTTGAAAACGTTTACTATTGTTTGTTATTCTATTGTATCGATTTTAATTGTCAGAAAATAGAGTTAAAATATACAAATATAAAGCATATATTTTGTATATAAATGATAGGTTGTGAGTGGATGGAAATATTAACTGAGGAAATAGCGGCATTGATTGTAGAGGAAACAGTAAATCGCACAGGCAGTAATATTAATATAATGAACTATAACGGAGAAATTCTTGCTTCATATAATAAAGAAAGAATCGGGACGATACATTATGGAGCGAAACGTGCTATTGAATTGGAACAGACTATTACTTTAACTGAGACAGAGTGTAAAGAATTAGAAGGTACACAACCAGGTATCAATTTGCCAATTATTTTTCAAGATGAGATTGTGGGCGTGATCGGGTTAACAGGTAATCCTGCACAGTTAACACAAATTGCAGATGTAGTTAAGATGTCTACAGAGCTATTGTTATCACAAAGTTATTTTACTTATGAATTAGAAGGTAATATTCGTAGTCAAGAGTTACTAATTGAGGAATTACTTAAGGGCGAACCTTCGAAGACGTTTATTAGATACCTAATACAACAATTAAATGTAGAATTATTAACATTACGGAAATGTATTATCATTAATATAGAAAAGCAAATATTTTCAAAAAATAGTATCGTTCGTATGCTTTCTACGAGAATAAATAGACAATCATTTGTAATCGCATTTACTAATTATAATCGCATTGTCATCTTAATTACTGATGATGATAAGACGAAGCTAAATGATAAAATAACCCAAATATATCAAGTGTTTACTCAATTGAATTTAGCAATTGAAATGGCATCTAGTCTTGTATTTACGAGTTTAAATGATTTTAAAAAAGCATATGAAGAATGTGAATTAGTATTTATGTTAAATGAACATGAGCGAGCAGTTGTCTCATTTGAAGATGTTGAAGCACAAACATTGTTATATCAAATTAATAAAGAAATTAGAATGCGTTATAGAAAAAGAATATTAGCCGATATTGATAATCAAACGATTGAAACTTTACAGTCGTTTTTCGAGCATAATTTGAATATTGCACAAACTGCTAAGGCCTTGTATATTCACCGCAATACTTTGTTGTATCGTTTAGCAAAATGTCAGCAAATCACTGGACTTAATCCAAGAATATATAATGATGCTGTTAAGTTACAACTTGCGATGTGGTGTTAATAAGTTGACTATACATACATAATCTTAGGTTAACAGTTGATAGATGTATTCCTACAATAACCTTATATAAGTTGAACATGAAAAGTGTCTTAGCTGATATAGATTTGTTCGCTATAACCAATGATTAAATAAAAAACTGCCGACACATGTATAAAGCATTGTCGGCAGTTAAATTATGATATAAATGGTTTAAAAATCTTGTGATGTCGTTTCTATTTCCGGTTGTTTTGCTGGAGCACGTTTGGTCTTTATCAATATATAACTCGTATTTAAAATGACAAAACCTAATCCAATAAATGCGGATATACGTGTATCTGGATTGAATAACATACCAATTACGACCGCTATTAACATAATAACTGTAATGATGTTTGAATAGGGTGCAAAAGGCATCTTAAATGGATGATCTTTTATTTGTTCCTTTTTACGGAAACCAATATGACTTAGTAAGATTGCAAACCATGGTACAAATCCTGGAATTACACCTGCACTGTAAACATAAACGAACAGGTTCGTATCCTTACCTAAGATTAATGGCAAGACAATACTTAATACTACGCCGCCAACGATTCCACTACATACAGCAATGACTGCGTAGTGTGGGACGCCGTTCTTGTTGACTTTCTTAAAGATGCGTGGCGCTTGATCTTGTTCAGCGAGTGTATACAATAATCGACTTGTACTAAAGATGCCTGAATTACAACCAGACATTGCAGCTGTAATTACAACAAAGTTTATAATGGCTGCCGCTGCAGTAATTCCAACTTTCGCAAATGTTAATACAAATGGTGAACCAAGAGAACTTATTTCATCCCATGGATAAACTGAAACAATAATAAATATTGAACCGATATAAAATATTAGTATTCGGTAAACTACACTATTGACTGATTTTTTAATCGTTGTTTGTGGATCTTTGGCTTCTCCAGCTGTAGTACCAATTAATTCAATTCCAACATAAGAACCAAATACAATTGAAAGTGAGAAGAAGAATCCACTGAAACCATTGGTGAAGAAACCGCCATTAGACCAAAGGTTGGTGATACCAACTGGGTTAAAACCATTTCCAAAACCAAAAATGATAATACCTAAACCAGCTACAATCATTAAGATAATAGTGATTACCTTGATTAAAGCAAACCAAAACTCAAATTCACCAAACCATTTTACAGAAATTAAATTGGCCGATAATAATATAATAACGGCAATTAATCCTGGTATCCAAATTGGTAAATCTGGCCACCAGAATTTCATATAGGTGCCGACAGCAATGACTTCACTCATCCCGACGACTATCCAGTTAAAAATACTACTACTTGCTGTTATGTATCCAAACGAAGGGTGAATGTATTCAGTCGCAAACTTAGCAAAAGAGCCAGTCTCCGGATATGTATATACCATTTCTCCAAGCGCTCTCATAATTAAAAATACAAATATTCCTGCTATCATATATGAAATTAATACCGATGGACCAGTCCACTTTATGGTACTTGAAGCTCCCATAAATAATGCAACCCCTATGGTTCCCCCTAAGGCTATCATCTGTATCTGTCTAGATGATAAATCTCTTTTTAATTCAGTTTTCATAAGAATTCTCCTGTTTAATATATTTATATAATTATTAACTTAATAAACCCCTTTGGAAAGTTAATGTAATTATTATATCATTTGTTAAAGATATTAATCTAATATTGATATGTAATAATATGAAAAAATTACTGAAAATTTTGATTATATAAAGGACTAATGTACGTGTATTATAGTGAATTTTGAGAATCTAACAGTTTATATTCTGTAAAACAGTAAATAAATATAATTCGATATCCGTATTAGACTATAGAAAGATTATTTAGAATAAAAGCTAAAATCACTTTACAAAATTACTAGTAATAAATATAATTAAATTAAGTTATTGCTTAATAATTCTATAATTTAATTATAAATATTTTTAAGACGAAACGTTTCTATAGCATATATCAGCACAAATAATATACCGGTATTGAATTGTTGAGTAATGACAATCAAGGGTAGATGCATTTATTCCTGAATTTTATAGATTTATGAGGAGGTATGCAGTATGTAAGCATATGATTCCTATAATTGTAGTTATTTAATTAAATTAGTATTTCGATAATAGATATTTTGTACGAACTGAATATTTATTCCTCAAACGTTATGAGTTGTAAAGATAACAAACCTGCCACTTCTTCCCAATTCTAATGATTATATATGATTTTTTAATTGTTATTTTTAACTCTAACTGGTCATTTCTGAATGACAAGACACTGAAAATTTTTAGACCACAAATGAATTCTATCTATTTAACTCACTCTATTTTCCATTTAATTTAACTATCAGTTTTTAACATAAGATTTCATTTTTATAGATTGAACACTTAAGCATAGCCTTGCTTACAGTGAATTAAATAAACGATAATTAAGTTAATTTAATAAGGTGATTTTCAAACTGAGAAACCATACATGATTGAGATCATTCAGGAAGTGACGAAGAACTGATAGAAGCGACCCAAGTAGTATGTAACTTACTACTTGGGTTTTTTTATGTAATTAAATGTCACGGTAAAAATAAATCTATTGTGTGAAAATTCAACTTTTTAGTTGTTATTCATCTGATAATGTGACATACTCTATAGAAATTAGTATAACATATTAACTATTAGAGGTGATTTAGTATGACACAATATATTTATGCATTTGATGAAGGTCAAAAATCAATGAAAGATTTACTTGGAGGTAAAGGTGCCAACTTAGCAGAGATGAAACGTATAGGTTTACCTGTGCCAGATGGTTTTACGATTACTACAGCAGCATGTATTGAATATTTACAACATGGGTCGAAATTATCTTCTGAGTTATTATCAGAGTTAGATAACCAATTATCAGCATTCTCAAAGCGAACTCATAAATCATTTTCTGCAGGTTCGGATTTACTATTAGTCTCTGTACGAAGTGGCGCAAAAATTTCTATGCCTGGTATGATGGATACAATTTTAAACTTAGGGTTAAATGATGAAAATGTTTTGACGTTGGCACGTAAGACCGATGATGCACGTTTTGCATATGATTGTTATAGAAGATTGCTACAGATGTTTGGTGAAGTTGTTTATGATATTCCAATGGCGTCATTTGATACATATTTTGAGCAATATAAAGCTCAACATGGTTATCAAAATGATGCAGACATCCCTGCCGAAGGTTTACAAGAAATATGTGATTACTACAAGGATGTTTATTTAGATGAGGCAAATAAACCATTTCCACAAGAACCAACTCAACAACTTACTGAAGCGATTGAGGCAGTATTCAAATCTTGGGACAATCATCGTGCGAGAGTCTATAGAAATCTAAATGATATACCACATGATATTGGTACAGCAGTAAACATACAAGAAATGGTGTTTGGTAATAGTGGTGCGCGTAGTGGAACAGGTGTTGCCTTTACACGTAATCCTGTGACAGGCGAAGCAAAATTGTTTGGTGAGTATTTACTGAATGCACAAGGTGAAGATGTAGTTGCAGGTATTAGAACACCATTAGATATCAATGTATTAAAGGAACAGATGCCAGAAGTTCATCAACAATTTGTAGCGGTATCACAAAAATTAGAAACGCATTACAAAGATATGCAAGATATTGAATTTACAATTGAAAATGAACAATTATATATTTTGCAAACACGTAATGGTAAACGTACGGCAAATGCAGCCATTCATATAGCAGTTGATTTAGTCAATGAAGGTGTAATTTCTAAAGAAACTGCTGTGCAAAATGTCGATGTTAAGTCAATAGATCAATTGTTACATCCTAACTTTGATGAAGTTGCACTTGCTGAAGCTACGGTCATTTCAAAGTCAGGCTTGCCAGCAAGTCCAGGTGCTAGTAGCGGGAAGATTGTATTTTCTGCAGAAGAAGCTAAAATCCAAGCTGAAATAGGTGAAAAGGTAATCCTCATGCGACCTGAAACATCACCGGAAGATATTGAAGGTATGGTGGCAAGTGAAGCAATTGTAACGACACATGGTGGTATGACATCTCATGCAGCAGTTGTTGCTCGGGGTATGGGAAAATGTTGCGTCACTGGTTGTGCAGAATTAGAAATTAACATTAAAGACAAGGTGGTTTCTTATCCTGGAGGTAAATTGTTTGAAGGCGACGTTGTATCAGTGGATGGTGCAAAAGGTGATTTATATTTAGGAAAGGTCGCTACCATGAAAGCAGAACGTAGCGAAGCATTTAATCAGTTTATGCAATGGTCAGAAGAGGTGTCTAGATTAAATGTACGCATGAATGCTGAAACGCTACAAGATATCGAAGTCGGTTATCAATTTGGTGCCACAGGTATAGGATTGGTAAGAACTGAGCATATGTTCTTTGGTCCTGAACGTTTAGTAGAAATGAGACGTTTTATTTTAGCAGATAGTCAGGTATCTCGCATTTCAGCACTCAATAAAATACGTGATTACCAATGTGAAGACTTTGAGCATATCTTGAAATTATCTGGCGATAGACCTACGATTATTAGACTATTAGATCCTCCATTGCATGAATTTTTACCTCATTCTCAAGAAGAAAAGGTGAATGTAGCAAATCAACTTGACGTTACTGTGCCGGTACTTGAACAATATATCGGTCAATTAGAAGAAGTCAACCCGATGCTCGGTCATAGAGGATGTCGCTTGGCTATAACGTATCCTGAGTTATATATTATGCAAGTAGAAGCTATTATAGGGAGTGCGATAAAGTTAAAACAGCAAGGTATAGATACTAAACCTGAAATTATGATACCACTCGTGTCCACAGTGGCTGAGTTTGAAATATTGAAACAACAAATTATTGAGTGTATCGATCGATTACAGAATGAGGCTGATGTTTCCATACCGTATTTAATTGGTACAATGATTGAAACGCCAAGAGCGTGTCTCATTGCTGATCAATTGGCGAAAACATGTGACTTTTTCAGTTTTGGTACCAATGATTTAACACAGTTAACGTATGGCTTTTCAAGAGATGACGCAGGTAAGTTTATCAACCAATACACTGAACAAGGTATCTTAGAGATTGACCCATTCCAAACGATAGATATTGACGGGGTTGGGGCATTAATTAAATCAGCTGTACAACAGGCTAAGGTAGTAAATCCACAGCTTAAAATAGGCGTTTGTGGTGAATTAGGTGGAGATAGTAAATCAATAGCATACTTCAATCAGCTGTCTATTGATTATGTATCTTGTTCTCCTTTTAGAGTGCCAGGAGCCTTATTATCAACAGCACAAAGTGAAGTTAAAGGCGGTAGAATCAATGTCTAACGTACAAAATAACGGTAAGCTCATTATATTTGTGATTTCAGATTCAATTGGGGAAACAGCGCAACGTATGATCCATGCAACACTGTCACAATTCCCAGATATTGCAGAAGTTGAAATTAAGAAATTCCCTTATATTAAAGGTGAAGAGGAATTACTTCGAATATTAGAAAGGGCAAACGCACGTGCGGCAATTGTTGTAACTACGCTAGTCAACCCGGAATTTAATCGTATAGGCCAATCCTATGCGGTAGAACATCACATTCCTTATGTGGATTATATGTCTGACTTAATTCATATTATTCAAAATCGTACACACTCAAATCCAATATTGGAAAGTGGTGCATTACGAAAGCTAGATGAGCAATATTTTAAACGTATAGCAGCGATTGAATATTCAGTGAAATATGATGATGGTAAACACTATGAAGCTATTGGCGAAGCGGATGCATTGATTGTCGGAGTGTCTAGAACATCGAAGACACCGCTCAGTATGTATCTAGCCAACAAAGGTTATAAAGTAGCGAATATTCCGCTAGTACCAGAGGTAGAGATTCCAGATGAAGTATTTAATTTTAAAAATTTAAAGGTCTTTGGACTTACTGCGAGTCCAGAGTATATTTTAAATATTAGAAATGAACGTGTTAAGGTTTTAGGTTTACATGGACCGACAAATTATAATAGTGTTGAGCGAATTAGAGAAGAATTGCTCTATGCAGAAGAAATTTTTGCTAAATTAAATGCTCGGGTAATCAATACAGAATATAAATCTATTGAAGAATCAGCATTTTATATAGAGCAATTTTTATAAAATAATAGTTTGCGAGCTAGATATTTGATAGATAATTATAGATCGTAAGTGGGTATTGATATAGAGCAACTTTAATTAAATTGTCACAGAGGAGTGGTTATTATGTTGCAAAATGTCACACCATATTTATTTTTTAATGGAAACTGTAAAGAAGCGCTAGACTTTTATAGTAATGCATTAGGTGGAAATATCAAAGGTATTATGACCTACGGGGAAGCTAATGAAACGTCAGCAGATGATCCAGACCGTATTATACATTCGCAATTAGATATTGATGGTCAAACATTTATGTTATCTGATATTCCGAAAGATGATCAAGCAGCTATAAAGGATAGAAATGTTTATATTGTATTAGAATTTGATAGTGAAGAAGCTGTAACAACTGCGTATGAGCAGTTAAAGGAAGACGCCCAAGTTTATATTGAACTTGCAGATATGTTTTGGGGTGCAAAGTATGCCAAGCTTGTAGATAAATACAATATTGGTTGGGATTTAAATTACACATATCCACAAAATGAACAATAAAATAAAGAAATAACTAAGTTGACGGAAATCATGTTTTTGATTTCCGTCATTTTTATTTAATAGTACTAAGTTGAAACATACTTATTGATAATAAATTGTAGCAGTGAAATTCACAGGTGTGTCATGTGGGTTTCTGTATGTGTGTGGTACATCACTTTTGAAGCGTAAGGCTTGATTATGGTTAATTGAATATATTTGGTTATTTACTTCGATTTCTAGTACACCAGTATTAACGATAATGTATTCTTCTGAATGTTGATGGTGTGCTGCAGAAGTCATTTTGCCGTTACCTTGTATTTCCATTTTGAACATTTCAAATTTTTTATGCTCATCATAAGGAAAATATGGATAAATTGTTACTTTATCATCTTTGATTGGGATAATATCTGTTTCATCGATAAAGTCGATATCATTCTCACTTTCGGCAGTGAGCTGAGATAAAGACAAATGTAGACCGTTAGCAATTTTCCATAAAGTAGTGATGGTCGGATTAGAAACACCTTTTTCAATTTGACTTAGCATGTTTTTACTAACACCAGTTAGCGTAGAAAGCTTCTCTAAACTAAGTTGGTGGCGTTTGCGGTAATTGGCAATGTTTTGTGCCACTATATTTTGAATATTATACACTTCAATCGCTCCTATTTACAATATTACGTACGTATTGTACCATATAGTGTGTTGTTTTTAAAAAATATCTCTACTAAAGGTGGTTTAAATGGATAAGAGTCGTTCATTACAACCGTTTAATTGGTTGTTATTTATAAGTGTATTACTAGTGGGCGCTAATCTGAGGGCGCCAATCACCTCAGTAGGTGTAGCATTACCCAATATAAAAGAAGATTTGATGTTATCGAATAGTGCAGTAAGTGTAATCACTGTAGTACCGTTATTATCATTTGCAGTTATTTCGTTAGTTGCTGCTAAAACAAGCTATCGATTCGGTTTGGAACAGACCATATTTGGAGCATTGTGTCTTATCTTTATAGGCGTGGTGGTACGTTCGATTACAGGTGTTTCTTGGCTGTACATAGGGACTATACTCATCGGTATTGGTGTAGGTTTCGGTAATGTACTAGCACCAGCAGTTATAAAGACCAAGTTTCCGCTACGTATTGGTATTATGACTGGTTATTATACCGTTGTAATGAATGTATTTGGTGGACTGTCTTCATATACAACTGCACCACTCGTAAAGACGTTTAATTATAATATTGCTTTAGGTCTCATAGGAATTGTAACCCTAATAACAATAGTGATTTGGTCAGTACAATTAAAGGGTAAGGAACAATTAACCAAGACATATAATGAAAGTAATATTAATGTATGGAAATCACCATTGTCATGGCAAATAACTATATTGATGGGCGGACAATCACTCATCTTCTATTCATTAATCAATTGGATGCCGGTATATCTATCGCAAAGTGGTTTATCCGTACATGAGGCAGGACTGTATTTATCTGTAATGCAGATTGCTATCATACCATTTACCTTTATCACACCTATATTTGCTACAAAAATGAAGTCACAGTTTGGCCTAACATGCTTTACAGGTATATTATTTGTGATTGGTGTAGCAATTATGTTGTTTATACCTAAGTATGCAATTGTTTCTACTATACTCATAGGTGTAGCTGGTGGCCTTGCTTTTGGATTAGTTAATACGTTCTTTAGTTTGAGAACAGAAGAAGGACAAACTGCAGCGAAATTGTCAGGTATGGCGCAATCTATTGGTTATCTATTTGCAGCACTAGGTCCATTATTATTTGGTATCTTACATGATATGACAGGAGAATGGTATGCCTCATTAGCTATTCTATTAATTACAGCTATTGGCTTAACGTTATTTGGTTCTCAAGCAGGACGAAACCGTACGATTGAACAGTCACTAAGAAAATAGCTTGGATGGTTAATCTTGCTCCTATATACAGATATATAACAATTTCTTACCTATTATTAGTAACTAATATTGAAAATAGCATGGTTTATGATTTAAAGTAATGGGGAAAGTTAATCATTATTTTATTAAAACTTAGACCACGGGGGGAAATTATGCAGTTAATATTTGATGCTAGTGTGAGTCCGATTTATCGCGGTGTGCTTGCATTTTTCTTTGTGATGAATATAGTGCTTGCACTTATTATCGTATTTTTAGATAGAGACCGTAGAGACGCGACAGCAACATGGGCATGGTTATTCTTATTATTTGTAATGCCTATCTTAGGATTTATAGTATATATATTCTTTGGACGTGCTGTTAGGAAAAAAAGGGAAAAAGGCTTCCAACATAATCAAATAGATGATGCTTTAGAACGCGTTAAGAAACAATTAGACGATTCAACGAACCATATCGAAAATTCAGATAATCCGATTGTCAGAAAGCATGCGGATATTGCACAAACACTCATGACTAAAGAACCTTCGTTTTTAAGTAACAATAATAAAGTTGAAATTTTTACGGATGGTCATGAATTATATCGACAAATGAAAGAGGACTTGCGCAATGCACAAACATATATTCATATGGAATACTATGTTTTAGAACTTGATGGGCTCGGCACGGAAATTATCGATATACTTGAGGAAAAATTAGAACAGGGTCTAGAAGTTAAATTATTATATGATGCAGTCGGTTCTAAGACAGTTCATAAATCGAATTTCAAGAAGTTTCAACAGCTTGGTGGGCAGGTTGAAGCATTTTTCCAAGCTAAAATTCCATTCATAAACTTTAGAGTAAATAACCGTAACCATCGTAAGATTGTAGTTATTGACGGTCAAATGGGTTATGTAGGTGGATTTAATATTGGTGACGAATATCTTGGTTTGAATGATAAATTTGGTTATTGGAGAGACACTCACTTAAAAGTTAGAGGCGATGGTGTCGATGCATTGCAATTGAGCTTTATACATGATTGGAATTCACAAGCTAAACGTGAACAATTAGAGTATAATGACAAATATTTCCCAGATAATGCTAATCAAGGTGGCGACGTATCGATGCAAATGGCAGTAAGTGCACCGAGTGATAATTGGCATCAAATTGAATTTGGCTATATGAAGATGATTATGAATGCGAAGAAATCAATTTACATGCATAGCCCGTACTTTATTCCGGACAAAGGTTATATTAATGCACTACGAATCGCCGCCAAGTCGGGCGTCGATGTACAATTAATCATTCCCAATAAGCCTGATCACATGTTTGTATATTGGGCAACCATTACGAGTGTCGCACAATTGATTAGAGATGGTGTTAAGGTTTATACCTATGAAAATGGCTTTATTCATTCTAAGATGATGATTATTGACGACGAAGTATCAAGTGTGGGTTCTTCAAATATGGATATACGAAGTTTTGAATTAAACTTTGAAATTAATGCCTTTATGTATGATGAAAATGTTGCTAAACAATTGAAGCAAGCATTTTTTGAAGATTTAAAGGTATCTAAAGCTTTAACAATTGAAAGATATGAACAACGTTCAAATTGGATTAAATTTAAACAATCCATCGCTAAATTAGCATCACCAATTCTTTAACCTGTATACAGTGTATAGGATTGCTGCAACAGATTTGATATAGTTCATCTGCGCTAAAAAGCTATTTATCTTCATAGCTATGCTTTGAGATGGAAGATGAAATATTTGTTTAAAAGCATTTATTTTTATTGTGAAAAACTTCGATAATGAAATAATTTGAGATATAAATGATGGAGAAACAACCACCCCGAAAGATAGAATCTTTCGGGGTGGTTGTCGTTATAATAAACTTGAGTATTATTAACCTTCGTTGACCTAAGGCATTGGGTCATTCCTTGACCTCGACATGCATCCTTATAGCTCAACAGTCTCACACAATACTTAGCTGTTGAAAGTGACAACAATAACGAAACAAGTCACTTTTTACTATTCAATCAATATAATTAAAGCAACGTCTGTCCAATTTCGGGAGCATTTGTCCTTTTTCACTATCTTATTCAATTCCTTTTTTACTCAAACAATTTTCCAAAATGTGTTAAAGCATTTATATTTATTTATCAATGTATTCTAACTATGTGTATAATTGTTTAATTATAAGGTATTTCAAGGGGAGGATTTGTATGCAAGGTGAAACAAATCAATATATTTATCGGCAAATTTATACGCGATTAAAGGAAGATATTTTATCCTTTAAATATGAAAGTCACGAAAAGTTGCCATCTAAAAGGGGAATGGCAGAAACTTTAAATGTAAGTGTTAACAGTGTGAAATCAGCATATGAACAGTTATTAGCAGAAGGTTATATATATGCCAAAGAACGTAAGGGTTATTTTATCGAACCGCTAGATCAACTTATTGTTGACCCAGATGCACAAAAGACATTAGGGCAGTATAAAGAAGGCAAGCCACAATTATATGAATATTCCTTTTCTCATATGAGCACGGATATGTCTGAATTTCCGGTAGATGTTTGGACTAAGCTACTGAAACGTGTATTTGATAATTATGAATATTACTTATCAGCAATTCCAAATATTAAGGGGCCGATTGAATTACGTCAATCAATTGCTAAACTCGTTTCTTATCAACGAGGTATCCAGTGTCATCCAGAACAAATTATTATAGGATCTGGCACAAACACTTTGTTGAAACGCTTAATGCAACTGTTACCTACTGAGGTGAAAATTGGGGTTGAAAATCCAGGATATTCTAGATTCCGTAATTTGTTAAATGAAGGAGGCACAACAACAATTCCTCTTGAATTGGATGAAAAAGGTATATCCATTAATCAAATTAATGCAACACAACCAGATGCAGTTATTGTTACACCATCACACCAATTTCCGACTGGTATTATCATGCCTGTTTCGAGAAGAATTGATTTATTGAATTGGGCGAGTACAACCAATAGTTATATTATAGAAGATGATTATGATAGTGAATTCAAATATCAGACGGATAATATTCCCTCATTATATAGCTTTGATAAAAATGAAAGTGTGATATATTTGGGGACATTTTCAAAAACATTGATGCCAGGATTAAGACTGAGTTATATGATTCTACCACCTGCACTTGTGCAAAAATTTGAAACGCATAACTTCGATATGATACCTGATTTTTCTATGTTAAATGCACTGACACTTAATCTTATGATTAAAGAAGGATATTATGAGAAGTACGTGAAAAAGATGCACCAGCACTATGGCAGAAAAAGAGAGCAATTAATAGTAGCCTTACAACAAGCATTTCAAGATAAGGTGAATATTAAAGATACCGAAGCGGGATTGCATTTTATGATTGAGGTAAAATCACCATTTACATATGAGGAAATAGAGCAACGTGCTAAAGAGGCAAAGTTAGAATTATATACGATTAATCGTTTCGTTGTGAAAGCGCTTGAAGAAAATAATGGTGTTAAAACGTTGATTATAGGCTTTTCAAAAATAAAGATTGAACAGCTTGATGACGCGGTTCGTTGTCTTAAAAAAGTATTGCTCGGTTAAACTGGTTCCATTATTTTATGAAAAACTGGTACTTTACACAATACCAACTATATTTTAAATTTTTAGATAACGATAATACTTTATCGAAAGGTTAAGGGGGCTAATTATGACTGAACAATTCGAATATTATAAAGCAATACGTGAACAATATGTAGCTAGAGGGGTAGGAAACGGTAATTTACATGTAGCAGATACAGCAAGTGGCGCAACGATTAAAGATATCGAAGGCAATACTTTTATTGATTTTGCAGGTGCAATTGGCACATTAAATGTTGGTCACACACACCCTGAGATTACGAAACACTTAAAGGAACAATTAGATAAATTTATACATCCTGGTTTTAATGTCATTATGTATGAAAGTTACTTAAAATTAGCACAAAAATTAGCAGAAATTACACCAGGCAACTTTGCTAAAAAGAGCATTCTTTTAAATTCTGGCGCAGAAGCAGTGGAAAACGCCGTGAAGATAGCTAGAAAATATACTGGCAGACAAGCAGTAGTTTCATTTGTTAGAGGGTTTCATGGACGAACAAATTTGACAATGTCAATGACGAGTAAGGTTAGACCATACAAGTATGGTTTTGGTCCATTTGCGCCTGAAGTATATCAAGCACCCTATCCAAATGTTTCAGAAAAGCCTAATACACTTTCTAATGCAGAATACGTAGATCAAGTTATTCAAAAGTTACATGATTTCTTTATTGAAACAGTAGATCCTAGTGAAGTTGCTTGTATTGTTATGGAGCCTGTACAAGGTGAGGGTGGATTTATAATTCCGGATCGTAAATTTGTGCAGGCTGTGAAAGCAATTTGTGAGTCTAACGGTATTGTATTTGTGGCAGATGAGATTCAAACAGGTTTTGCAAGAACAGGTAAAACCTTCGCAATAGAGCACTTTGACGTTGAACCAGATTTGATGACAGTTTCCAAATCATTAGCGGCAGGATTTCCACTCAGTGGTGTTGTAGGTAAAGCTGAAATAGTGGATAGCGCAAACCCAGGTGAATTAGGAGGTACGTATGCTGGTAATCCGTTAGCATGTGAAGCCGCATTAAAAGTTATCGAAATTATTGAAAAAGAACAACTTAATGAAAAAGCAGAGACAGTAGGTCATAATATCGAACAATTCTTACAAGAATTAACGCATACTTATGACAGTATTGGTCCAATTAGACGACTAGGCGCAATGGTAGCAATGGAGATTATTAATCCAGAAACAGGAGAACCTGACAAAGTACTTACAAGCAAAATAGTGAAAACGGCAAATGAGCACGGCTTGCTATTATTGTCTGCAGGTATAAAAGGGAATGTCATTCGCTTCTTGGCTCCATTAGTAATTACTGATGATGAGTTAAGCACTGGGTTAAAGATCTTACAAGATGCGTTTGCAAAAGTAGCCTCTACACAACCATCGTAAAGCAGTAAAATATTTTTCAAAAAGGGTATGGCATAGTAGTGCTATGAAATTATTTTATCAAGAGGAGAGATTCAAAATGACACAATTAGATGTATTGAACCCTGCTACAAATGAAGTCATCGAAAGTATAGACTATACAAGCCATGAAGACATTGATGCAAAGATTGAACGTGCATACAATGCGTTTCAAACATGGCGGTTTGTCGATGCACATGAGCGCTCAGCAAAATTATTTAAATGGGCTGAATTAATAGATGAACATCAAGATGAATTAGCGAAATTAGTAACACTTGAAGGTGGTAAACCATTAGCTGAAGCCAAAGGTGAAATTGTATATGCTAATTCATATGTGAAATGGTACGCAGAAGAAGCCAAACGTGTATATGGTCGTACAATACCAGCAAATAATTCATCAAAAAAGATTGTCGTTGATAAATTCCCAGTTGGCGTTGTAGGTGCAATTACACCATGGAATTTTCCTGCAGCTATGATTACTCGAAAAATGGCACCAGCATTAGCGGCTGGATGTACGATTGTTTGTAAACCCGCAGTTAAAACACCATTAACAACAATTAAGTTAGTGGAACTTGCACATGAGGCAGGTATACCAGAAGATGCCATTTCTTATATTATCGCTTCAGGTAGAGATGCAGGAGACATCTTCACCAAACATCCAAGAATTAGTAAAATCACATTTACAGGTTCTACTGGTGTTGGTAAAAAGTTAATCGAACAATCTGCTGACACAGTTAAAAATGCGACGATGGAACTAGGTGGATTGGCACCGTTTATCGTGCACAAAGACGCTGATATAGATGCTGCAGTGGATGGGACGATTGCTTCTAAATTTAGAAATGCTGGTCAAACGTGTATTTGTGCTAATAGAATTTTTGTGCATAAAGCAATTGCGGATGAATATGTTCAAAAACTTACTGATAAAGTGCATGCATTAACTATTGGTAATGGATTGGAAGAAGTAGATATTGGCCCATTGATCGACGATGAAGCAGTAGAAAAAGTCTTAACACATATTACAGATTGTGAAGCGAAGGGTGCAACGTTATCAAGAAGTGTTGACGAAGTTAAATCACTTGGCGGTAATTTCTTAAAGCCAGTCGTCATTTCCAATGCTACGTTAGAGATGAAACCGATGTTCGAAGAAACCTTTGGTCCGATAGCGCCAGTAATGACATATGAAGATTTAGATGAAGTTATTGGCATCGCAAATGATACTGAATTTGGATTGGCATCGTATTTCTTCACTAATGATTATCGAACAGGTTTGAAATTATTTAATGAACTTGACTATGGTGTGATTGGATGGAATGACGGTGGTCCTTCTGCTGCACATGCGCCATTTGGTGGTCTAAAAGAAAGTGGATATGGTCGAGAAGGTGGAACAGAGGGTATTGAGCCTTACTTAGAAACGAAATATTTATCAGTTGGATTATAGATTACATTTTAAAATTTTGTAGTAACAACTACTTTATTAGCATTAATGTAGTTTGAATGTGAATAGGTTGGAGTGACACGCAAAACTTAGGTCATTTCAACCTATTCTCACATATTAAATTTTAAATTCATTAAAAGGGGTATGCTGATGAAATCACAATTTAATAAAACAATGAATGTAGTAGATGTCTTATTTTTAGCGATAGGCGCCATGTTAGGATGGGGATGGGTTGTCTTATCTGGAGAATGGGTGTCTACTGCAGGCTTTGTTGGTAGTATTATCGCATTTGTCATTGGTGGTATATTGGTCATCGTGATTGGTTTAACATATGCAGAACTTGCTTCTGCAATCCCGGAAACAGGTGGTGGGTTTGTATTTGTAAAGAAGGCATTTTCACCGGGGATTGCATTTATCTCAGGTTGGTCTGTACTATTTGGCTATGTTTCAGTGATTACATTTGAAGCGGTGGCACTGCCTACCGTTATTGACTATGTCATCCCATTTAAACATCAAGGTTTGATGTGGAACATTGCAGGATGGGATGTTTATTTTACATGGGTGTTAATTGGATCTGTAGGTAGCATTATATTAACATCATTAAATTACTTTGGTGTAAAACCAGCTGCAATTATGCAAACCGTCTTTACTATTTTTATTGTTGCAGTAGGTCTATTGCTCGTATTTGGTGCAGGATTTAACGGTAACTTTAGTCATTTAACACCATTTGAAAATGGACTTGGTGGTACGATGTCAGTACTTATGATGATCCCATTTTTATTTGTTGGGTTTGATGTTATTCCACAGATTGCAGAGGAGGTTAAGGCACCTTCTAAGAAAATTGGAGGTATTTTAATATTATCCATTATCGCCTCTGTGATTTTCTATTTATTAATTGTCTTTGGTGTAGCTGCTGGACTATCGCCAAAAGCACTTACGACAAGTAATTTGGCAACTGCTGATGCAATGGTTAATCTTTTTGGACACAGTGGCTTTGGTGTGTTACTTGTATTAGGCGGTGTCGCAGGTATTATTACTAGCTGGAATGCTTTTATTATAGGTGGTAGTCGTATCTTATATGCAATGGCAAATAATGGTATGATTCCAAAATGGTTTGCTTATATTCATCCTAAATATAAAACACCAACACACGGTATTATCTTTTTAGGCGTACTTGCCTTTGTAGCACCACTTCTTGGACGTCCAGCATTAGTTTGGATTGTCAATGCGGGCGGTATCGGAGTAGTATTAGGATACTTATTAGTAGCGATTTCATTTATTAAACTACGTAAATCACAGCCAGATTTAAAGCGTCCATATCATATTAGAAATGGCATGTTTGTCGGTATAGTGGCTATTGTTTTAAGTGTTGGGTTCTTATTAATTTATATGCCTGGAATGCCTTCTTCACTTGCTTGGCCATCAGAATGGTTGATTGTTATAGCTTGGTATTTAATTGCACTCGTATTATACATGACACAAGGTAGTCGTAAACACAGTGATGAGCATGTAGCATTTACGAAAAATCAAGAGCAATAGTAACTTTGATATGAATTGAATCATAGAAAAAGTCGATTGAGCAGTGAGTTCAATCGACTTTTTCTTGTTAGTATATTTATTTATGCTGTCTCTATCTATGAATAAATCATGCTCATGAAAAACGTCAATTTCTATAATAAAACAGAAATTGACGTTTTTTATTTGAATCAGAACTATTTATGTCTCAAACAGAACGCATATTTAAAATTGTCTATTGATTTACAGTACTTTCCATTTCCTGGGAAATGTGTATCGGCAATCAATATTTAGCAGTTCAATGATTAACCTTTATTAACAGATGCATCATAGATAGAATCGATTGTGTCACCTAAAACTTTATCGAACTCTTCATCTGATTGATTTACATTTAGATCATTGATTAATGCACGAGAGAAGCTTGCGATTAAACCATTATTTTGTTTAAGTAATGCATTAGCATCCTCTCTACTATATCCACCAGATAGAGCAACAACACGTACTACGTTTGGATGATTGATTAATGATTCATATTGATTTGCATTTGTAGGAATTGATAATTTCAACATCACTAATTGATCTTCTGTTAAGTTGTCTAACTCTTTAGCGATTGCTTCTGCTAAATAAGCTTCGATTTCTGCCTTGTCTTCAGAATGAATATTAACCTCTGGTTCAATAATCGGTACAAGGCCTGCAGCAATTATTTGTTTAGCGATATCAAATTGTTGTTTAACAACTGAATCTATGCCATCTTTGTTGAATTTAAGGATATTTGAACGCATTTTTGTACCGAAAATCTTATGATCATTAGCACGGCTTAATAATGCATCTAAATCAGGAATAGGTTTCATAACTTGTACACCATCTTGTTCGTCAGCCAAACCTTTATCAACTTTCAAGAATGGTACAATTCCTTTGTCAGCTAAGTAATCTCCAGTATGCTTACCTTCGACTTCACGATCCATCGTTTGTTCGAAAAGAATAGCCCCTACAATTTTATCTGAAGTGAAGGCAGGTGATGAAACGATACGTGTACGCATATCGTGAACAAGTTTAAACATTTCGTCTTCACTATTATATTGATCTTCAGTAACGCCATAATCACTAAGCGCTTTAGGTGTGCTGCCGCCACTTTGGTCTAATGCAGCGATGAAGCCTTTACCATTTTTTACTTTATCCAATTGTTCTTTGTTCATTCTTACCACTCCTTTTACTTATTTCAACTATAGTATGATAAAAATTGTGTTAGAACGCAAGCCGTTAACACTTTGATACGATAACTGTCATAAAATATCCACGAACTGTAATAACTTTAAAGTCAGGATTTTGTGACGGCAATTAAAAATATAGGGGTAGGATTATAAAATTGATCTTGCTCTTGATAAATACGTTGGTAAACAGTTTCATCGACATGAATGGATGATAAACCAAGTTGTGTTAAAATCGTTTGGTCATAATGAGGGCGACGGTATGAATTGATTGCGATTCCGTTCTTTAATGTTTCACTTTCATGAAGCATTTGTTCACCTAGTTTATGATGCGCATGATCATTAGGAATGTCACTATAAGATTCAAAGGATGTATTACCGTAATCTGCATCAATGTTAATTAATGTACCGTCTACTTTTAACACACGTAACCATTCTGAATATGCCTTGGTAGTATTAGGCAATAACCAGGTCACATTTCGTGCAATAACAAGATCGAACGTGCAATCTTCAAACAATAATTGTTCTGCATCCATAACTTCAAATGTGACTTGTTGATTGAATTTTTGCTTATTCTCTTGAGCAGCCTTAATCATATCTGGGGAAAGGTCGATACCACATACAGTTCCGCCTGCTTGAGCACAAAGAATTGCTAAAAATCCTGCTCCAGTACCAATATCTAAAATACGCATGCCGGGTTTTATTTTTTTAATTCTATTTATTTCATTGAGCCATTTTTGGGCATGGTGACTTTCTAATTCGGCTACTTTATCTGTGCTAAATGATGCGGCGCGTTTATCCCAATAATTAATAATATTCTTTTTGGTCATTGTAAGCTCCTTTAATTTTAATAATTATCTGTCTTTCTTCTATTATATAGTATTGGTATAAAAAAGTTTGTTTATAGAAGTACTTTTAAATAGGGTGAATCATACTGTTATTTTGACTGTTAGTTATAGAATAATTAAGTCATAAAATTCATGCGCTATTATATGATTTATTATTTGTTGCTAGGGGATAATTTATTAAAATATTCTGTTTTTTTATGCCACGAAATAAAAAAATATAAACAAATATTTATACGTTATATCTGCATAAAAATACATAATGTTAAGTTTGTAAGATTTGTTCATTTTGTTAAGTTTAAATTTAACACTGTGATTGTGGCGATTTTCTAAAGATGATAAATAATTACATTTATATAATTATTCATCTTTTTGAATTGTGTTTTTTGAATGTAATTTGCATTATTATTTAAAGTTCGTTAGGCTCATGAATGTGAATAATTAAATGGTTTAGCAAAAATGGACGCGAATTTCGTTAAACTTTTACATACTATTCAATTATGAGGAGTGCTCAAAAGTGAAAAAAAATAGAGTTATGGATTGGACCACTTTTATAGGGACAGTTGTTGTATTGTTATTTGCAGTTATTCCTATGATTGTGTTTCCTAAAGCAAGCCAAGAAGTTATCACTAACTTAAACAAAGCAGTTTCGAATTCTCTTGGCTCGGTATATTTATTACTTGGATTAGTAATTTTTGGTTTTGTGCTATATATAGCATTTGGTAAATATGGAAATGTCACATTAGGTAAGGCTACAGATAAGCCTGAATTTAATAATTTCAGTTGGGCATCAATGTTGTTCTGTGCCGGCATCGGTTCAGATATATTATATTGGGGTGTCATTGAATGGGCGTATTATTATCAAGTGCCACCACATGATGGAAAAGGTATGACAGATAGTGCATTAGAATACGCAACTACATATGGTATGTTCCATTGGGGGCCTATTGCTTGGTCAATTTATGTATTGCCAGCGTTGCCAATTGGTTACTTAGTATTTATTAAGAAAAAACCGATTTTCAAAATAAGTCAGGCTTGTCGTCCGATATTAAAGGGACAAACTGATAAATTTTTAGGAAAAGTCGTCGACATTGTATTTATCTTTGGTTTATTAGGTGGTGCAGCAACATCACTTGCATTAGGTGTGCCATTAATTTCAGCAGGAATTGAACGATTGACTGGTCTAGATGGTCATAATATGGTTATGCGCACCATTATATTATTATTGATTACGCTTGTATTTGGTATCAGTTCATATAGTGGATTGAAGAAAGGCATTCAAGTGCTCAGTGATGTGAACGTCTGGATTTCACTATTATTACTAGCGTTTGTCTTTATTGTAGGTCCGACGGTATTTATTATGGAAACTACGGTGACATCATTTGGTGATATGTTGAAAAACTTCTTCCAAATGGCGACGTGGCTTGAACCGTTCGGTGGTATTGGTGGACGTAAAGATACCAACTTCCCACAACAATGGACGATATTCTATTGGTCGTGGTGGATTGTTTATGCACCGTTTATCGGTTTATTCATTGCGCGTATCTCAAAAGGGCGTACTTTGAAAGAAATTATTTTAGGTACAATTGGTTATGGTACATTAGGTTGCATTATGTTCTTCGGTATTTTTGGGAATTTTGCAGTATATCTACAAATTACAGGGAAATTTAATGTGATCAATTTCTTAAATAGTCACAGTGCAGAAGCAACGATTATTGAAGTAATGCATCAATTACCATTCCCAAATGTAATAGTTATTTTATTCTTGATTGCAGCATTCTTATTCTTGGTAACAACATTTGACTCAGCATCATATATCTTAGCTGCTGCAACACAAAAGAAAGTAATTGGTGAACCTTTACGTGCTAACAGATTATTCTGGGCATTTGCATTGAGTTTATTACCATATTCATTAATGCTTGTAGGTGGAGAACATGCGTTAGATGTCTTGAAGACGGCATCTATATTAGCTAGTGTGCCACTGATTGCTATATTTGTGATGATGATGATTTCATTTATGCGGACATTAGAGGGAGATAGATTGAAACTCGAAAGACGTGCGGATAAATATCGTGAAGTAGAACGTCGATCACTGAGAATTATTCAAGTTAAAGAAAAAGAAGAAGACGATAATTTATAATCCGTTTTTTAAACCATAAAACATAATAGTCACTTATTTATAAGTGTTAATAGATGTATAAGCAGGTTGGAACATTTTAAATGTTCCAACCTGCTTTTTTAGATTTAAGCGTTAGCATATAAAATAATGAATCATGTTTAAAGAGACATGTTTGTGATGAAGGTACCATATGTTTCAGTACCTTTATACATGATGAAACAAAGGTGGAGATAAATTCGTTTGTACCTTTCTATGCATTTTTGTAATAGTAAGTGGTAGGTCGTAGTAATCAAGGTGGCTTATATAAGTACTAAGAAGATATATTAAAGCATAAAAATAGCCCCTCAGTTCCATTGATATGAAATAGGGGCAGCGAATACGTCCTGTTAACTAAGTATCATGCAGTTAAATAAAGTAAATATGAATAGTAATACATAAAGTGTCAAAGTTAATATTTATACTTTTGTTCAGGAATAGGGTAGTGTTTATAAATTTCACCAGTTTCAATTGCATGGCTAATATTTTCTAGCCATTCAAAATATGGCAAAGTATCAATTAATTGCTGTTTGATATCGTTACCTTCAGCTTTTACGGCTTCGTCTATACCTTCTCTGTCGTTAAGTGTGTCGATAATTGCTATTGCTTCGTGAACAGCTTCTGTATTGATTACAATTTCACGACGCCATTTTCTTGGAAAAAAGTTGCTAAAGAAATTGAAGAAATCCTTTTCTGCTATAAAGTGTTGTTTGCGACTACCACGAGTGAATTTTTGCTTGACGATATCAAACTCTTGTAGTCTTTTAACACCTGCACTCATGCTTGGCTTACTCATCTGTAATTCTTCACGCATTTCATCTAGCGTCATGCTGTCTTCGAATAACATTGTGCCATAAAGGTTTCCTACACTACGATTAATGCCATATAAGTCCATCGTCTCACCAATTGCATTAATGAAAATATCTTTTGCTGTTTCTAATTGATGTTCAGGATCATTTATTTTTACCACGACATATACCTCCTACCCATTATTAAAATTTATCTATGTGGGTAAAGTTTTTATGAGAACGCGTCATATGCGTTGAATTAATCATTTATATTTAAACGCGTTTGACACCCTTTCAATTACTATGCTAACATAAAATCTATAAAATTCGTTAAATAAAAATTTAACAAACTTAACGGAGGTAATTTTAATGGAACTTGTAAGTAATTTATCTCGTCGTCAATTTATCGATGGTGAGTGGGTTGAAAGCTCAAATAAAGAAACAAGAGAAATTATTAATCCATATAATCAAGAAGTGATTTTTGAAGTTGCAGAAGGTACAGCAGAAGACAGCGAACGTGCAATTTTAGCGGCAAGACGTTCATTCGAAAAAGGTGAATGGGCAAATGAAACAAGTGAGAATCGTGGCAAGAAAGTAAGAGCGATTGCTGATTTAATCGTAAAACATCGTGAAGAATTAGCGAAACTTGAAACGCTAGACACTGGTAAAACGTTAGAAGAATCTTATGCTGATATGGACGATATTGCTAATGTATTTAATTTCTTTGCTGGTTTAGCAGACAAAGATGGTGGAGAAATTGTTGATTCACCAATTCCAAATACAGAAAGTAAAATTATCAAAGAACCAATCGGTGTTGTTACTCAAATCACACCTTGGAACTATCCATTACTCCAAGCTTCTTGGAAGATAGCACCTGCATTAGCAACAGGTTGTTCATTAGTCATGAAACCAAGTGAAATTACTCCGTTAACAACGATTCGTGTATTTGAATTGATGGAAGAAGTAGGATTCCCTAAAGGGGTAATTAATTTAGTATTAGGTAAGGGTTCAGAAGTCGGTGAGCCATTATCATCACATAAAGAGGTAGACTTAGTATCGTTTACTGGTGGTATTCAAACAGGTAAACATATTATGAAAAATGCTGCAGACAATGTGACAAATATTGCATTAGAATTAGGCGGTAAAAATCCAAATATTATCTTTGATGACGCAGATTTCGATTTAGCTGTTGACCAAGCGTTAAATGGTGGATTCTTCCATGCAGGTCAAGTTTGTTCAGCTGGTGCGAGAATTATTGTCCATAATGACATCAAAGACAAATTTGAGGCTGCATTAATCGATAGAGTTAAGCGTATCAAATTAGGTAATGGATTTGATGCTGAAACTGAAATGGGTCCTGTGATTTCAGCTGAACACCGTGAAAAAATTGAAGGCTATATGGAAGTAGCGAAATCTGAAAATGCAACAATTGCTGTTGGTGGTAAACGCCCAGAACGTGAAGACTTAAAAGATGGATTCTTCTTTGAGCCAACTGTAATCACTGATTGTGATACATCAATGCGTATCGTGCAAGAAGAAGTATTTGGCCCAGTTGTAACAGTAGAAGGCTTTTCAACTGAAGAAGAAGCTATTGAAATAGCTAATGACTCTATTTATGGCTTAGCAGGCGGCGTATTTACAAATGATATTTCTAAAGCAGAACGTGTGGTAAACAAATTGAAGATGGGTACAGTTTGGATTAATGATTTCCACCCATACTTTGCACAAGCACCATGGGGTGGCTATAAACAATCAGGTATTGGTAGAGAACTTGGTAAAGCTGGCTTAGCTGAATATCAAGAAGAAAAACATATTCTACGTAACACAAACCCAGAACCTGTGAATTGGTTTGGTAAATAATACTTTTATGAAAATATAAATAAACACAAAGTTAGAAATAAATTTTAGGAGGCAATATAAAAATGAGAAAATCTTATGATTATATTATCATTGGTGGCGGAAGTGCTGGTTCAGTATTAGGAGGCAGATTAAGTGAAGATGCTTCAAAAAACGTACTTGTATTAGAAGCAGGACGTAGTGATTATCCTTGGGACCTATTAATTCAAATGCCAGCAGCATTAATGTACCCAGCAGGTAACAAGCTATATGACTGGATTTATGAAACAAATGAAGAACCTCATATGGATGGACGTAAAGTAGGACATGCACGTGGTAAAGTATTAGGTGGTTCAAGTTCTATCAATGGTATGATTTATCAACGTGGTAACCCAATGGACTATGAGAAATGGGCTAAACCAGAAGGTATGGAGAAATGGGATTTTGCACATTGTTTACCATACTTTAAACGATTAGAAACAACTTTCGGCTCAACTAAAGATGATCCATATCGTGGACATTATGGTCCGATTAAATTACGTCGTGGCCCAGCTACAAATCCATTATTCCAAGCATTCTTTAATGCAGGAGTAGAAGCAGGATACAATAAAACACCTGACGTTAATGGTTTCCGTCAAGAAGGTTTCGGACCTTTCGATAGCCAAGTACACAACGGACGTCGTGTATCAGCATCAAGAGCTTATTTACACCCAGCAATGAAACGTAAAAATCTTGACGTACAAACACGTGCATTCGTTACTAAATTGAATTTCGAAGGTAATAATAAAGTGACAGGTGTTACATTTAAGAAAAATGGTAAAGAACATACTGTAGAAGCAAAAGAAATTATTTTATCAGGTGGGGCAATCAACTCTCCACAATTATTACAATTATCTGGTATTGGTGATTCAGAACACCTACGTTCAGTTGGTATCGAGCCACGTTTACACTTACCTGGTGTCGGTGAAAACTTTGAAGACCATTTAGAAGTATATGTGCAACATGCATGTAAAGAACCTGTATCAATGCAACCAAGTTTAAATAAATTGAAAATGCCATTTATTGGTTTACAATGGATCTTCGGACGTAAAGGTGCTGCAGCATCTAACCATTTCGAAGGTGGCGGATTCGTACGTTCAAATGATGAAGTAGATTATCCAAACTTAATGTTCCATTTCTTACCAATTGCTGTAAGATATGATGGTACAAAAGCGCCAACAGCACACGGTTACCAAGTTCACGTTGGTCCAATGTACTCAAATTCTCGTGGTCATTTGAAGATTAAATCTAAAGATCCGTTCGAAAAACCAAACTTTGTATTTAACTATCTATCAACAGAAGAAGATAAACGTGAATGGGTAGAAGCAATCAAAGTTGCAAGAAACATCTTGTCTCAAAAAGCATTAGATCCATTTAACGGTGGAGAAATTTCACCAGGACCTGAAGTTCAAACAGACGAAGAAATTATCGAATGGGTTAAGCGTGATGGTGAAACAGCATTACATCCATCATGTAGCTGTAAAATGGGACCTAAATCTGATGAACTGTCAGTTGTTGACCCAGATACATTTAAAGTACATGGTATGGAAAACCTACGTGTAGTAGATGCATCTGTAATGCCACGTACGACTAATGGTAATATTCACTCTCCAGTACTAATGATGGCTGAAAGAGCAGCTGATATCATCAGAGGTAAGAAACCATTAGAACCTGAATATATTGATTTCTATCGTCATGGTGTACATGACAAAGATGCTGGAACTATTAAATAATTCCACTCACCAATAGTGATTATATAGCATATATAAATAAAGCAGTGAAGCTGACGTTATAACTAACGTGACTTCACTGCTTTTTTGGTATGGAATTTGGGTACAAGAAATGATGATTGATTTAATAGATAAGCATTTTGTTACTGCTATTCAAGGTCGACTTCGTTTTATATATTATTTTATATTAAATTCTCCCAAACGATGTTATTCCTTTTCAATAAGCGTAAATTTATGTTCTAAAGTGTTTAATGCTTCTTCGATTAAGGTACTTTGTTGCATGAGATTTTGTTGGTGTAGCTTCAATATTTCAATCCTATCGTTTTTAGTTGCTGGACCTTGATGATAGAGTTCTGCAATTTGTTTGATTTGTGCAATAGGCATATGTGTTTGTCTCATACACTTCACAAATTCTATCCAATAGAGGTCTTCTTCCTTAAAATCTCTATTACCATTTTGATCGCGTTCAATAAATGGAAATAATCCGGATTTGTCATAGTATCTAATTGTGTGTGCACTCATGCCAATTTTTTCTGCTGCCTGCTTTACATTCATTATAAACGCTCCTATATTGCAATTGCGGTGTTTTTTAGTTAATCATTGTTATGGTTAATTTAATAGATTTAATCTAGTTGTTATTTATGCTGGATAAGAGATTGGACTAGATTATCATGATCATGATCAATGTACGCACTGAAGCCGAATTTACTTTCTAAATCAGTTTTTAATTGTGTTAATTCTGAATAATTGATAACACTGATATCTGTGATGCTAAGTCCGATTGCTTTAATATCATCATGATATAAGTGATTTTCGTGAGACAGTTCAATGATATACTCTGCAAGCTGGTTGACATACTCTGTTGGTTCTATTCGTACGGTTTGTTGATCAATAATTTCACCTTGCCCGTCAATGATGCTTAATTGCGTATTTGGATTTAAGAAATCTGCTACAAAATATTGCATCTTTAAAACCTCCATTTATCTTGTCGTATAACCCCCATTTGCAAATAGCGTTTGACCATTAATCCACCAACCTTCTAAAGTTAGAAATTTGACGATTGGCGCAATATCTTCAATTTGTGTGAGTTGATTGTGTAATGCTTGCGATTTATGAAAAGCAACAGCATCGTCAGATTCTTGCGGATAAAAGAAAGGTGTATCCATTGGGCCTGGTGCCACATTATTTACAGAAATACCACGTGCCATAAACTCTTTAGAAGCAGCTCTTGTATAATGTTCTAGTGGTGCTTTTTCACCTGCATACGTTGAGTAGAAACCTGTATATGCTGCTAACAATGACGTTGCAATTGAAATGATTTTCCCATCATCATTCATATACTGTTCTGCATATTTAATAAAAAAATATGCCTGTTTGGCATTGATAGATTGCATTATGTCGAAATCTTCTTCACTGGTATCTGCAATTGGTTGTTTTAATACTTTACCCACTGTATTGATAGCGATATCAATTTTTCCGAAAGTTTTTTCGGCAAATGCAAATAAAGCTTGGATATTTTCGATTTGAGTTAAGTCTCCAGAAAAGATTGCGCCGTTACCTCCTAAATCTTTGACGGTTTCTAAAGTATGGTTAGCTTGCTTTAAACTGTTATCATTATGATGATGAATGATAATAGTTGCACCCTCTCTTGCATAGGTTTCACTTAATAAGCGACCTAGATTTTTTGCTCCCCCTGTAATGACTACGACTTTGTTGTTTAATGAATTAAATTTACCCATCATATTACCTCCTAATTTTTATAACGTTACGTTACACCTTAGAGTACGCTCTCAAGCAAGTTATATGTGGAAGGGGAGTGATATATCAATTAAAAACCACCAACAAATTAGGGAGTATCCCATTTGTTGGTGGTTTTAGTATAATGATCTTATTTGGAGTTTATTAATTTTAGCACAGATTTAAATAGAAATTATTTTTCAGTTATTAAGTCTGAAATTGCTTTTGAAGCTTTACCATTTTCTATTGAACAGAAATCATTATAGAATTTATCAATCTTACCTTGGTAGTCATTGGTAATTTTATCTAAGTTCTGTAAATCATCTGCTAATTGATAAGCATCCTTATAAATTGGACCTGGTAAGTCGTTGTGGAAATCAAGATAGAATCCACGTAGGTCTTGGTCATATTTATCTAAGTCATAAGCAAAGAAGATTTGAGGACGTTTTAATACACCGAAATCGAACATAACTGATGAATAATCTGTAATTAAACAATCAGAAATTAAATATAACTCTGAAATATCGCTGTAATTTGATACGTCTATAGCAAAGTCTTCGTAACCACGTAGGTCTAACGCATTTGAAATTAGATAATGCATTCTTAGTAATACAACATATTCATCACCTAGCTTTTGTTGTAAATTATCTAAATCAATTTTTAAGTCGAATAGATATTTACCTTTTTTCACAAATTCATCGTCTCGCCAAGTAGGAGCATACATAATGACCTTTTTACCTTCTGGAAGGTTTAGATTTTCTTTAATTTGTTGTATAAATGCTTGGTCATTCGCTCTGTTTACTAAGACATCATTTCTAGGATATCCAATTTCTAAGATTTTTTCGGGTGGCATCCAGAAAGCTGTCTCGAAAATTTTAGATGAATATGCATTTGGTGAGATAAGATAATCCCAACGATTGGTTTCTTCACGGAAATTACGTTTATAATTATCCGTTGTTGTACCTGGCATACGAACGACTTTCATATCATTGGCTAATCGTTTTAAAGGTGTGCCGTGCCATGTCTGGATGTAGACTTGGTTTGGTTTTTTATTTAAATAAAGCGGTAATCTAGCGTTAGACACCCAATATTTAGCTCTTGAATATGCATCATAGTATGCAGCAGAGCCTTTCTTTACTTTTTTAGCTGGACCAGGTAAAAATGCTTTGTCTGGACTTTTAAATACCCAAATAAATTCTAATTGAGGATAATGTTTCATCATATATTCATAAATATATTTAGGGCTATCGCTATAGTTTTTACCACCAAATGATTCAAAAACAATTGTTCTTGGATTTACTTTATCGATGTTATCGGTTAATTGATAGTGTGCACGATTTTTATTTTTTCTTTTTAGAACAACACTTTTCAATAATCTCGTATTTTTGCGTATGCGATTGACTTTAAATGCTTTATTACGTTTGTTAAACATCAATAATAGCATTTCTATAACAAATAAAGGTTTTTCATTTTTTATGATAGATGGGAATAATGAACGTACTACTTTTGGTAATAATTCACTATGTTGTTCGTAACGTTCTGGTGTCTTTCTCAATGAAGGTTCGAATGAATGCTTCATTAAGTTTTTCATTTTATTGCGAATGAATGCTTTATTTTCTTGTCTTGGCGCACGTTTGACTGAGTCACTAAAGCTATAAACATAATCGTTAAAGATTACACCAAAGTCTTGTTTAGATAACGTCGGTTTTAAAAATGGATCATATACTTCTCCTTTAATATAGAAAGGGAAGCGACTGACACGTACGAATTTATTAGCATATTTAATAAATTCTAGTACAAATGACCAGTCAATAAATATATTTAAGTCTTCATTAAACTGTATGTTGTGTCCATGGACGATAGCAGTTTTAAAGACGATATTACACGCAGAATGTTTACGTAAAAATTGATTAGAATTTTCTTTCGTATCTAAGTAACTAACTCTTACAAGATTTTGATCCACATATTGAGGAATATCAAGTGTAAATGAGTGAATTGGTGCGATTAAAGCATCAAAATGATTCAAGTTTTTCATATAGAATGATAGGGCATAAGAAGCGAGATAATCATCTGAATCTACAAAGACGAAGTAAGGTGCTTCTACTGATTTCATTGCCACATTTCTTGCGTGTGCATGGCCCATATTTTGTTCTAAATTAATTTCTTTAACGGTAATATCCCAATCTTTAAGTATTTGTGTAGCGATGACTTTAGATTGGTCCGTTGAACCATCATTCACTAAGATTAATTCGAAATCTTGGAATCTCTGTTGTTTAAGACTATTTAGACATCTCTCTATATAATCTTCTGAGTTGTAGTAAGTTACTATAACGGATATAGACTTCATTGTTTTACCTCTTTTTCAATTTTTTTCTTAATTTTATAAGGTAGAATGTAACAAAAAGTAAGTGGTTATTTCAAATGTTAACTTACTTTGGTCATACCTTAGTCTAGATACAGTAGTTTCTCTGTATTAAGAAATAGTAGTAGTCTTGTTGTTTGTATGAATAGTTAAATTATACCATGTAAATGTGTATTTTTTGCTTTTGAATTATGAAAATACAGCACATGGTAAAAAACCACCTCTCTTATTTTACTATAAAAATTTAATATATCTAGTGATTAAACAAAATTATAGGTAATTTTTGTAGAATATTATTTAAAATTTAATATTAGTTCTAAAAAATAAAACGTAAATATACAACAATGTTTTGTGTTATATGATTTGAGTACAATTAGAATAGTTTTTAGTGTGGTTTATGGCAAAGAAAAGAATCAAATAAATAGTAAACATAATAATAGAAGGAAGTGATCACATGTTTATTAAATTAGCGACGAATAAAGATTTGAAAGTGATTTATAACGCAGTACCCCATTTGTTTAAAGAGGCTATGAACTGTCAAATAGCTGTATCTGATGATGCACTTAAAGCATTATCGAAAGAATTAGTGTCAAAAGGTGCACGATACTTTGTGTGGAAAGAAGGGGAATCGATTAAAGGTTTTATATTATTTGATACAAAATTTGATTATTTAACACAACAAACATATGGATTTATTTATGAGCTTTACGTGTTTGAGGAATATAGAGGGATGCATATTGCAAAGAAATTAATGAATTTTATTCAAAAGTATGCAGAGGATCAAGGACTTCAGACTTTAAAATTAAATGTCTTCTCAAGTAATACGGTACAGCGTTTTTATACTGCATTAGGATATCAAGTGGAGCAAATGACCATGGGTTTATCATTAGAATGAAAGACATAATAATATAGAAAGATTATATTTTAAATTAAAATTTTAAGTAACATTATTGTTGTCGTTACAAGGGTTTTAGATTTTTAATTTTTTGAAAAATCAAATTAATTAAAAAATTATATTGACAACGCTTACAAATAGAGTTAAGTTTTCTTATGATTTAAGTGTTTAAACATGGGGGGAGCAAGATGAAAAATTATCGATACTTTATCATTACGATGATTATCGTAATGACTATGATTAATTATGTTGATCGTGGTGCTATTTCATATGCTCAAGAAGATATTATTAAGGAATTTGGTTTTGATAATATTGCTTGGGGTGCTATATTAGGCTACTTTGGATATGGTTATATGCTTGGTTCGTTATTTGGAGGTATTACTGCAGACAAAAAAGGACCGAAGTTTGTATGGCTAGTGGCTGGAACATTATGGTCGCTGTTTGAAATCGGTATGGCTTTTGCAGGTGAAATAGGCATGGCATTGTTTGGTGGATCAGCAATTGCTGGATTTGGATTGATGCGTGTATTATTTGGTGTATCAGAAGGTCCAATCTTTTCGACAATTAGTAAAACAAATGCTAACTGGGCTGCGCCAAAGGAACGCGGATTACTGTCTGCGCTTGGCTTGATTGGTGTACCATTAGGTGCATTGATTACGGCACCAATTGTATCAGGATTCTTAACGATTTCTAATTGGCGTGTATTATTTGTTTTATTAGGACTTATTGGACTTGTTTGGATTATCATATGGTATAAAGTGTTTACAGACTATCCAGAAGATAATAAACATGTGTCTAAAGAAGAATTAACGGCAATACGTTCTACTGAATCAACAGTCGAAGGTGAAAAAACTGTAGAAACAGAACACAATGCGCATGAAAAATGGTATCATTTTTTCAAGAGTCCGACGCTTGTGTTTAATATGATTGGCTACTTTGGATTCCAATACATAAACTTTTTAATTTTAACTTGGACACCAAAATATTTACAAGATGAATATCATTTTGAAATACATTCATTATGGTATTTAGGTATGATTCCATGGATTGGTGCTTGCTTCACTGCGTATTTTGGTGGTAAACTTTCGGACTGGTTACGTTATAAGACAGGTAGTCTTAGAATTGCCAGATCCGGTTTAGCTATTTTTGGAATGACTTTAGCAGCCATTTGTTTCTTGATTATTCCAACAACCAACAATATTGCCTGGATTATGTTTTTGATGATGTTAGGTAATGCTTGTATCTTCTTACCAAATGCCGTTTATTGGGCAGTCATTATTGATACAGCACCTAAAAAGACTGGAACATATGGTGGAATGACACACTTTTTCGTGAATTCCGCTACGATTATCGCTCCGACTTTAACGGGAATCTTAGTAACATCTTATGGTTATTCATCAATGTTTATTTCAGCAGTCATTGCAGCAGTTATAGGTATTATTGCAATGTGCTTTGTTAAGCCAGGTATAAAGAAAATATCTATTAATAATTAAATGTAAATTGAATTTTTAAAGTGAATTAATAATATGATATGAAAATACACATTTCTAATTAAAGAAATGTGTATTTTTTGTGTTTAGAAGTTATTTTTAAAGATATGTAAAATAATATTTGGTAATTTTATAAACAGATGATTTGTAATCCGTAATAAATTGAGTATAATTTGATTTTGTAAAAAATAATTAAGGAGCATTGAACATGATTAATAATAATTTTGAAGATGTAGTAATGAATAGAAAATCAGTTAAAGTATTTGATGAAACTGTTAAAATACCTCAAGCAGAAATGGACGAAATCATACAAAAAGCAACGAAGGCACCTTCTTCTGTAAATATGCAGCCATGGCGTTTCTTAGTAGTAGAAAGTGACGAAGGTAAAGATAAATTACGACCACTTATTCGTTTTAATACGAGACAAAATGATACTTCAGCAGCAATGGTAGTCATCTTTGGGGACATGCAAAACTACGAGCACGGTGAAGAAATTTATAATAGTGCTGTAGAGCATGGGATGATGCCAGAAGATGTTAAAGATGAAATGTTAGCTAAAGTATTACCATACTATAAAAGTTTATCAAAAGCAGAAATGAATGACATCATTAAAATAGATAGTAGTTTAGCAGCAATGCAATTTATGTTAGTAGCAAGAGCATATGGTTACGATACAAACCCAATTGGTGGATTTGAACGTGATCAAATTGCAGAAGCATTTGACCTTGATCCAGAACGTTATGAACCAGTGATGATTGTTGCAATTGGTAAAGAGAAAAATCCTGGTCATGATTCATATAGATTACCAGTAGATACTGTGACTCGCCACGTATAGAATATAGATAATGTAAGACCCTTAAAAGCTTAACCATTTTAGATAAAGACTGCTTAAAGTAAGATACTAAGTCAATTTATCAACGGTTGAAGTTTAAGGGTCTTTTTTTATGCTTTGATATTTTTATGTTTTGTAAGTTAATCAAAGATTAATAATTACTACTAATAACAGTTATAGATTTTTATAGATAAAAGCTGTATAGCTGATTTAATCTCTTACACGTTTCGCTAAATCAGTCATATATTTGAAGAATCTATCATGGTCAACGTGATAGACTACCGCGAGAGGTCTACCTGCTTGTTCATCTATATATGTTTGACCCTGGCTTGGTCCGCTTGTATATACTGATGCCATGACTGTCTTTTGTTTCACGAGGTCGGGGCATCCCGTATAAGCAGTAGTTAAGACATCCCATAGAAAATAAGTTGAGTTAGTCTGGAAATGCGTTAATGGTGGAACGGCGGCATAGCTGACACCTAAGAAGTCTACGCCAGTGTACTGCCTTTCATTTGCCCAGGCCTGTCTAATATCCCAGGTCAAAGGTACTTGATTTGTGCTTTCTAATGCAACCATATCAATTTTGATGTCTGTATCAAAGACGGTCTTGACTGCTTCAGGGTCCCAAAAAGCATTCCACTCTGCAGTGCCATCATGTTCAGGCTCCTCGACATTTCCTTTTGATAAGAAAGTACCTCCCATCCAAACCAGTCGTTCAATATGTTCAGTGATTGTAGGATCAACAGTAATTGCCTTTGCCAGATCTGTTAATGGTCCAGTAAATAATAATGTGATTTTTTCTGTAGCGTTATTTAACTTTTCAATAATATCTTCGTATGCGTGATGTGACAGCATCTGTGCATGTTGTGCTTTAACAGGTTCGTTTAATATTGGTAAAGCATCCATGAAAAATGCGTGCATACGCCAATCTTTAGGGAAAGGGTTCTTTCCACGCTCTATTGATGCAGCAACATCAATTGGATAATGAGCAAAGCGATTAATAATTTTTTGTGAAGCACTTACTGCAGGCTCTACATAACTATCAGCACCGATTGCACTTACACCCACTAATTTGACATCATCCATTTGTAGTAGAAGAAATAAGGATACTAAATCATCTACGCCACCATCATGGTTAAAATATATCTGTTTCATTTGGTAATAGACCTCCGTGTAAAAATTAGAATTATCTATATTATATCAAAGAATTACTGTGATGATTTTTTATAAATATTGTCGCAATATCTATAGTTGTTATTAATTTATGACATTTATAAAAGTGTAAATTGTTTATTAATAGTTGCATAGGATATTTAAAAAAAGTAAGCGAATTTTTAAGGGGTGTAATTTTTGTGAAATTTAAAAAGGAAAATGTTAATAAGGTAGATTCAGATCAAACTAAGAAAAGTATAGTTGCAACTGGTATAGGTAATGCAATTGAATGGTTTGACTTTGGTTTGTATGCACAATTAGCTGTAATTTTAAGTGCTAATTTCTTTGGGAACTTACCGGCACAACTACAAATTATTTCTACTTTTGCAGTGTTTGCGTTCGCATTTATTGTGCGACCAATTGGGGGGATTTTTTTCAGTCATTTAGGTGATAAATATGGGAGGAAAATCGTATTATCAACAACCATATTACTTATGGCAGCATCTACTTTACTATTAGGGCTCTTGCCAACACAGGAACAAATAGGTATTTGGGCACCAATTCTATTGTTAGTAGTGCGTATGGTGCAATCATTTTCAACTGGTGGAGAATATGCAGGGGCAATGACTTATATTGCAGAGACAGCGCCTGATAAGACGCGAGGTAAGCTGGGTAGTGGATTAGAAATAGGCACATTAATAGGCAATATCATGGCGGCCTTATTGGTTGGTACGCTTTATGCATTGTTAAGTGACCAACAAATGTCTGACTGGGGTTGGAGAATTCCATTTATTTTAGCAGCACCATTTGGCATTATAGGCATTATTTTACGTTCAAGCCTTGATGAAAGCCCGGCCTATGAAACGACATTAGAAGAACAACAAGCACTAGAATATTCCTATTTAGACATATTCAAATATTATTGGAAAGACGTTATCGTTTGTTTTACAGGAGTGGCCTTTTTAAATGTGGCAAATTATATGGTGTTGTCGTTCATGCCTTCATTCTTAAATCAAACAATTCATTTAGGTGGAGCCATGGGGTCCGTATTAAGTACATTGACAATGGTTATAATGATTCCAGCAGTATTTTTCTTTGGTTGGTATAGCGATAAAGTGGGTAATAAAAGAACTATCCTCTTTGGTCTAGTTGGCTTTAGTTTGTTTTCAGTCTTTGCATTTTGGCTGATGAGCATACCAGTTTTACCTCTAGTCATTGTCGGTTTATTAATTATTGCTTGTTTTATGGCTACATTTGAAGGTGTGATGCCTTCATTACTACCGAGTATGTTCTATACAAAAGTGAGATTGCGCACGTTATCACTTGTTTATAACATTGGTGCTGCAATTTTTGGTGGACTTACACCATTTATTTTATCAACCTTAGTAGAGACAACTGGACAAAAAATTGCGCCATCTTACTATTTAATGTTTATCAATGTTGTTGGTCTCATTATCTTTGTGACGATGTTTAAGTCAACTTCCAATAAATCATTAAAAGGTTCATATCCAAATGTAGAAACAGATAAAGAATATGAGGAAGTGGTGAATAACCCTGAAGAAGCCTTATGGTGGGAGCAGGAAAATAAAATAAATAACTCATCATCTTGATAACTATTGTTATTTAACTTTATTAGAGTAAAAATATTTATTAGCTATAATTTTTAATAAGTATAATTGGAGATTATATATTTGAGTAACATTATAAAATGCAATTATTAACTATCTAAAGGCTCTAAAATCCATATTTAATAATTATTTATGTAAAAATACAATAAATAGTATAATATGTAACAAATAATTTGAAATCTAGGGTTAAATTTACTATGAACCGTTGATATGACAGTCTTTAACCTTTATATGAGCGATGAATTGTTGTAGATGCCGATATACTATTTATGAATAATTGAGTAACATCAATAAAAAATGCTTCATCGACTTTATATAGTGACGGGAAAGGCAATTTGTTGCGTGCTACGTTTATGCATTTTGAAGTCATATAATGTATTAATATTCAAGTGTATTCAAAAAAATAGCGATAAAATGTTGATTTGACTTGAATTTTAATATGCGTATAATAACTACATATACAAGAAAGTGTATACATTGTACATTTACCTTGATATGAATATAAAAAGATGAATAGTAGGAGTTTTTATGGGAAAACAGAAAAAGAGTGAAAAAATTAATTTGTCGCAGCTTGTACTATTAGGACTTGGATCACTCATTGGTTCAGGTTGGCTATTTGGTGCATGGGAGGCGTCTTCTATTGCTGGCCCAGCTGCAATTATTTCATGGATTATAGGTTTTGTAGTTATAGGCTCCATCGCTTATAACTATATTGAAATTGGTACAATGTTTCCACAATCAGGCGGAATGAGTAACTATGCTCAGTATACACACGGTTCGTTACTAGGATTTATTGCTGCGTGGGCAAACTGGGTATCTTTAGTTACAATTATTCCAATTGAAGCCGTTTCTGCAGTTCAATATATGAGTTCATGGCCATGGGAGTGGGCTAAATTTACGTCCGGTTTAATGAAAGGTGGCACAATCAGTAATTCTGGATTGTTTACTGTGTTTATTATCATCATTATCTTTTCATTATTAAATTACTGGTCAGTTAAATTACTTACTTCATTTACGAGTTTAATATCTGTATTTAAACTTGGTGTGCCATTATTAACTATTATTATGTTAATGATCTCTGGATTTGACGCAGGAAACTATGGTCATACTGCAGGTCAATTTATGCCGTATGGATCAGCACCAATATTTGCTGCTACAACAGCATCCGGTATTATCTTCTCATTTAATGCTTTCCAAACAATCATTAATATGGGTTCTGAAATACAGAAACCAGAGAAGAATATTGCAAGAGGTATTGCAATTTCACTAACACTAAGTGCCTTACTTTATATTGTATTACAGAGTACGTTTATCACATCTATGCCACAAGATATGATTCATTCTAAAGGTTGGAGTGGAATTAACTTTAACTCTCCATTTGCTGATATGGCTATCTTATTAGGTTTAAATTGGTTAGCGATACTACTTTATATAGAAGCAGTTGTGTCTCCATTTGGTACAGGTGTATCATTCGTTGCTGTTACAGGTCGTGTATTACGTGCAATGGAGAAAAATGGACATATTCCTAAGTTCTTAGGAAAAATGAACGATAAATATAAAATTCCACGTGTCGCTATTATCTTTAATGCCATTATCAGTATGGTCATGGTATCACTATTTAGAGATTGGGCAGTGTTGGCGAGCGTAATTTCAACGGCAACATTAGTTGCGTACTTAACTGGTCCAACGACCGTTATTTCATTACGTAAAATGGCGCCAAAAATGCACAGACCATTCCGTGCAAATATGTTGAAATTTATGGCACCATTCTCATTCGTGTTAGCTTCACTAGCAATTTACTGGGCAATGTGGCCAACGACAGCTGAAGTTATCTTTATTATTATCTTAGGTTTACCGATTTATTTCTTCTATGAATATAAGATGAATTGGAAAAATACTAAGAAACAAATTGGTGGTAGTTTATGGATTATTTTATACTTAATTATTCTTGCCTTCTTGTCATTTATAGGAAGTAAAGAATTTAATGGTATGAACTGGATACATTATCCATATGACTTTGTCGTTATTATCATCGTTGCATTAATCTTTTATAAGCTGGGTACTACAAGTTACTTTGAAAGTGTGTACTTTAAGCGCGCTAAAAAGATCAATAAAGATATGCGTCAGAATTTAAAAGAAGAACAAAAGTTAGAAAACCAAGAATAAACATTGATAATTATAAAAAGAACAAACTGGACTAATTATGTACCAGTTTGTTCTTTTTTATTTCAAAGTTAAGGAATTTTTTTTGGCCTTTTAAAAGATATGAAAAAATAAAAATTTCCGAATGAAAAATATGCAAAATAAATACATCGTAATATTGTGAAGATATAGCCGTTGAATAAGAATGATATGGATTCTTAATTTTGAAAAAATCAACAGTGTAGTAAATTAAAAGATTTAAAATATGCAATTTTTTTAAAAATAATCTTTGACTAATTGCCAATATCGTTGTATGATTTTGAATATTAATTCAATTTCAGGAATAAATATAAAGGAATGAGGGTTAAGATGAACGATTTATTTGAATTAACAGATCGATACAGTTCTAACAATTACAGTCCATTAAAACTAGCTTTGACTAAAGGTTTAGGCGCTAAGGTTTGGGATGTGGATGGAAATAGTTATATTGACTGTGTATCAGGATTTTCAGTCGTCAACCACGGTCATTGTCATCCTAAAATTATTAAGGCTGTCCAAGAACAAAGTGAAAAAATAACCATGGTATCTAGGGCACTCTATAGTGACAATTTAGGTCAATGGGAAGAAAAAATATGTAATCTTGCAAACAAAGATAAGGTATTACCAATGAATACTGGTACAGAAGCCATAGAAACAGCAATAAAGATTGCTCGTAAATGGGGAACAGATGTCAAAGGTATTGAAGAAGGTAAACCAGAAATAATCGCAATGAATGGAAACTTTCATGGTCGTACATTAGGTGCACTATCACTTTCATCTCAAGAAAGTTATAAAAAAGGGTTTACGCCATTATTAGATAATATGCATACAGTTGATTATGGAGATGTTACGACTTTGAAATCACTTATCAATGAAAATACAACAGCTATTATCTTAGAACCTATACAAGGTGAAGGTGGTGTAAATATTCCGCCAGAGTACTTTATACAAGAAGTGCGTAATTTATGTAATCAACATAATGTATTGCTAATTGCTGATGAGATTCAAGTTGGTTTAGGTCGTACCGGAAAACTATTTGCAATTGAGTGGGAAGGTGTAGAGCCAGATATTTATTTACTTGGTAAATCATTAGGTGGTGGACTATATCCAATATCTGCAGTGCTCGCTAATGAAGATGTAATGAATGTCTTAACACCTGGAACACATGGCTCAACATTTGGTGGAAATCCACTTGCTTGTGCTGTATCTAGTGCAGCATTAGATGTACTAATAGATGAAAATTTAATTGAAAGATCTGCTGAGTTAGGTCAAAAATTATTAAATCAATTACAGCTTATTGATAGTGATTTAATTGTAGATGTCAGAGGTAGGGGATTATTTATCGGAATTGAACTTAACAAACCAGCGCAAACCTATTGTTTAGAAATGATTGAACAAGGTGTGCTATGTAAAGAAACACAAGGTAATATCATTAGAATCTCGCCACCATTAGTAATAGATGAAGAAGAAATTGCTACTGTAGCGAAAGTAATCACTGAAGTATTAGAACAAGCAAACCATTAATACCATTAAAAGTCCGAATATTCAGAAAGGAATGAACGTTATGATAGAAGTTGGGATTGTAGGAGGAAGTGGATATGGTGCAGTCGAACTCATTCGACTCTTAGTACATCATCCAGAAGTTAAAATTAAATATGTGTTTTCACATTCAAAGGCAGATGAACCCATAAGCAAAACATTTCCTCACTTAAATCACTTAACACATCATTACGAAGAACTAAATTATGAAACGATATCATGTGATGTAGTGTTTTTTGCAACACCTTCAAATGTTAGTAAACATATAGCTCCGAAGTTAGTAAAACAAGGAATTAAAGTCATTGATTTATCTGGAGATTTCAGATTGAAGGATAGAGATGTATATCAGCAATTTTATGGTGAAGAAGCAGCACCACAGGAACAACTGGATGATGCAGCTTATAGTATTGCTGAATGGTCTGATATCAAACAGACGGTTCCTAACTTGATTGCGAATCCTGGATGTTTCCCAACAGCGACATTGTTAGCTTTGCATCCAGTTATCGATCGACGAGTGGTCGATACAGATTCGATTATTATCGATGCTAAAACTGGTGTTTCAGGTGCAGGAAGATCACTCTCACAAAATGTCCACTATTCCGAAATGAATGAAAATTTTAGTGCATATGGTATAGGCAAACATAAACATAAACCTGAAATTGAACAATATTTATCTCAAGTTGCTGAGAAAGATATTAATGTTATATTCACGCCACACCTCGTTCCTATGACTAGAGGGATTCTGTCAACAATATATGTGAAATTAACTGAAGCATTTTCAGCTGAGCAACTGCATAAAGTATATGAGAAATATTATAAAGACAAGCCGTTTGTCAGAGTTAGAGACTTAGGAGAATATCCTAAGACTAAAGAAGTTTACGGAAGTAACTATTGCGATATCGGTCTATATGTAGATGAGACGCAGCAAACAGCAGTTATTGTATCTGTAATTGATAACTTAGTAAAAGGTGCAAGCGGACAAGCGATTCAAAATTTGAATTTAATGTTTGGATTGCCAGAAACAACTGGATTAAAACAAACACCAGTATACCCATAAATTGAGAAGGAGAGATACTATGAAAGATATTGAAACAATTGATATATTAGATCAACTAAATGTAGACTTACAAGGCGATGTTAGTTCTCCGTCCGGTTTTGTAGCTGGTGGTTTCCATGTTGGTTTGAGAAAGCAACGCAAAGATTTTGGTTGGATTTATTCAGAAAATGAAGCGGCAGCAGCAGGTGTTTATACATTAAATCGTTTTAAGGCAGCACCATTACAAGTTACAGAAGCATGTATTAATAATAATCAAACGTTGCAAGCAATCGTTGTCAATTCAGCAAATGCGAATGCCTGTACAGGTGAAAAGGGATTACAAGATGCTAAAGACACACAAGCATGGGTTGCACAACAGTTAGATCTACCAACACATAATGTAGGTGTAGCATCTACAGGCGTTATAGGTTCATTTTTACCAATGGAGAAAATTCATTATGGAACGCAGAATATAATGAAAGATGAGTATAATCATGGAGTCTATTTTAGCGAAGCCATTCTTACGACAGACACTATTACCAAGCATTTATCAGTACAAGTAGAAATAGATGGTAAAACAATAACAATAGGTGGGACAGCAAAGGGCTCAGGTATGATACATCCAAATATGGCTACAATGTTAGGTTTTGTCACAACTGATGCCAATATTGAAAGTATGGAATTATCAAACACATTAAAACAGTCTGTCGATCAATCATTTAATATGATTACTGTAGATGGTGATACGAGTACAAATGATATGGTGTTGTTTATGGCGAATGGTCAAGCTGGAAATAATACCCTCACACCGACACATCCAGATTGGCATAAATTTAATTATGCGTTGAATTTTGTAACACAGTACCTTGCTAAAGCTATCGCAAAAGATGGAGAAGGTGCAACGAAATTAGTTACTGCTAAGGTTAATGGAGCAGCAGATACAGATGAAGCGAGAAAGATTGCTAAAAGCATTGTATCATCTAATTTAGTAAAATCAGCGATACATGGCGAAGATGCAAATTTCGGTAGAATTATTACAGCCATAGGTTATGCTTCACAAAATGTTGAACCAAGTGAAACATATGTCAAGTTAGCTGAGGTTCCAGTTGTTGAAGAAGGTATGGCAGTTTTATTTGATGAACAATATTTAAAAGAACAACTTCAAGGTGACAATATTTAAATAGACGCGACTGTAGGTACTGGCGATGGAGAAGCTGCAGCCTATGGTTGTGACCTATCATATGATTATATACGTATAAATGCTTCATATAGAACATAAGGGGTGTATAGATAGTGAGTTATATCATAATAAAAATTGGTGGTAGCACCTTAACGCATTTACATGAATCTATTATCGAAGATATTGTAACATTGAAACAACAGGGGTTAAGACCAATCATTGTACACGGTGGAGGACCGTTTATCAATAAGGCATTAGAGAACAATGGTGTAGCACCGGAATTTCAAGATGGTTTACGTGTAACGACGAGTGAAGTGTTAACTGTCACTTGCCAAACATTAATTGGACAGGTTAATCCACAATTAGTCAGTAAAATAAATCAAAATACTGCTGTAAGTGTTGGCTTAAATGGGATAGATGGTAATCTCGTTGATATCATTCCATTAAGTGAAAAATATGGATTTGTTGGTGAACCTACAGATATAAATACAGAACTGTTGGAACATATAACTGATCATTTTATACCAGTTATAGCATCTATTGGCATGAAGCATGATACTCAGCAATTATACAATATCAATGCAGATACATTTGCATATAAAATTGCACAGACATTATCTGCACCTATCTATTTGTTGAGTGATATTCCAGGTGTACTCATTGAAGCACAGGTACAACAGACGTTAAATGCTGAGCAAATTCAGAATCATATTGATAGTGAAGCAATATATGGAGGTATGATTCCTAAAGTACAAGATGCAATTCAAGCAATTGAACAAGGGTGCGAGAAGGTTGTAATTGCAGCAGGAGACGAACCCCATGTAATTGACAAAATTTTAAATAGTGGGAACGTAGGTACTACGATACAACAATAAATATCTGAACAGTTGCAGATAAAAAACAGTTCGAGACAATATGCATTGTTACCATGCCTCAAAGGCAGTGGCATATACATATGTTATCTCGAACTGTTTTTTAGTGTAATACTGGTGATTATAATTCAAGTTTACAAACAATTTTAGAATTATAATCTTATGGTATATTGATGATTATTTTTCGACATAAGTAGTTAATAATTCAATGTAGAAATCGATGAATTTAAAGTACATGTCTTTTTCAACGCGTTCATTTACTTGGTGAGGTTCACTTCCAGGTCCAAACACAAGGAATGGGAAAGATTCATCTTTACCACGTAATAAATTAGAAGCATCTGTTACGCCACCAATTGGAGATGCAAGTAAATCTTTATTGAACATGCGATCACCGATTGCTTTGGCCGATTCGATAAGGCCATTTTGACCAGTTGTTAGAACTGGTTCTAGATCAAGGTATAAATCACTTTCCAAATTTGCACCTTGGCTGTTATGTTTTTCAAGTGTATCTGCAAATAATGATTTAACCTGATCATTGTTATACTCAGGAATTGTACGAATATTAAAGTCAGCATTAGCAGACTCTGGTACAGAGTTAACTTGTACGCCACCTTGGATTAATGTATTGCTAATTACAAGACCTTTTAATACATCTTCAATTTCACCTTTGTCGATTGATGCCGGTAATGATGTATTGAATTTTTGTAGTAGATTAGAAAAATCTAATGATTCACCTTTAACTTCTTTAGAAATTCTAGCATGTGCTTCATCGATATCTTGTATAAAATCAATTAAAGGCTTAATTGCATTGATACCAAAAATTGGCATTGAACTATGTGCAGATTTACCAATAGATTTAATTTTATAATCCATAGAACCCTTATGCGCATATACGAGCATATCTTGACATGGTTCTGCAATAACTAAAGCTTCTACATCATCCATATAGCCTTTTTCGTATAACTGTTGAGAACCTAATTGTTCCATCTCTTCACCAGTTGTAGCTAAAAATCTAATACGTCCATTTTTTAAGGCGTTTGAGTTATTAATCTCGATTAAAGCAATTGCTAATGCTGCAAGTCCTGATTTCATATCAGCAGCACCGCGACCATATAAGAAACCGTCTTCCTCAGTTAACTTAAATGGATCATATTTCCATTGTTGACGATCGCCTTCAGATACGACATCCATGTGACCAGAAATGCCAATTACAGGTCCAGCCTCACCGATTTCTGCAATTAAATTGGCACGACGTTCGTCTACCTTATCAATTGTTGAATCGATGCCATGTTCGGCGAAAAGCTTTTGAAAATACTCACAAACTTGAATTTCATTATCGTTTACTGTATTCATTTCCACAATATCAGATAATATTTGCACTTTTTCCTCATTTGAAAATGTGCTCATAATATACCACTCCTTTAACAAACTATATAAATTATACATCTGTCTTATTATTTTGATAAGAAAAATGCTTACAATTAAAATGCAAATTATATATAAGATGATATAATTTATTAATTTTTAAGATTAAAATATCAATAGCGTTGTGGTTGAAATGTGTATATTAAGAGAAAGGATAGTTGGCATTATTGTAATATAGCATTTACTTTGATACTGGCTCTAATGTCCAATTGGTATCAATGGCATAGGATAATTCGAATTGATCAGTTCGAATTGTCAGTGGATGAGCCTGTGATAGTTTATCAGAAAATAACCACTTTCTTTGTTCTGGTGTTAACAATAGATAACTTTCATCATTCATGTCGCCAATGAAATTCAACTGATTGGAATTGAACGGTTCCCCATTATGTACAGTGACATTATAGTTCAATAATGCAGGATATAATGTGTCTAGATCGTTACACACAAAGCTCATTTCACTCACTCTAGTAAATTCTGCTTCGTCTGTGATGTTGCTTGCTCTAGCAATCAATTCGACAATATTTCCTGACGGATCATTGAAATACATAGATTGTGCAACAAATGATTCACAATAGACAGAGTGTTTACCATCTTCCATTAATAAGAATAAGATGTTTTGAAAATGTTGTTTCATCTCATAAAAATAATTATATGGAATATCTATCGCAAAATGATAATAAGGCTGCATATTATCTTTCGTACGTTGAAAACATAAAGTAGTTTCCCCAATTTTTACCTTAAAATAATCAACATTAACTTCTAACATAGGACATTCTAGTATTTCATCATAAAATTGCATTGTTTCAGAAAAATTTGATGTAAATAAAGTAATTTGTTCAAATTTCATAGGATCCCCCATCCATTCCCTTAAGTTTAAACAATATATGATTCTAATTTTATCTGTACTGTAACAGAATAATAAATAAGATGATATTATTAAGAATTTATTTTGTACAAATAAATTAATTTTAGGAGATATTGTAAATTAATGAGTAAATATTATATCTTGCTGATAACGCATACAACATTGTTATTAGTGTTGCTATGATTATTTAAAATGACTCGCCATAAGGGTCGATAATAATTAAAAACGAAAAAATATGAAAATAAACGAAAATAAATTTGCATTATTAGAAAAAATGAAATAACATAACATTAATAAATGAAAGCGTTTTCTATATTGTTGGTAACTGCATTTGGGGATTAATCATATTTTCAAATTTGTATTTATATGTAATTCAATTTCGATGATATGGTATTTACTTTTAAAGGGGTGTGGTGTTTTATGAATCAAAAATTAGCAAAAATGGGGATGCCTCCGACGCTTTTATGGGGATATATTGGTGTCTTAATATTTATGATGGGTGATGGTTTGGAATTGGCATGGATCAGTCCATATCTTCATGAGCAAGGTTTATCTGTACAGCAAACTGCATTGTTAACGACATGCTACGGCGTAACAATTGCAATTGGCTCATGGTTGTCTGGAGTGCTCGTTGAAATCATAGGACCTAGAAAGGTGATGTTGATTGGTACATCGCTATATATTATCGGACATGCAATATTTGTTGGTATTGCAATTCCGTCAATGAATTATAATTTAATGATTCCTTCTTATGCAATTAGAGGATTTGGTTATCCGTTATTTGCATATTCATTTTTAGTCTGGGTAGCTTATCGCTCGCCACAAAAACGATTAGGTGCTGCAGTTGGGTGGTTCTGGTTTGTATTTACAGGTGGTTTGAGTGTGCTAGGTGCCTTTTATTCTTCTATGGCGATTCAACTATTTGGTCATTTTGTTACTTTATGGACGGCAATTATTTGGGTAGTCATCGGTACATTTTTAGCTATTGTTGTGAATAGAGATAAATTTGAACTCGAAGATCGAGAAGAAGGATTTAAAGATCACTTAAAAGAGGTAGGAGCAGGCATTACTATATTGGCAAGAGAACCAAGAGTTGCTGTTGCTTGTATTGTACGTATTATTAACCAAGCGGCACAATATGCATTTCCGTTATTTTTACCAATTTATTTAGCAAGTAAAGGAATTGCGACGACGACATGGTTAAATATTTGGGGTACTATTTTTATAGCGAATATCATATTTAATTTAATTTTTGGTGCTTTAAGTGACAAGATTGGTTGGAAAAATACAGTTTCTTATATCGGTGGTATTGGATGTGCCATCTTCACATTAGGATTATATTTTATACCTGAATTGTTTACAGGCAATGTCTTCGTAGTTGGTACTGTAGGATTCTTATGGGGAATGTGTCTAGCAGGCTTTGTACCAATTTCAGCACTAGTTCCTTCCTTAGTGCATGATGGTGATAAAGGCCCGGCAATGGCAATATTAAACTTAGGCGCAGGTTTATGCGTATTCGTAGGACCAGGATTAGTGGCGCTCTTCTACGACAGTATTGGCGTTAAGGGGATGATGTACCTATTGTTCGGTTTATATATCGCAAGTGCAATTATGACCCGTTTCTTAAAAACGCCAGAAGAACGCGAACGACTTAAAAGCGGAAAAAAAGAAATCGTTAAGTAATGTATAGAAAATGCATATTTAAAAATAAGATACTTTATTATTTACTAACATTATGAAATTCGATTTTATTTTTGTTCAAGTAAGTGTATAGAACATGAATCTCAGAAGATAGCACTCAGATAATTGATTTCAATTTATCTGAGTGTTTTTTTTATTCAATACTTCGTATTATTGGCTCGCTTTCCTAGGGGACAGCTTCAGCCTGTAGTCTTCAGCTTGTCCTGTTCCCTCAGGAGTCTCGCCAAAACACAATTTAATAAAATATGACTATATATTAAAAAGAACAGTACAATTATCTTTTTGAATTTGTGTTGGAATATAAAATCAATAATGTTAACTATTAAATATTTAATACCTTATCTACTAGCTTTTAGTTCAATACTTCGTATTATTGGCTCGCTTTCCTAGGGGCTAGCTTCAGCCTGTAGTCTTCAGCTTGTCCTGTTCCCTTAGGAGTCTCGCCAAAATAGTGCTTAAAGCTTTATAAATGTACATTAACATTTTCGAAAATTAATAGGTCTTGTTTGTGTTTGCAAATGCATATTCCCTTAATTACTGGCTATTTTTATTTGCTATTTCGCATTATTGGCTCGCTTTTTTAGGTGATAGATTCATATGAGAATAGATAGTATATCCTAGTAATAAATACAGTACTTAGTTGAGTTAGAAATAAGTGGATGATAGTAAGTAATTGTCTATTGGTTATGTGTATAGACCTATAGTCATATACATCTATTGTACTGACAGGGAATAGCATACACCAAAACATTAAAAACAAAAAACCATCGACAATGACTGAGTGTTTGTCGACGGTTGGGTCAATCAACCATAAAATAGGTTGACCTTTTTAAAGGCAAAAATAGTATCCATTGGGATAAGTGATTTCTAATTCATTTGGGATATAGATATACTATTCAATTTTAAGAAAGGTAAGGTTGATGAATATAAAATAGTAGGTGGATTGTTTTTTGGATGTTTGGATTATTGGAACCCACCAGAGACAAATTGTGATAACAGTTGTTTAATTAATTCAATAATTACACCTGACATATCGTTTCACCTCCATTAATAAGGGGTTATACATATATTGTAATATGTTTATTTATTTTGTGATTAAATAGTCCTTAATTCATTATTTGGAGTGCTAAGGTGTAGATATTGTTTTTAATTCAATTCCTAATTGCTTAGTTATATTACATAACTGTATAAATCTAAATAATAAACTAGTCTGTTTTATATAAAAAAAGATAGATAAATCACAAATTTTCAACAATATGCACAAAACAGTATAATTATACTTGATTTTCATGGAAAATACCTTTATTATGTATATTAATCTTATAATAACATTGGAGTGATGTAATTGGGGCGTACACAACAGCATTAAAAAAATTACAATCTTTTAAAGGAAAGCATTTTTTGAAGACGTGTGACTTTTCAGCAGATGAATTAAACACGTTGGTTGATTTTACTGGTGAATTAAAGGAAAAGAAAAAGAGGGGTATACCACATCCATATTTAAAAGGAAAAAATCTGGCATTATTATTTGAAAAGCCATCAACGAGAACACGTTCAGCATTTAGTGTCGCAGCATATGATTTAGGCGCTTATCCTGAATATTTTGGACAAGGTGACATTCATTTAGGTGTAAAAGAATCAACTGCTGATACAGCAAAGGTGTTAGGCAGAATGTATGATGGTATTGAATTTAGAGGATTTCACCAAAAGGATGTTGAATCATTAGCAGAGAATGCAAATGTACCTGTTTGGAATGGTTTAACTAATGAATGGCATCCTACGCAAATGATTGCTGATTTCTTTACTTTAAAGGAAAATTTAGGCACATTATCAGGCAAAACGCTCACTTATGTTGGCGATGCGAGAAATAATGTGGCACATGATTTATTAGTTACGGGTGCAATACTTGGTGTCAATGTCCATATTGCAGCCCCAGTTAGTTTACAGCCTGATGAATCCATACAAGAAATGGCTCAGGCATATGCAGAGCAATCTGGAAGTCATATATTAATCACTGAAGATGTCAAACAAGCAATATATCAAACTGATGCAATATATACAGATGTATGGTTTTCAATGGGTGAAGATCAATCCGTGTTAGAAACACGTATCAATCAATTATTACCATATCAAGTGAATGAATCTATGTTATTGCAGACAATGAATCCAGATGTCATCGTGTTACATTGCTTACCTGCATTTCATGATTTAAATACGGAAGTCAGTCAACAAATCTATGAAACATATGGTTTAACAGAAATGGAAATGACTGATGACGTATTCCAAGGAAAACATTCCGTTGTATTCGATCAAGCTGAAAATAGATTACATTCTATTAAAGCGATTATGTCCGTTACACTTGGAGATATATTTTAAAATTTAAAACCAACACACGTTCAGTAGGCAACAAGAGCGTGAAATAAAGGCTACCAAGGTCACATTGACCTTGGTAGTTTTTTTAGTGAATTAAAAAGATTGAATGAATTATAACTAATTTTGAAAATATTTTTCATAAATAGAATTTTAATTGATTAGAATTTTCTTTGAATGTATATTAAAAGCGATAGGGGGTTCTTGTTATGAGTAAATGGTTTGAGAAAGCACAACAATTTGGAAAGTCATTTATGTTGCCAATAGCAATATTACCAGCAGCAGGATTACTACTGGGGATTGGAGGCGCATTGAGTAATCCAAATACGGTAAAGGCGTATCCAATGTTAGATATCACATTACTGCAAAATGCTTTCACATTAATGTCATCTGCAGGCAATATTGTCTTTCAAAATTTAGCAGTTATCTTCGCGGTAGGTGTGGCGATTGGACTTGCCAAGAACGATAAAGGTACTGCTGCACTGGCAGCAATGTTAGGATTCTTAATTATGAATGCGACTATGAATGGATTATTGACCATTACTGACACATTAGCGAATGATCAAAATTTAATATCTTCTGGTCAGGGGATGGTGTTAGGTATACAAACAGTTGAAACTGGAGTGTTTGGTGGTATTATTACTGGAGTTATGACTGCATTGTTACATAACAAATGTAATAATATCTCATTGCCAACATATCTTGGATTCTTTGGAGGCTCACGCTTCGTACCTATTATAACCTCATTATCTGCAATAATCTTAGGTGTCTTGATGTTCTTTGTGTGGCCAACAATTCAAGAAGGCATATATCAAGTGGGAGGAATCGTAGATAAAACAGGAGTGGTTGGTACATTCTTTTTCGGTTTTATACTGCGTATGTTAGGTCCATTCGGTTTACATCATATTTTTTATTTACCATTTTGGCAGACGGCACTAGGAGGTACATTAGAAGTGAAAGGGCATTTAATTCAAGGGACGCAAAATATTTTCTTTGCACAATTAGGTGATCCGCATGTCACTCAGTACTTTTCAGGAATATCTCGTTATATGTCAGGGCGTTTTATTACGATGATGTTTGGATTGTGTGGAGCAGCATTTGCGATATATCGCACAGCTAAACCAGAACGTAAAAAAGTCGTCGGTGGTTTAATGTTGTCAGCTGCATTGACTTCATTTTTAACTGGCATAACAGAGCCGTTAGAGTTTAGTTTTTTATTTGTGGCACCCGTTTTATATGTTATTCATGCATTTTTAGATGGGTTAGCATTTATGATGGCAGATATTTTTAATATTACAGTTGGACAAACATTCAGTGGTGGATTGATTGATTATTTACTGTTTGGTGTATTGCAAGGAAATGCTAAAACTAATTTCTTACTAGTATTGCCTATTGGTATATTGTGGTTCTTTCTCTATTATGTCATTTTTAAATTCTTAATAATTAAGTTTAATTATAAAACACCAGGACGAGAAGATGAACCAACCACAGAAATAGTCGCAGATTCACAAAGGTCAACGACAATTGTTGAAGGACTAGGTGGTTCAGAGAATATTACAACTGTTGATTGTTGCGCGACTCGATTACGAATCACATTAAATAGGAATGAACTCGTAAATAAACAAATGCTAATGTCTACAGGTGCTAAAGGCGTAATCATAAAGGGGAAGGGCGTACAAATTATCTATGGACCACATGTTACAAATATTAAAAATGAACTTGAACAGTTATTAGGACTTAATTAATAATTATATAATTTTACTATAGAAAGCGAAGGAAATAGAGATGAAGATAATTAATATGAAAAATGCAATACTAGCTAGCCAATATGTAGCTACTGAATTGTTTAAGGTGATAGATAATAATTCAGCTGCAGTATTGGGGCTTGCAACAGGTAATACAATGTTAGAGGTTTATCGTAATTTAAATACTTTAATTTCAGCCAATAAATTGAATTTAAAAAATGTAAAAACATTTAATTTAGACGAGTATGTTGATTTAAATGCATCACATCCTCAAAGTTATCATACTTATATGAGACAGCAATTATTTAAATATAATGATACATGGGATGAAAAGCATATATTTATTCCGAATGGTATCAGTAAAGATGTTAAAGCAGAGTGTCAGGCTTATGAACAACATTTAAATAAATATGGACCTGTCGACATACAAATTCTAGGTATAGGTGAAAATGGTCATATCGGCTTTAACGAACCAGGTGCATCATTCGACAGCATAACGAGAGTAGTGGATTTAAGTGATTCAACCATCAATGCTAATAGTATACATTTTGACAATAAAAACTGCGTACCGAAACAAGCAATATCTATGGGTATAGCATCAATTATGCAAGCGCGTCGTATTATTTTACTCGCTTTAGGTGCCTCAAAGCATACGATTATCCAACAATTATTAACGTGCGATGTTACAGAAGCATTGCCAGCGTCTATATTGCATACACACCCTAATGTCGAAATCATTGTTGACGATGCAGTGTACTTTGGTGAATCAAATGGGGATCATAGATAAGAGATACGGTTTCTAGGCTTAGTTTTGGGCATTGTTTACCTGTTGATGAATTACTAACAGATACTATTGCACTAGAAGATATTAATGAAGGTTTCGATCGTTTAGCACGTGGCGAAGCAGCGAGATTGGTCGTAATAATGTCATAGAATTAGCGTACATTTAATCCGGAAACTTTAAAGTAATTCATTGTAAATCCATATTTTATTAAACAGTGTTTTGGCGAGACTCCTGAGGGAACAGGACGAGCGGAAGACTACAGGCTGAAGCTGTCCCCTAGGAAAGCGAGCCAACAATACGAAGTATTGAATAAAAAGATAGTAGATAAAGTATTAAACATATAATGGTTAACATTATAGATGTTATAACCAAACACAAGTAGGATACATTTAATATGGAAATCCTAAAGTATTTCATTGTAAATGCAAATTTTATTAAACAGTATTTTGGCGAGACTCCTGAGGGAACAGGACAAGCGGAAGACTACAGGCTGAAGCTGTCCCCTAGGAAAGCGAGCCAATAATAAGTAATATTAAATAAAAATAACCCTCAGATAAATTGAATCATCTGAGGGTTATTTTTCTGGAATTGATATCCTAGGATTATTTTGAGTAAGTATATTTATTATCTCTGTAACCTCACTATTACCAGTATATAATCCGCTTTATAGTTGGCATGATATATTAACTTTGATCAACTGCAATGGGGAGGTGCATTTTCTATAGAACTAAGCCAATCATAGATGCGGAAATTATAGAAGCAAGTGTCGCACCTAATAATAATCTTAGTGCGAATGAGGCAACTTTATTGCCTTGGTCACTATTGATACCTTTTATTGCACCAACTATTATACCCACAGTCCCAAAGTTCGCAAAGCTGATTAGATAAACAGAAATAATACCCTGTGTACGTGTGGATAGTTCGTCCGCTATTTTTTGAAAATCTAGCATCGCTACAAATTCATTCGTAATTAATTTAGTTGCCATAATGGAACCAGCTTGAACAGCTTCGCTCCAAGGTACACCAATAATAAAGGCGATAGGTGCAAATATATAACCAATAAGTTGCTTAAAGTTTAAGCCGATTAAATGAAATATAAGTGTTATAGCTTCCATTAATGATATAAAAGCTAACAGCATAATCGCAACAGTGATCGCAATTTTAAAGCCATCTATCGCACTATCACCAATCATTTGGAAAAATGGCGTCCGCTTTGCTTTATTTACTGTAGTTTCGTTTGAACCAGCACTCAGTTCTAAATTTTTCATGTGTGAAAGATCATCTTCCTGATTTGAAGTGGGATAAGGATTGATGATACTAGCTACTATTAGTGCACTAAAGATATTGAGCATAACAGCAGTGACAACGAATTTTGGATCGAGCATTTGCATATATGAACCTAACATCGCCATACTTACTGCACTCATTGCTGAAGTTGAAATTGTATAAAGTTTAGCGCGTGATAATTTAGGAATCATTTCTTTAATTGTTAAAAATACTTCCGGCTGGCCTAACATAGATGTTGATATAGCAAAGTAACTTTCCAAACGACCCATACGTGTTATTTTATTGATAAGATAACCTACATATTTGATAATAAAAGGTAATATTTTAAAATGATTTAATATCCCGATTAACACAGAAATAAATACTAATGGTAGCAATACATTTAAGAAAAATGTCGAACCGTTGTTATTTTGCAAATCACCAAAAACAAAGTTTATACCAGCGTTACTGATTTTAATTAAACCTTCGAAAAACGACCCTAGTGTAGTTAATATAGTTAAGCCTATCGTCGTATGTATCATAAATAATACGAGTAAGACTTGAATAATTATCATTATAAACGGTTTTTTAAAATCAATAGCCTTTTTATTGAAACTAAATAGAAATGCAATCAACAGTGCAAATAAGATACCTGTAATGGTAAACAGTATGGACATTTAATCACCTACAATTTATTAAAGGCAACAGCAATTTGTGCTCCGACAAATGCGTTGTTTTCTACTAATTTGATATTAGTTTCTAAACTTTTACCATTTGTTTGCTCTACGATGTATTTTAATAAGAATGGTGTCGAATCTTTTCCTGTTACACCTTGTTCTTCAGCTTGCTTTACAGCTTGACTGATAATGTTATTTATATAATCTTTATCTAGTGCATGTTCGGTTGGTACAGGATTAGCTACAACGATGCCACCTGATAACTTTAATGTGTTTTTTGTATGACAAATATTAGCGATACTGTGAACATCAGCTGCAGTGCTATTTAATTTAATGCCACTTTCACGTGTGAAAAATGCTGGTAATTCTGCAGTTTGATATCCAATAACGGGGACACCTTTAGTTTCTAAATATTCCATTGTCTTAGGTAAATCGAGTATAGATTTAGCTCCAGAACAAATTACCGTCACATTGGTTTGTGCGAGCTCCTCTAAATCAGCGGAAATATCCATTGTGTGTTCAACACCTTGGTGGACACCTCCGATACCTCCCGTCACGAAAAATTGTATGCCAGCTAATTCAGCACAAATCATTGTTGAAGCTACAGTGGTTGCACCGATTCTGTTAGTAGCAATGGTTTCGGCTAAATCTCTGCGTGACACTTTAATAACTTCTGAGCTTGAAGCAAGTAATTCTAGTTCATCTTCTTCTAGTCCGATTTTTATTTTGCCGTCTATTATGGCTATTGTTGCTGGGATGGCACCTTCCTTTCTAATAATATCTTCAACTGTTTTTGCCATTTTCACGTTTTGTGGATAAGGCATGCCATGTGAGATAATCGTTGATTCTAGTGCGACAATTGGCTTTCCTTGTTGTTTAGCGGTTATAACTTCTTGTGAAAATTCAATATATTGTTCCATGTTTAAAATCCTCCACGTCTCTAAGTAATTGTTGTTTATCTAAGTTTTGTCTAACTGTGTATTGCGTTTCAATTGTTTTTAATGCATTTACCATTCCGGCAGTTAAAATAGTATCGATGTCAAAATGGTGTATCCAACTAAAAATAACTGCACTTGAAAAGGAATCCCCAGCACCAGTTACATCGACAACACGATTTGACTTAATTACTGATTTAATGTGTTCTTCGCTGTCGCTACGGTAGATAAAATTTTTAATCCCATTCGTTATTATGACGTTTGAAACGCCAGCATCATTAAAGCGTTTAGCTACTTTACGTAAGTCAGAATCATCAGTAATGCTTGTATTGAAGTAAGATTCTGATTCATCTCTATTAATAATCAACCAATCAATTGCATGTAATGATGTCGGCATGTTTTTCATTTTTGGTGAAGAAACAGGAATAACAACGAGTTTAATATTATGCTTTTCTGAATAAGCGCATAGGAAGTCCATCGCACTTTTATCCAAATTCAAATCTACAACAATGCATTTTGCTTTAATTAATAGATGTGTACGTTTAATTAAAAATTCGGGTGTAATGTAGTTGTATACCTCCATATCTGCTAAACCATATTGCATATTACCGTTTGCATCGATAAGTGCAGTATAAGAACCGGTATTGGCACTTTCTATAGCTTGTACATGATCCAAGTTCATAAATGGGCTCGAAAGTTTATGAATCATATCCCATTCACTGTCATTGCCACAGACGGAAAGAAACGCTACCGTTTCTCCCATACGACCTAAATTCTCGGCAATATTACGTGCGACACCACCTACCGAACGAGTGGAGGTAACAGGATTTGAAGTTTCAGGCTCTAAATCTTTGATAACATTGAATTTTCTATCAAGATTAGCTGCTCCAATGCAGACAATCGGATAATCTTCATTTAATACATAGGCTTTACCTAAAACATACTCTTTCTTAATTAAGCCTGAGATGATATTAGCGACAGCAGGGCGTGATAATCCTATCGCTTCAGCTAATTCTTGCTGAGATATGAAAGGATTATTTTCGATGCGTTGTAAGACCTGTTCCTCATTTTTATTCATTGACGTGCTCCTTTCTGTGTTTTTTAAACAAAAGTTTACAAATTAAACAAATGTTTAGCTTACTACGAGATTAGCATGAGGGTTACATTATGTATACGCTTACATATGTAAAAAATATTCTTTCGATTTGTCACTTTATACAAAAATTAATAAAAATGGCTGCTTTTAATTTTCAAAAACGTTTAAATCAGATAATGTAAACTTATAAATGAAATAGGTTTACATTAATGATATAATCAAATAAATTGAAATAGGGGGAATTTAGATTGAATATTGCAAAGCGTATTTTAGAAGGTGACGCATTAACGCCGTCAGAAGCATATGAAATATATACAGATAATACTATTGATACATTAGAAATGGTGGATCAAGCATATCAGTTACGTAAACATTATTACGGACATAAAGTTAAATTAAATATGATATTAAATGCTAAAAGTGGTATTTGCCCGGAAGATTGTGGATACTGTGGTCAATCACGAGATATGAAAAAGAAAACACGCTATGGTTTAGTAGATAAAGAAAAGATTTCTGAAGGTGCAGAAGTTGCACATGATAATAATATTGGTACATATTGTATTGTGATGAGTGGCAGAGGGCCAAGTGATAAAGAGGTTGATTATATTGCTGATACTGTAAAAGATATAAAGCAAGCACATCCACAATTAAAAATTTGTGCCTGTCTGGGTATTGCGAAAGATGAACATGCAGTTAAATTAAAAGATGCAGGAGTGGATCGATATAACCACAATTTAAATACAAGTGAAAATTATCATGATAATGTTGTTACGACACATAAATATCAACAACGTGTTGATACAGTTGAAACAATGAAGAAACATAATATTTCACCTTGTTCAGGGGTCATTTGTGGAATGGGAGAAAGTTTACAAGATAGAGTTGATATGGCATTTGCGCTTAAAGAAATAGATGCAGACAGTATCCCGATTAACTTTTTGCACCCTATTAAAGGTACAAAGTTTGGTGACATGGATGAGTTGACACCAATGAAATGTATGCGTATTCTAGCATTGTTTAGACTGGTTAACCCAACAAAAGAAATTAGAATAGCTGGTGGTAGAGAGGTTAATTTAAGAGCCTTACAATCGATGTCACTGATGGTTGCGAATTCAATTTTCGTAGGAGATTACTTGATAACGGGTGGTCAACCAAACAAAATGGATTTCGATATGATTAAAGATATGGGATTTGAAATTGACTATGATAACCTCGTACCTGAAGCACAACAATAGTTAAAATTATTTAGGAAGATGATTTAAAACTGAAATTGAACAGGAACATTTGGTCCTAAAATTAAGACAAGCTCTCATCGTTTTTTATATTGAGTTTGTCTATTTTTATGTTCTATTTATATGGGTCTTACAATTAATGTGTTGGTGAAAGTAAAGGTTCATTGTTGAATAAACTACAAGAAATTCTTATGAATCAATTAATATACATACACGCTAACTGTCTTTGAGGTTATCAGACAGCGTAGCTATTGCTAAAACACTTTAATAGATTATTTATCCTAGGATGGATTGAACAAGAAGTATGGAAATAATGCTATCAAGTGTCAGAAGTACAATTGACTTAAATAAACAGGACTAATGGTTAATTGAACCATAGGGATAATAAATGTATCTGTGTTAGTTCATAGTAATTAAGGGTAGTTAAAAATTAATTACAATATTTGTAAAAAAAGTTATTGACTAAATACGATCTTAGGAATAGAATACTTTTATTCCGATTAGTTTAATAAGAATAGGGGTTAGGAAATGAAGAAAATTTTGTATAGTGTTATTACATTAGTATTAGTGCTAGCATTAGCAGCATGTGGTAATAATGATTCTGACAAGAAAAACAGCGACAGCAAGACAAAAACAGTAAGCCAAGACAAAACATTTATAGTGGGTACTGAAGGAACATATGCGCCTTTCACTTATCATGATAAAAAAGGGAAACTAACAGGTTATGATATTGAAGTAATGAAAGCAGTAGCAAAAGAAATGGGTTACAAAGTTAAATTTAAAGAAACACAATGGGACTCAATGTTTGCAGGTTTAGATTCAGGACGATTTAATGTTATTGCAAACCAAGTAGGTATTAATAAAGAACGTAAAGAAAAATACAAGTTCTCTGAACCATACACTTATTCAAAAGCAGTATTGGTTGTAAATAAAAATAATAAAGACATCAAGTCATTTAATGATGTAAAAGGTAAAAAGTTAGCTCAAACATTTACTTCTAACTATGGTAAATTAGCTAAATCAAAAGGCGCTGAACTGACTAAAGTAGACGGTTTCAACCAAGCGATGGATTTATTACAATCAAATCGCGTAGATGGAACATTTAATGATAAAGTTTCATATCTAGATTATAAAAAACAAAAACCTAATGCCAAAGTAAAAGCAATTGAAGGTGATGCTGAGAAGAGCCAATCAGCATTGACGTTCACTAAAAAAGAAGATGACAAAACAATTAAAAAAGTGAATAAAGCACTTAAAAAATTAAAAGATAATGGTGAATTAGCAAAAATAAGTAAGAAATGGTTTGGTGAAGATGTTTCTAAACCTTAATGATGAACAACAACATGCTTTGGATGCTGCGGGGCAAGCCTTCTTACCTATGCTAGAAGGCTTAGTGAAATATTCTATTCCAATTACATTAGTTACTTTTGTATTGGGATTGATTATTGCACTGATCACCGCACTCATGCGTATTTCAACGAGTAAAGTGCTAAGAGGAATTGCCCGTTTTTACATTTCAATCATTCGTGGGACACCGATGATTGTTCAGTTATTCATTATCTTTTACGGTATTCCAGAATTAGGACGTTTATTTACTAATGATTCAGACAATCAATGGACATTAGCACCAGTCGTGGCAGCTATTATTGGTTTATCATTTAATGTTGGTGCATATGCCTCTGAAATCATTCGTGGTGGTATTATGTCTATTCCTAAAGGACAAACAGAAGCGGCATATTCTATTGGTATGAATTACCGTCAAACGGTACAGCGTATTATTTTGCCACAAGCAATTCGGGTGTCTGTGCCAGCTTTAGGTAACACATTCTTGAGCTTAATCAAGGATACATCATTACTTGGATTTATTCTCGTTGGAGAAATGTTTAGAAAGTCTCAAGAAGTTGCCTCAACAACCTATGAATATTTAACGATTTATTGTTTAGTGGCACTTATGTATTGGGTTGTTTGTTTTATTATTTCAATCGTACAGAACTTCTATGAATCTTATCTTGAAAGAGGGTACCGCTCATGATTGAATTGAAAAATATAAAAAAATCTTTCGACGATAAAGAAGTAATCAAAGGTATCGATTTGACAGTTGATAAAGGTGAAGTAGTCACGTTGATTGGTAGATCTGGTTCTGGTAAGACAACCTTGTTACGTATGATGAATGCACTTGAATTACCTACTGAAGGTGTTGTGTATGTGAATGGCATGTCTTATAAAAATGATGACAAAAAATCACAAATTGCAGTTAGAAAACAATCTGGTATGGTATTCCAGAACTATAATTTATTTCCGCATAAGACGGCACTGGAAAATGTCATGGAAGGTCTTGTAACGGTCAAAAAAGTCAAAAAGGCAGACGCAGAACAACAAGCACTTCGATTGCTTGAACGTGTTGGATTGACAGCTGTAAAAGACCAACGACCGAATGCATTGTCTGGTGGGCAACAACAGCGTGTCGCAATTGCCCGTGCTTTAGCGATGAATCCGAAAGTGATGCTTTTTGATGAACCAACATCAGCATTAGATCCAGAATTAGTTAATGAGGTGTTACGTGTTATCAAGGATTTAGCTAATGAAGGTATGACAATGGTGATTGTTACACATGAAATGCGCTTTGCTAAAGAAGTATCAAATAAAACAATCTTTATCCATGAAGGCGTGATTGCTGAGCAAGGACCGCCAGAGCAAATTTTTAATCACCCAGAAACTGCAGAATTACAACGATTTTTAAATATTATACGTGAAGTTTAAAATAAGAACATCCTTAGCAAAGTGGTTAGGTCCAATGCTAAGGATGTTTTTCTATATTATGATAAAATAATTTTGAATTTGCTTAATCATATATATATAAATTAACGGCGTACAATAGGGCTATGTGTTATATGTAATCAGAACATAAAGTATCGTATGTCTTATAAGGGAGATAATGAAAGTGATTTATTACACACGAAACGAGTGGCAACAAAATACCTTTTCAAAAAATATAGCAACCGAACAACTAGATTTAAATGAGATTGTGAGTCTTAATGATAAATTAACCCATAAAGAAATCAATGATATATACATACCGCTTGTTCAATTTTTAACAGAGAAGGTAAAAGCGGAGAAATCATTTATGTCATTTGTCAAAGATCATATGCTAGCTAAGAACCAGTCTATACCATTTATTATTGGTATTACGGGTGGTGTCTCTGTAGGAAAGAGTACGATGTCTAGATTGTTGTTAGAACTGATGCGTTCATATAATCCTAACTGGAAAGTAGAGCTAATTACGACGGATGGTTATATTTATCCAAAGAAAACATTGTTAGAACGTGATTTAATGTCTAAAAAAGGATTTCCAGAAAGTTACGAAACAAATCAACTCATTACTGATTTAAAGAAAATTAAGAGTGGTGAAGAGAATGTACCAACCTATACTTATTCTCATTTAACATATGATAGGCTGCAAGATGCATATCACTTTATCAATCAACCAGATGTATTAATTATCGAAGGGGTAAATATTTTTCAGACAAATAATTATTCTGAGGAATTAGTCAGTGATTATTTAGATTATAAAATATATTTAGATGCAGAAATTGAACAAATGAAACAATGGTATGTACAACGTTTCTTTAAACTACAAAGTGAAGCATTTCAAAATAAACAATCCCATTTCTATCAATACAAAGATTTAAGTTATGAAGAAACGCAGCGTTTAGCCCTAGATATTTGGCAATCAATCAATGAAATCAATATCAAAGAAAATATTATGCCGACACGTAAACGTGCGGATCTAGTCTTACATAAGGGACATAACCATGAAATTGATTATTTACATTTCCAAAAAATATAACCATTAGCAATGAATCTGGGACATAATTACCGAGCATTAAGCCCATCAAAGATCAAATATCTTTGATGGGCTTGTTGTTTATATCGATACGCAGTATTGTATTGCTCGCTTACCTAGGGGGCTGGGTCGAGCCATGGTCTCGACACGCATCCTGCTCCCTCAGGTGTCTCGCAAACAATACTGCGAAATTATAAGCAGTAAATATCAAGATAAACGATTTTAATATAATTCAATCTCTTTACACACACTCCATCATACTAGGTAAAAGGAGATATTCTATCTATCTTTCTGATTCGTATTGCTCGCTTACCTAGGTGGGGCTGGGTCGAGCCTTGGTCTCGACACGCATCCTGCTCCCTCAGGTGTCTCGCAAACAATACGAGGTTCATATATGTTATTACTACAAAAGAGAATGCAAAAGTCAATTTAACTTTATAAGAAATTGATTGAAACTGAATTTATCACTGAGATAAAACAAAAATGAATAGTGAGTTAAGTTACGATGCTTTAAATAAAATCGAGGGTTTTTACTGTGAAAATCATCGATTTTATTTAAGTCTGAAAGACTAATGTACCAGACCTATTTTATTATGTTATTTAATGTAGCGAGCAATAAGAAATCATATATATAATAAATATTTATTTGGATTATGTTACGATAAATTAACTTTCGAATTGGATGTGCAATTTTTCGTATTTAAAGACGAATGAGATTACACATCTACAGTTATTAGAAAGCGTTTACAATAAAGGTGTAAGGAGGTTGCTGATGTGTTAAGTAAGAGGCAGCAACAAATATTAACTTTCTTACTGGAAAAAGAAGGTTTTGCGACTATTCATCATTTAGCAATGCAGTTTAATGTTTCAGAAAGAACGATTCAGTATGATCTAGAATACCTGGAAAGTATGGCGCAGCAATTGTCACTTGAGATTGCACGTAATAAAAATAAAGGTATTAAAATTAAGCGTCACTCAGAATATATGAAGAGTGAATCAGTTCAATTTTCTAATATTGCTATGCATTATTCTAGGGACGAACGCGTACTCTATATTATCTTAAAGCTATTTGAGTCTATTGAACCTACATCATCTCAATCTTTAGCGTCATTGGTTTCTGTATCTCGAAGAACGATAGTGGAAGATTTGAAACGTGTACAGAGTTGGGTAGAGTCACAAGGTTTAAGATTGGAATATGTTAAAAATAAAGGCTTTGTGATTAAAGGTGATGAAAGTAATTATAGAAAAGCATATGCAGATAGAGTAAATGCATACTTTCAAACACATACACATAACATTGGACATCAGTTGTTTTCGAATAAAGAGCTAGAATCTATACGGCGTACAGTAACTGAGACATTGTTTGAAACACAATATCAACTTGTTCAAAGTGCTATCGATGGTTTGATATATCATATATTAATTGCCATACATCGCACTAGAGAAGATTTTGTATTTGATATACCTACAACAGAATATCAAAAATTAGCTCAAACAAGTCAATTTATTGTGGCGAAACAAATTCAATCACAACTGGAATCTAACTTTAATATTACATTCCCTAAGAGTGAAGCGGCGTTTATAACTTTGCATTTATTAGGAGCTAAGACATCAGATATACATGATGACGACAATGTGGTGGACGACTTAGAAATCATGGTTGAGCAACTCATTGAAAGAATGAGCGGAGATTTAGGCATTGATTTAATGGCTGATAATAAATTATTAAATGGTTTAGTTGTTCATCTAAGACCAGCCATACACCGCTTGCAATTTGAAATGAGTCACCCTAATCCTTTAAATGATGAGATACAGAAGGAATATCAACAATTGATAGAAAGTATTCAACGTCACATTTGGGGGATTGAAGAACTTTTCCAAATTTCATTTACAGCAGATGAATTATCGTATATTACCTTACATTTTGCTTCGGCAATTGAACGTATTAGTAAACGTAGTGGTCAGAAGATAAAGGTCATACTGTTGTGTGGTTCGGGTGTTGGGACATCCCAACTATTGAAAAGTAGATTGAGCCATATTTATCCTGAATTGGAAATTGTTGATGCTTACTCTATTTATGAAGTCAATGATACTTTGTTAAAGCATGAAAAGATAGATTACATTATCTCGACAGTACCTTTCGAACAATCAACAGTACCTGTAGTCCAGGTGAGTCCTTTTTTAAATAAAAGTGACCGACAACAACTCAATGAGATTATTAATCAGGCACGTGAACAGTATGTAGCAGAAACTAAGCGTATGGGTCCTAATTTGATAGAGGTGTTATCTGAGACTAGAGTATTAACAGAACAACAATCAGTATCACGTGATAAGGCAATTCAGCAATGTGTTGAATTATTAGAAGCGGACGGTATTGTCGATGGTGGATATGCCGATGACATCATAACGCAGTTGGAGAACTTTGGACCTTATATGGTAATTAGCCCACATATAGCACTCATACATGCAAAACATGAACATGTGAAACAGTCTGTAGGCTTTAGTTTGGTACATTACACCAATGGTATTACGTTCAATCACAGTCAATATGATCCTGTCTATATTGTTGTAACTTTAGCTACCAAACAGCCACAAATACATTTAAATGCACTGCGACAATTGAGTGAATGGATAATGGATGCGCGAGGAAGAGAGGATTTGTTCTCAGGTGACAAGCGTCAAATTATGAACTGGATAAAAGATGTCAGTAAATCATAGCATGATAGAGGAGGGTAAAGCGTTTGGAAATATTAACGCTAGATAAGATACAGATCAAGGATGCAGTAGATAATTGGGAACAAGCTATTGATATAGCATCACACCCATTGTTACAGCAAGGCTATTTTGAAAAGAGTTATATTGACGCGATGATTAACAGCGTAAAGGAACTTGGACCTTATATTGTAATTGCACCAGAGATTGCTATTGCACACGCAAGACCAAATGAAGATGTAAAGCAAGTAGGATTAAGCTTGTTGAAATTAAATCAACATATTAATTTTTCACAAGATAATCATTTCGCTAGTCTCATATTTGTATTAAGTGCAGTAGACAACGAAGGACATTTAGAAATTCTTAGAACGTTAGCTTCAACATTAAGTGATAAAGAGACAGTAAATAAATTATTAGCTGCTACAGACGTAGCAGAAATTAAACAGATATTTAAAGGAGAATGATGAAAATGAAAATTTTAGTTGTATGTGGTCATGGTTTAGGGAGTAGCTTTATGGTTGAAATGAATGCTCAAGAAGCATTGAAACAATTAAATGCCCCAGAAGATATAAAGGTTGAACATAGTGATGTGATGACAGCCAGCCCTGATATGGCAGATTTATTTATATGTGGCAGAGATTTAGAAGAAAACACAAAAAATTTAGGTGATGTTCTAGTATTAGATAATATTTTGGACAAAGATGAATTGCAATCAAAATTAAATGATAAGTTAACGGAATTAAATATTTTATAACAAGTTGGGAGGTAGTTGAATGAAACCGATACTTGATTTTATAGTGGATGTCTTGAGTCAACCTGCAATTCTTGTTGCTTTAATTGCTTTAATAGGGTTAATTGTACAAAAGAAATCAGCAGCAGATGTGACTTCAGGAACAATTAAAACAATTTTAGGATTCTTAGTATTGAGCGCTGGTGCAAATGTAGTGACACAATCTTTAGAACCCTTTGGCAAGATCTTTCAACATGCATTTGGTGTACAAGGTGTTGTTCCTAACAACGAGGCAATTATTTCTATTGCACTAGAAAAATATGGTACTACAGCTGCGTTAATTATGGTGTTTGGGATGATCGTAAATATTATTATAGCGCGTGTAACGAACTTGAAATATATCTTTTTAACAGGACATCATACATTTTATATGGCAGCGTTTTTGGCTATATTATTATCTGTAGGACATATTACAGGCACAATGACTGTCATTATTGGTTCTGTAATTCTAGGGCTTATTATGGCCATATTACCAGCATTGGCACAACCAACAATGCGTAAAATAACAGGCAATGATCAAGTTGCTCTAGGGCATTTTGGAACGATAAGTTATTGGGCAGCAGGGCAAATTGGTAAATTGTTTAAAGGGAAATCGAAATCTACGGAGGACATTAATTTTCCAAAGGGATTAAGTTTTTTACGAGAAAGTACTATTAGCATTTCATTAACAATGATTATTCTATACGTTGTAGCGTCACTATTTGCCACACCCGACTATGTACATAGTGAAATTAGTAATGGCCAAAACTTTATTGTTTTTTCATTAATTCAAGGTGTGACATTTGCTGCAGGTGTATTTATTATCTTGACTGGTGTGCGTTTAATTCTTGCAGAAATTGTACCTGCATTTAAAGGTATTTCAGAAAAGTTAGTGCCAAATACAAAACCGGCATTGGATTGTCCAATTGTCTTTCCTTACGCACAAAATGCTGTGTTAATTGGATTCTTTGTCAGCTTTATTGTAGGTGTGTTAGGTATGTTTGTCTTATTCCTCTTCGGGGGTGTAGTCATTCTACCCGGAGTAGTTGCGCATTTCTTCTTAGGTGCTACTGCAGGAGTATTTGGTAATGCACGTGGCGGTATACGTGGTGCGGTTGCAGGTGCTGCATTGAATGGTCTGTTGATTACCTTCTTACCATTAATCTTCCTACCATTCTTAGGTGATTTAGGTGGAGCTGCGACTACATTCTCAGATACTGATTTCCTTGTTGTAGGTATCATATTTGGTAATATAGCAAAATACCTAGGATTAATTGGCATTATTGTTTTAATCTTATTGATAGCAGGTATTTCGATCTTATTCCAAAAACGTGTTAATAAACATGTAAACAATAAATAGGCTACTAAATTAAGCCTAAATATAATTAATAACTAAGGGTATTAATCTAAGAAAAGTAGCATTCAGATGATTGAATTATAATTATCTGGGTGCTATTTTTATTTGCTATTTCGCATAAATGGCTCGCTTTCCTAGGGGACAGCTTCAGCCTGTAGTCTTCAGCTCGTCCTGTTCCCTCAGGAGTCTCGCCAAAACGCTGTCAAAAAAATGATAAATATACATTAAAAAGAGCTAAGCCATTATGGAATAGCTCTTTTTTGTTTTGATAAAGTGAATTTACATCACAAGTACTTTTGATAGCTCGAGCATAGGAATTATATTGTTTCTTGAATCGGTATTTATATCTTAATCATCCTTAGTTAATGGTAAATAAAGTATCATTTAAGTGGAAAATTAATATAAACTACAGTTATTTCTAAAATAATAATATTGCAACGTGCAAAAGTTTATAAAAACCATACATAGCGTGTTAGAATAAAAATGTTATTTAATTTAGTGATACAAGGGAGTGGGATATAGTGTTGTATACAATTACATCGACTTTGCCACCGATACATGGTGGACGTACGAAAGCATTGTTAAGTCGTATACAGTTAATGAATAAGGAACTTTCTGCAACGAATACGATTTTAACGACGAATTATAATGCTGATTACCATCAAGTAATCGAAAGCTTTATAAGTAATGGGAAGTTAGGTGCCAACATAAAAGTAGAGAATGTATATGATTGGCTGGCAGATTATAATCTACTTTATACACCTAATTCAAAGGAAAGAAAAAAGGCTAAATATTATAAAACCAAGCGTAAAATCAAAGGTTTAAAACATAAGGCTAATGAAAATAATAATAATATTGTTCGTTACTATGATGGTGATGAGTATGTTTTATATCGTAAATATAGACAAGATAGCGATGTATTAGACTTTGAGGATTTTATGACCCCTTATTGTAAGAAAAGAGTAGAACGTTGGCATTATAACGAATTTGGTCAATTACATAAGAAAACATATTATTCTACAAAGCGATATGGGAAAATCGCTGAGAAATTTTATGATAGGGATGGCAACAAATATTGCGAAAAGTTTTTTGCGGATGATGATAAAACAACCTTAGTACTTATACAACTTTATAAAAAAGGCAGAATGTATAAAGCTTTTTCTACTGAAAAACAATTGTTTGAATATTATTTTGAAGAACGTTTAACGGATGGGGATATTGTGTTTAACGATGCGAGACTTTTAGATAGACCATTGCTAAACCAAAAAAACAATACGGAAAACGTATTAGTATTACATAACTCACATTTAAATAATGATGAAGTAAAAGGTTCATTTAAATTTGCATTAAAGCATAGTGAAAAAGTAACGAAATATTTAGTTTTAACAGAACACCAAAAGCAAGATATTCAAAGTGTTTATGATATTGAAGATGAAAAATTTGCTGTCATACCTCATTTTACACTTCAAAAAAACCCAAAATATAGCAAAGATCAACCTCAAGATAGGTTCATTTATATTGGAAGATTTGGCCACCAAAAGCAATTAGATCATCTTATTAAAGCATATCATCGTTTTAGACAGAGGGGCTATACTACCAAACTAGTGATGTTTGGCAAAGATGAAGCAGGTCAATTACAAATGATACAAGATTTGATAGATGTATATAAATTAAATGAATATGTTGAAATTAATGAATTTACTAATAATCCATTACTTGAATTTAACAATTCTAGAGCGTCTTTATTAACAAGTAATTATGAAGGATTTGGTTTAACGATTATGGAAAGCATAGATGCAGGCTGTCCAGTTGTTTCATATGATGTTAAGTATGGACCTAGAGAAATTATTGAAGAAGGAAAAACTGGATACTTGGTTGAACCTAATAATATAGAAGATTTTGCAGAAAAAATGATTCAAATCGTTGAATATCCACTAACGAATGTACGTACAAATGAGCGATTAAAATATAAAGCAGCTGTAGAGAATTATAAGGATTTATTACAGATATTAGCACATAAAAAGTCTAAATTTAGTAAGATTTTTGATAAAATAAAATAGTGATAACACTTTAAGTATTAGTCCGTTTAAGGATTATAAAAATTTATATGAAATAAGCACTTAATTGAATAAATAATATATAGTTTTTGCCACTTTGGAGGAGAGAGAAAAAATGAAAATAAAAAAAGCGATTATACCAGCAGCAGGATTAGGGACAAGATTCTTACCTGCTACGAAAGCAATGCCAAAAGAAATGTTGCCAATCCTTGATAAACCAACGATTCAATACATAGTAGAAGAGGCTGTAGCGGCAGGTATTGAAGATATTATTATCGTTACAGGTAAACATAAAAGAGCTATTGAAGATCATTTCGATAATCAAAAGGAATTAGAAATGATTTTAGAAGAAAAAGGAAAGCAAGACTTACTAGATGAAGTTCAACATTCTAGTAATTTGGCTAATATGTTTTATGTAAGACAAAAGGAACAAAAAGGTTTAGGACATGCAATTTGGTCAGCAAAACAATTTATCGGGAATGAACCGTTTGCTGTATTACTAGGTGACGATATTGTTCAGTCAGAAGTACCAGCAATTAAACAATTAATGAATCAATATGATGATACAGGAAAATCAATAATCGGTGTGCAACAGGTCAATGAAAATGAGACGCATAGATATGGTATTGTCGATCCTGCTGAATCAAATGAAGGTTTATTTAGTGTGAATAAATTTGTAGAAAAACCAGAACCAGGAACAGCGCCTTCAAACTTAGCAATTATGGGGCGTTATGTATTAACACCACAAATATTCGATTATCTAGAGAAACAAGAAATTGGTGCAGGTGGCGAAATTCAATTGACCGATGCGATTGAGCGATTAAACAAAGATGATAAGGTTTATGCATTTGACTTTAACGGTGAACGATACGATGTTGGTGAAAAACTAGGCTTTGTTAAAACAACAATACAATTTGCTTTAAATAATGAAGAAATGTCTCAAGATGTTAAAGCATATATTCAATCATTAGATTTATAATTTGGGTTTATAAAATAAATTGCTGCTAGTAATGTGGCATATCAATCAATGTAATTAGTAAAAAAAGAACGTCAATTTCTAACTAAAGCTGCAGAAATTGACGTTTTTTAATGACTGTTTATAATATTTTAAAGTGCAAAAGAATACGATGATTTGTGTGAAATCATGCATATATTTAAGTTTCGCAAAAATCATCAACTGCTATTTATCAATATATTTATTGCAACATTTCTTTATAGACTTTATGATTTTGATAAATTGTTGTTAATAGTGGTGCTTGAATTTGATGTTGGTCAGCTAATTTAAGCAAATGACCTTGTAAATGATCGGCTTCAATATTTAGACCTTTTTCCATATCACGCTGCATTGAAGTTTTGAAATGATAGGATAATTGGGTGAGTGCTTTCATGTATTTAGAAACGATTTGGTTATCTAAAGGTGCGCCTTCTGCACGCATAATAGTGGCTACTTCATTATATAATGATTCAATAAATTGAGTACCACCGACACTATCTCTTATTGGGCCTATAGGTGCATGCATTAATGTTGTAACACCTGATAATACGGTTATCATTAAATATTTGTGCCACATTCCTTGTGTGATATTGTTGCTCAAGATAAATTGAGCCTTGGAATTTGAGAAAGCCTCCGCAATATGTTTGGCACGTTGACTATCCTCGCCATTTAATTCGCCGAAAAATAATTTGTCGAATGTACTTGTGTGAACAATCTCGCCAGAAGTATCAAGCGTGGTTTCAATTACGCAATAACCTCCCATGATATTATTTTTACCAAACTCAGATTGCAATGTAGGAATGTGTGCAATGCCATTAAGTAGAGGAATAATGACTGTATTATGATGTATAAATGGTTGTAAATCTTCGATAGCGTGTTCCAAGTGATATGACTTTGATGAGAGTAGTACAACGTCGAATGCTTCGGCACGATCATCTCGCGTAATTAATTTAGGATTGAAGTTGAAATCACCATTTTCACTATGGATAGCTAAACCATTTCTTTCTAGGTATGACTTTCGTTTTGGACGAACTAAAAAAGTGACATCCTGACCACTTTCAGCTAAACGGCCACCGAAATATCCGCCAATACCACCAGCACCTAGGACTAGAATTCGCATATAAACACAACTCCCCTATAAATATGTATTATGGATTTAATAACTGTATACCACAATCGTCCATAAATTACGCATATAAATCAATAACTATAAGGGATCAGCATTTTGAAAAACTATATATACAATTTAATTTTTATGTTATTTTAAAATGTGAAAGGGGGATACAATGAAAATATCAGGAAAATATACATATAAATGGAAAGATATTAAATGGCTAGATTTTATTTTACCGATTATCTATTTAGTTAGTACATTTGCATTATCCTTAATTTGTTCGATTTTTGTATTTATTTTATATTTAGGAACTGAAAATAAGGCTTTTCAAATGAATGATCACATGTTGAATATGATACAGTTAATTGTAGATTTGATTGCCTTCATTATTTTATTTGGGACATGGATACTATTTTATAGACGATCCTTTAAGGACCGCTTGACACAAGGCATTAAACATATGAAGCGGTATTGGAAATTAATTATACTCACGTTTATTGTGTTATTCATTCTAAAGGCAATTTATCCTGAATTGGTAGATTTATTTGCTCCGGAGTCTTGGAAATTTGACGAAACAGAAAATGATAAATTAATTGAGCAAATGTTTGCTACGCCATTTTCAACGTTTTTAGCATTTTTTTCTATTGTGATTATTGCACCGATTAATGAAGAATTTTTATTTAGGCATTTGTTAATTGGTGAACTTGGTAAGAAATTCAGCTTTACGTTGATGTCTATCATTTCAGTTATCATCTTTGCTTCACTACATGTCACAGAAGCGAAATCACCTTTAGAAATTGTGATGTATTTAATTATTGCTATCGGTCTCGCGTATGTTTATTTAAAATCAGGACGAAAGTTGTCTGTTGCGATAGCGTTACATGCATTAAATAATTTAATAGCATATTGTGCTATGGTATTTATGGGATGAACAGTATAGAAACATGCTATAAAGCTATAGGATTAAGCTGTTTCACATGGAACAAAAAGTTAATATAAAGCATATGAAATCGAAGCATACAGAAAATTCTAAAAATTAGATTGACTAAACATGACCAAAATGCTAGGATTAAATAAATTCAAATACATAGTTATAACTCTTATCAAGAGTGGTGGAGGGATGTGCCCGATGAAACCCAGCAACCGTCGTAATACGAAATGGTGCTAATTCACAGAAAGTATTTAACTTTCGAAGATGAGAGAAGCAGAATGCCTTCTCTTTATTTAGAGAAGGCATTTTTTATATGAATAATAAGGAGAGATGATATGAAAAAATTTACATATGCAATTCTGTTATTGAGTTTAATTGGTATTTTAGCTGCTTGTGGCAAATCAAATAGTGATGCAGCAAATAAAAAAATAACTATTGCCGCATCACCTGCGCCGCACGGAGAGGTATTAGAACACGCAAAAAAAGCAATGGCAAAAAAGGGCTACGATTTAAAAATAAAAACAGTAAATGATTATAAAGTACCGAATAAATTATTAGATAAAGGTGATGTAGATGCAAACTTTTTCCAACATGTACCTTATCTTAAAGCAGAAAGAAAAGATCATAATTATAATATAGAAGAAGTGGGTAAGGTATTCACTACGCCAATGGGTGTTTATAGTCAAAAGTATAAAAATATTAAAGATATTCCAAAAGGATCTACAATTTATGTATCGAATAATCCTGCAGAAGAAGGTCGATTCTTATCATTCTTTGTTGATAAAGGATTAATTAAAATTAAAAAAGGTGTCAAAATCGAGGATGCTAAGTTTGATGATATAGTTGAGAATAAAAAACAACTTAAGTTTAATAATAAACAAGGTGCTGAATTTTTACCTAAGACATACAAGAGTAAAGAAGGCGCAGCGGTTATTATGAATTCGAATTATGCAATTGATAATGGACTAACACCACATAAAGATGCAATTGCAGTTGAAGGAAAATCATCACCTTTTGCAAATATAATAGCAGTTCAAAAAGGGCATAAAGATGATAAAAAGTATCAAGAATTATTAAAGGTATTACAATCTAAAGATATGAAGTCATTTATTGAAAAGAAATATGGACAAGATGTCATACCTTATGAAAAATAACTATTTAAAAAACATATTTTGATTTGAATATATGCGTATTGTAAAAAGGTACTACTTGTAAAAATTATAAGTAGTGCTTTTTTATTATATAAAATAATGTTTTATTGTAACTTGCTCTTAATGTCAAATAGACCTACAATATAATTGCTGATATTAACTATAATATAAACAAAAGCCTTGATGAAATGAGGTGTATATATGATAGAACGACATATTAAGATCATGCGTCTGTTTATACAGGGATCTGAAAATTACAAAAGTGCAGATGATATTGCAGCTATATTAAGTGTTTCTAATAGAACTGTGCGGTCGGACATAAAGTATATTAATACATTGTTTAGCGATCCAGTAATCACTAGTGTAAAGGGTCGTGGCTTTAGATTGAATTTAGAGCAGTATCATATTGAAACGATTGAACATTATATCAATGACTATGCCAATAAGGACAGTGAAATATTAATGAATTTAGGTTATCGGTTGTTAATGCAACACGATCCTACGACGACAGAACGTCTGATTGCTGACTTGAAGATAACTAAAAATGAATTTTTAGATTATTTACAAAGATTTACTAATTGGTGTCAGTCATTTGATGTTCTAGTTGAGAGCGTTAGAAATAAAGGTGTATGTATTAAAGGAAATGAGATGAATATTAGAAATGCTATTTTACACTTGAGTCAACTAACATCTAAAAATAAATCGATTGAAGATATAATATTAGCTGATATTCCTAAAGTGCATTTAGAACAAATAACACAAATTATTAAACGTGTCTTGATATATAACCATATTCAAGCTACACAAATACAACTCAAACAGTTAATTATTCATTTAATCATTATTTATAAAAGACAAAATATTAGTTATAAAGCATGGGATATAAAGCCAAAGTCATTTGAAATTGCTAATCAATGTATTACAGAAATTAATAATAGACTAGGATATGATTTGAATAGAGATACAATAAAACTTTTTTCTTTCTTTATTAGTGATTATTTTGAACAACATGATCTTGGATTTGAACAATTATTCGTCAAAAGTTATATTGAACGCCTCATTGTTCAAATGGAGCAAAATATTGGTGTAGCTTTTACCCAAGATAGTGTATTGAGAGACAATATATTTTCACATTTTAGTAGGACATATCATAGAATAATCAAAAATGTATATATCAATAATCCTTTGACTCAAGATATAAAAAAACACTACCCATTTATCTTTGATGCGTTATATGACATTGTGAAAGAGTTAGAAGTTGATGCCGATATTCATTTAGTAGAAGATGAAATTGCCTTTTTAGCATTACATTTTCAATCATCAGTTGAAAGAAACGAACAAGAAAAAATTAAAATAGTGATAGCTTGTTATTATGGTTTAGGTATTTCCAGCTTACTAGAAGCTAAAATTTTAAAGCTTGACGAACGTATCGAAGTGATAGATACCGTACAGCTGGATTCGCTTTATGACTATCACTTCGAAGGTATCGATGTATTAGTTACAACGCATGAGATAGAAGGTAATCATTTACCAAAGCGACTTTCTCAAGTAACAGTTTCACCTTTATTTTCAAATGAGGATGCTGAGAAAGTGAAGGTAATTATTAACCAAATCAATAATAACGTAATCAACCAAGCAGATTTATCATCGGTTCAAGTAGATGTGGTAGGAGGCGAAGATGAGGTTACTGATATGGCTGTTGTTTTCGATAAGGCACAAAGTATATTAAATAATAATCATGCAATTACCGAAAGTTATATACCAAGTGCATTAGAAAGAGAAAAATTTGCTTCTACATTTATTGGAAATGCTATTAGTATGCCTCATGGCAATCCTAAAGAAGTATTGAAATCACATGTTATAGTGTTTAAACATGAACAGGGCTTATTATGGAAACAAAATAAAGTCAAATTGGTGTTTTTCTTAGCCATTACTGAGGCTGATATACCGATAATGAAGAAAATCATACACAATATTGCAGATTTAACAGAAAATGATGTTGATCAATATTTATTGTTAGATGAGCAGGTGCTTCAGAAAAAAATCATGACTTTAATTAGAGAATAATTGCCACTAACAGCGGCAATTATTATTTTTTTGCGATGAATGTATGCGGTTACAATGAAGTGGATAAGGAGGCAGATGAAATTATGAAAATTTTAGCTATAACTTCGTGCCCAAATGGGATAGCGCACACATATATGGCTCAAGAGAAATTAGAACAAGCGGCAGAACGTATGGGAGTAGAAATCAAAGTAGAGACGCAAGGTGGTGTAGGGACAGAAAATAAATTAACTACTGAGGAAATTAAAGCAGCAGATGGTATTATCATTGCTGCAGATCGCCAAGTTGACCTTACTAGATTCGATGGGAAGTACTTAGTTAATGAAAGTGTAAGGGAAGGAATACACAATCCTGAACAATTAATTCAGAGAATCATAAAAAAAGAAGCAAGTATTCATCATGAACAGTATGATGCTGATGCGAATCAAAGAACACAATCCGAAAATAAAAAGGGACTACAAGTCATTTATCAACATTTAATGAATGGTGTGTCATTTATGGTTCCCTTTATCGTAGTAGGTGGTTTATTGATGGCAATTGCATTAACCATTGGTGGCAAACCTTCTGCAGAAGGACTAGTCATTCCAGAAGATTCTATATGGAAATCTGTAGAAAATATAGGTAGTCTGTCATTTAAGTTTATGGTTCCAATATTAGCTGGTTATATTGCAGTGAGTATAGCCGACAAACCTGGGTTGGTTCCTGGTATGATTGGCGGTGCAATTGCAGCTGATGGTAGTTTCTATGGTAGTGATGCAGGTGCAGGTTTCTTAGGTGGTATTGTGGCAGGTTTCTTAGCTGGTTATATTGCGAAGTGGATTAAGAATATAAAGACACCTAAAGCAATGGCCCCGATAATGCCGATTATTATTATTCCAATTATTTCGTCACTCATTGTAGGATTAATATTTATCTTTGTTATTGGTGCCCCAATTTCAAGTATATTTGAAGGGCTAACCTCTTGGTTAAAAGGGATGCAAGGTACTAATATTATTATTTTAGCCCTTATCATAGGAGCAATGATTGCCTTTGATATGGGAGGACCAATCAATAAAGTGGCATTTTTGTTTGGCTCAGCACTAATTGCAGAGGGTAATTATACAGTAATGGGCATGGTCGCAGTGGCAGTATGTACGCCGCCGATTGGTTTAGGTCTTGCTACATTTATCAATAAGCGTAAATTTAATCATGGAGAAGTTGAAATGGGTAAAGCATCGTTTACAATGGGATTGTTTGGTATAACTGAAGGAGCAATACCATTTGCTGCGCAAGATCCATTAAGAATTATACCAGCAAATATGATTGGTTCTATGATTGCAGCAGTTATAGCTGCTATCGGTGGTGTTGGTGATAGAGTAGCACATGGCGGACCAATTGTAGCAGTATTAGGTGGTATTGACCAGATATTATGGTTCTTTATTGCGGTGATTGTAGGTAGTATTGTCACGATGATTGTTGTATTGTTGATGAAACGAACGGCGCCAGCTGTTGCAGTTTATTCAAGTCCAATGGATACAGGTGTAAACAGTGAAAATCAAGCGGTGAGTAATGAAAGTATGACGACGAACCAAGAACAACTATCGCAAGAAAGTAAGATAACACATGAGCAAGCAGATGATGATAATTCTGAGCGTGTTTTTGATAAACGTGTGATTGAATTAAGTGATGAAACAATGACACGTGATACGGTGATTGATCAATTAATTGACCAGTTAGCGGATCATGATTATATTAGCAATAAGTCAATATTAAAAGAAGCGGTAATGGCACGTGAAGCAGAATCCACTACAGCAATTGGAATGAATGTTGCTATTCCACATGCTAAATCTAGCGTAGTGAAGCAACCGATTGTAGCAGTATTAAATAATAAGGCTGGTGTAGAATGGGAAAGTCTTGATGGTTCATTGCCGAAGATTATATTTTTAATTGTTGTACCAAGTCAAAGTAATGATGTTCATTTAAAATTATTACAAAGACTTTCAAGAACATTGATGAACGATGATATTAGAATGCAGCTTATCAATGCACAAAGTAAAGACGAAATATATAATATACTGAAAGCAATTTAATGGAGGTATACAGTGATGGTGTTATTTTTAGAACCAGAGTTCAAGGAACGTATTTGGGGAGGTACAGGATTAAAGGCGTTTAATTATGATATCCCTAGTGATATAACAGGGGAATGTTGGGGCATTTCGGCACATCCAAATGGACCAAATAAGATTAAGAATGGTAGACATCAAGGAAAAACATTAGATCAAGTATGGATAGAAGACAAAGCATTATTTGGAAATCCCAAAGCGCATACTTTTCCATTGTTAACTAAAATATTAGATGCGAATGATAAATTATCTGTACAAGTACATCCTAATGACGATTATGCGTTGAAGCATGAAGGGGAATATGGCAAGACAGAATGTTGGTATATTCTTGATGCTAAAGCGGACGCTGAGATTATTTATGGTGTAAATACAACGGATGCTAATGAATTAAATGAAATGATTGACAATAGAGCGTTTGACCAACTTTTTAAACGTGTTAAAGTTCAACCCGGTGATTTTTATTATGTACCTGCGGGGACTGTACATGCTATAGGTGAAGGTATCCAAATATTAGAAACACAACAATCTTCAGATACGACTTATAGAATTTATGATTATGATCGAACAGATAAAGATGGAAATCAAAGAGCGTTACATCTTGAACAAAGTAAAGCAGTCATTCAATTAAATGACAATTCACCAAATAGCACACCAATATCAAAAAATATACAAGGTCAGAAATATACACAATTTGTCTCCAATACATTTTTTACAGTTGCGCGTTGGGAAATTTCAGGCAAATTAAACTACGACTTATCTCGTGATTATGAACTTATATCAATTGTAGAAGGTCGTGGAACAATTGAAATAGATGGAGAGGTCCATGAATTAGTAAAAGGTGATCATTTAATATTGACCGTAGAGGATACGAATGTCGTTATAGAAGGCGATTTGACTGCAATTATCAGTTATGTTTAAGTCATCTATCAGATTTGAAATGGTTATCAACATGAGTGAGGTGGAATGATTATGTTAAAATTATGCGTTGATATCGGAGGTACGAAGACTATTGTTGGGGTAGTCAATGAACAACTTGATATCATTGCTAGTAAAAAATTTGAAACGATAAAGGAAGATCCCAAGCAACAATTTACTGAAATAATTAAACTAGCGAATCATTTTGTAACAGAATACAAAGAGGTAGATAGCAATATATTGAATATTGCTATGCCTGGTCCATGTGACTATACACAGGGATTGTTCTTAAATCCGCCAAACTTACAACAATACAATCAATTTAATGCAGGGCAATATATTGAGCAACATAGTCAATTTAAGCCAAGCTTTGTTAATGATACAGATGCTGCTGCGTTAGCGGAGTATCGATATATTAAATCAACTACATCTGATTTTGTTTATTTAACGATTAGTACTGGGGTTGGTATGGCATATGTAAAAAATGGACAGTTAGTTTCAGGTGTAGATGGCAACTTTGGTGAAATTGGTCATACTGTAATTAAAAATGATAGTGATTACCAATGTCCGGTTTGTCACCAGTATGGATGTGTAGAAAATGAAATATCTGGATTAGCCATTAGTCGAAAGGCGAGTGACCTTTTAAATCGACCAGTGACTATTAGAGAAGCTATAACGATGTATCTCGAGCATGAAGACGAAACAATTCATGCTATGGTTGAAGAAGTGATTAAATTAACACAACAACTATGTATTAACATATTTAGCGTCTTTAACATTTACCATATGGTTCTAGGTGGTGGCGTAACACAAAGTGCATTGCCATATAAGGAAGCAATAACGAATTATGTACGTCAACATCATTTAATACAAAATAGTACAATTCAAATTGACATTAGCCATCTTGAAGCAAATGTACTGACAGGTTTATATTTCATTAATTAATGATATCAAAGACACCACACAACACTTGCTATATTAATAAAACCAGAGGGTAGACCTTTGAGTTTATGATAGTAAATGCGTGTGGTGTTTTTTTATAATCTATTACGTTTTATTGCCCATAGTTTACGGATGTTTAGTGTTTTAGACAATTGGTCAGAAATAAGAAGACCTAAGGCAATCGCACCTGCTACAAGAATGGCGCGTATAAATGTATTTGTTGCGTCGGTAAACTGTAAGGTTACAAGTTGTTGTGTTGCTCTAAATGCAATACTACCTGGAACAAGGGGAATAATACCTGGAATCATAAAAATAACAACTGGCGCTTTAAATATACGACTCATAATATGACTAAGTAGCCCCAATGTTAAACTCCCCAGTAAACTTGTATAAATACTATCCATATGAAAGCTTTCCGTTAATACAAAATACACCATGTAACCCATCGCACCTGCGAAACCAGCAGGAATAAATAACTTTTTAGGTGCGTCGTATATCACATTGAAAAAATATGATGCACAAAAGCTACAGATAAACGTGAAAATAATTGTCATCTTTAGTCCTCCTTAAAATGTTACATATGCAATAGCAATACCTGAACCGATAGCAAATGCAATGACAAGTGCTTCCAAGAATTTTGCAGTAAACATTAACATGTGACGAGCGAATAAATCTTGGATAGCAGTAGTAATCAATACACCAGGCACAATGGGCATCACTGATGCAATCATTGCAGGACCAAAGGTGTTCTCGATGTGGAAGATATGAGAACCTAAGATAATGATAGCGCCTAAGACAAATGATCCCACAAATTCGGGTATAAACATTGTTAAGGATTTGCTTTGCATAAATTCTACAATGCAAAAGCCTGTAGCACCTGCAATTAATGTAGTGAGCATTTCAGGCCATGTTCCACCTTGTAAATATAAAAAACACAGAGAAATGATGCCTGCTGCGACGACTTTCTTCCACAGTGAGATAGATACTGTACTATGCTCAATATTGCTTAATTGCTGATAGGCTTCTTCTATTGAAATGTGATTACTTGTAAGTTGGCGAGAAATTGAGTTTACTTGATAAATTTTTAATAAGTTTGTTATGTTTTTGTCTATACGTAAGATACGTGTGTCGTGTTCCTCACTTAGTGAGAAATTAATAAATACATTTATGACATAACCTTGACTGTGATAGTAACCCATACATATGGCCATACGTCTCATTGTATCTTCTACACGTGAAACTTCAGCACCTGAAGATAATAAAATTTTTCCAGCGAGTAAGATAACTTGTATGGTTAATTTATCTTTTGTGCTATCCATGATTTGTCCCTCCTTTGTTTTTGAATGATTATCGTTATTATCCCAATATTATATGTGAAATTCAAAAGGAAATTTAAAAATAATAGTGAATAGGGTGAGTAACTCAGCGAGAGGTGAGACTGTCGGTTGTGTGCGGGGAGACTGCCATGTTCATTGTTATGTGCAATGGAATACTAAATGAGAATCACTCATAGCGAACGCTTTTGAACTTTATATTCAATGTATTGTTATACAATCTGACCTTGTTAATGCGTGAATGACGTCTGTGAGGATAGCGAGGGCGTATTATAGGGAACATACACGCATCTTACATGAGTAATGAGTTATTTTGATTTTGTAATCCATAAATTAAAAACAACGCGTCTAGACATAACACTAGAAAAAACACTCAGATTTTTGAAACCGATTTATCTGAGTGTTTCTATTTTATTCAATATTACGTATTATTGGCTCGCTTTCCTAGGGGACAGCTTCAGCCTGTAGTCTTCAGCTTGTCCTGTTCCCTCAGGAGTCTCGCCAAAATACGTTGTATTCATTTTTGATATTTACATTAGCATATATTTAAATCTTCGAATTAAATCTGTCATGTAAGTGATGGTATATAAATCATTAAGTGCATAATCCTTCATTTGTTTTCTTTTATTCAATATTTCGTATTGCTAGCTCGCTTTCCTAGGGGACAGCTTCAGCCTGTAGTCTTCAGCACGTCCTGTTCCCTCAGGAATCTCGCCAAAATACGTTGTAGTCATATGTGATTGTATATAAAAGCGCATAAAAAAATAAGACACTTCGTATTATTTAATAAATGCTACTAAATTAACGAGGTGTCTTATATATAATGAGTGCAATATGATTCAACATATAGCAATAATGTAACACTTATCATGACAGTGATTTATGTTACACAATCTGACTTTTGTTGTTCGAATTACTCAGAAGATTTGTTTGTGTTTACTGATTTCGATAGACTTTGATCTAAATCTGCAATGATATCGTTAATATTTTCAGTTCCTATAGATAGTCGAACGAGTTCTGGAACAACACCAGACGCTTGTTGATCTTCTGGTGATAATTGTAAATGTGTTGTACTTGCTGGATGTATTACTAATGATTTTGAATCACCGACATTTGCTAAATGAGAGAATAGGTGAAGATTTTCAACAAAGTTAGCAATATCATCAACACTACCATCGATGCCAAAGGTTAAGATTGCGCCTTGCCCTTTTGGTAGATATTTTTGTCCTAATTCATAGTACTTATTACTTTCTAAACCAGGATAATTTACCCAAGTAACACTTGGATGTTGCTCTAGATACTGGGCAACGCGTAAGGCATTTTTTGAGTGGCGTTCGAGTCTTAAGTGTAAGGTTTCTAATCCGATTAAGAATTCGTGAACATTAAATGGAGATACAGCAGAACCTAAATCACGTAATAATTGTACTCTTGCCTTTGTAATATATGCGGCTTCACCTACGTCATTAACGTAAGAAATGCCATGATAACTTTCGTCAGGTTCAACTAAACCAGGGAACTTGCCATTATTCCAATTGAATTTACCACTATCGACAATAATACCTCCAATTGATGTACCATGACCTCCAATAAACTTAGTTGCAGAATGAACTATAATATCTGCACCAAATTCAAACGGGCGTAATAAATATGGTGTTGGGAAAGTATTATCAACAATTAATGGAACCTCATGTGCGTGTGCAATGTCAGCTACAGCTTCAATATCTAATACATCAATCCTAGGATTACCAATGGTCTCCGCATAAACTGCTTTAGTCTTATTGTTAATAGCTGTTTTAAAGTTATTTGGATCACTAGGGTCTACAAAGTGAACTTTAATACCTAATTTTTTAAATGTTACATTAAGTAAATTATATGTACCACCATATAAATTGGACGATGCTACGATTTCATCTCCAGATTCAACAATGTTTAAAAGTGCTAAATGTATTGCGGCTTGTCCAGAAGATGTTGCTAGTGCCCCGATTCCTCCTTCTAAAGCAGTGATACGTTCTTCAAATACATTTTGAGTTGGGTTCATGATACGTGTGTAAATATTTCCAGGTTCAGCTAATGAAAATAAATTTTGGGCATGCGTGGTGCTGTCAAAGACATAACTTGATGTTTGGTAAATAGGTACCGCTCTTGATTTTGAAAAATCATCTACCTCTTGTCCTCCATGAATTGATAAAGTATCTAAATGCCATTGATTATTTGTCATATGTTGTACTCCTCCTATTTATTAGAATTTTCTGATAATTAGAACTATACTAGAATCACTATTAGAATACAAGCTTTTCTGACTAATTAAGTATGGATTCTTCATTGACTAATATCAGTAACTTTATAATATAAATGAGTTGCAAAAGGCTCATTTTTTATATATAATCCTTATCTGTATGGTAGGGTATGGATTAATAAGGATTTCAAGCCATTATGGAGGACTAAAATGATTGGGTATGACTTGATAGGTAATACACCGTTGGTATTACTGGAAACATTTAGCGATGAACAAGTACAAATTTATGCAAAATTAGAGCAATATAATCCTGGAGGTAGCGTCAAAGATAGACTAGGTAAATTCCTCGTTGAACAGGCACTTGAACAAGGATTAATTAAAAAAGGAGATACTATTGTTGATGCATCGGCAGGTAATACAGGTATTGGTTTGGCGATGGCAGCAAATCATTTCAAGTTACATTGTGTAATATATGCACCTGAAGGGTTTTCCGAAGAAAAAATTTCGATCATGAGAGCGCTAGGTGTACAAGTAGAGCGTACTCCTCGTGAAGAAGGTATGCGAGGTGCAAGAAAGGCTGCAGAACACTTTGCAGCGGTCAATAATGCTTTTTATACAAATCAATTTGAAACAGAGTTAAATCCACAAGCATATGTGAAAACATTAGGTCAAGAGATCACATCGGCATTACCTGAGATAGATTACTTTGTTGGTGGTGTTGGATCTGGAGGCACATTTACTGGTGTTGCACAGCACTTATCGCAGTATAACGTGGGCAATGTTGTAGTAGAGCCAGAAGGGTCTATATTAAGTGGTGGTGAACAGCATGCACATGATGTTGAAGGTATCGGTGTTGAAGCGTGGCCTCAGTTTTTATCAAAGGAATTAATTTCAGATATTATTAAGGTTTCCGATATAGATGCATTTCGAAATGTGAAGCAATTAGCACTGCAAGAAGGACTGTTAGTCGGTAGTTCATCTGGAGCTGCGTTACAAGGTGCATTAGAGGTGAAGAAGCATATTAATAATGGTGTTATAGTAACGATATTTCCAGATGGTAGTGATCGTTATATGTCGAAGCAAATATTTGAATATGAGGAGAATGTAAAATGAATAAAAAAACAAGATTAATACATGGTGGTTTAACTACAGATCCATATACTGGTGCAGTGACTACACCAATTTATCAAACAAGTACGTATATGCAAGATGAAATTGGAGATTTAAGACAAGGTTATGAATATTCTCGTACAGCTAATCCTACTAGAAGTGCATTAGAAAGTTTAATTGCGGATTTAGAACACGGTGAATTTGGATTTGCCTTTGGTTCAGGGATGGCAGCAATTTCTGCTGTTATCATGTTATTAGATAAAGGGGATCATTTATTATTAAATTCTGATGTTTATGGCGGAACATATAGAGCCTTAACTAAAGTATTTACACGTTATGGTATTGATGTTGATTTTATTGATACTACAGAAATAACTAAAGTTGAACAATATATTAAACCAGAAACAAAAATGCTTTATATTGAAACGCCATCTAATCCATTATTACGTGTAACTGATATCAAAAAAACTGCCGAATTGGCGCAGCAACATAATTTAATTTCAATTGTGGATAATACATTTATGACACCTTATTTCCAAAATCCATTGGACTTTGGTATCGATATTGTCTTGCACTCAGCTACAAAATACTTAGGCGGTCATAGTGATGTTGTCAGTGGTCTTATAGCTACAAAAGATGCTGACTTAGCAGAACGCATTGGATTTATTCAAAATTCAACAGGTGGTGTACTTGGACCACAGGATAGTTATTTGCTTATTAGAGGTATAAAAACATTAGGTTTACGTATGGAACAAGTACAAAAGAACACATTAGCTATCATTGACATGTTACAAGGTCATGCAGCAGTGCAACAAGTATTCCACCCAAGTATTGAAACGCATTTAAACTATAGCGTGCACAAAGAACAAGCTGATGGACATACAGGTGTAGTTGCCTTTGAAGTGAAAGATATCGAATTAGCTAAAGCAGTTATTCGTAAATCACAATATTTTACATTAGCTGAGAGTTTAGGTGCGGTAGAAAGTTTAATTTCAGTACCTGCATTAATGACGCATGCATCTATTCCAAAAGATATTAGAGAAAAAGAAGGTATTGCTGATGGATTAATTCGATTATCTGTTGGTATTGAAGATACAGATGATTTAGTAGATGACTTAAGACAAGCATTAGATTCAATCAATCATTAATTCCCAGGAAATACTCAAAGTACCTAAACGTAAATTAGGCATAAAAGCCAACCTAAAAGATTCAATCAATCTTTTAGGTTGGCTTTTTGTATGAATCATTTGTTTCGTAGAGGTTCCCATGACTAGAACTTTTAGCGGTGTTTTGTTGCGACGAACGTCGGATTTCATCAATTATTGCCTAGTCAGCAATATTTAAGGTTAATAAATGTAAAATATAAAAAGAACTATGAAGCAATCTATCTTCACAGAAAGCTTCATAGTTAATATTTAGTAAGTTTGTTATATATAGACTGTTAATTATCAAATAATGAGTTGATTTTATCTTTGATTGTGTTTAATTTTTGGTCAATATCAGTTAATAATTGATTTACTTTAGATTGATCCTCGTTATTTAACTGCGCATTGTTGGCTTCTTTCAATTTGTCAGCTTGTTGTTGGAAATCTTCTGTCAAAGATTTATCGGTAGCATTATGTTCATTATTCTTTAGACCATCAATTTTTTGTTGTAGATTGTTGATAATATCTTCACTGTTTTGGTTATTTTCTATTTTTTCTTTGGCATTATTGATTTGAGTATTGATATCACTGCTTTGTGTTTGTTGTTGATAATCGTTTGATGCATTGGGTTCTTTATTGTCTGTTTGTTGCTCATGCGTCGTTGATTCAGTATCGTTTGGCGCGGTGTTATGTTTATGGATGAAAAAGAACGTTAAACATATTGCAACAATCGCTACTAAAATAACAATTACTGCGACTAACCATTTTTTTGAGCGCCGAGATCGTTCATTTTCATATTCTAACTGTTGTTCACGTCTTTGATCTCGTTCATTATAGTAACGTTGTTCTTCTAACTTTCTATCTTCTTCGTATGCTTGTTTATTTCTTTCGGTACGTTTCATAATTACCACTTCCTATTTACTTCGAAATTATCAATTCCTTATGTTTAATATTTTAATGATTATCTTTATATTTGCAACTTTCTTTATATTTGAAGTTATTTTAAAAAGGAGGATTTTTAACAAATACATATTTAGTGGAAGTGAAATTTGACATTTTAATTGAATTTAAACGTGTGTAGATGTATGATAATTCAAAAGTGAGTAATCACTCACTTAAAGGGGTGGATAGTAAATGATTGAAGTGAATCATGTTAATAAGTCGTTTGGAGACAAACGTGTACTTAATGATATTTCCGTACTTTTTGAGGCAGGTGAAATTGTTGGACTGATTGGTCCGTCTGGAACAGGGAAGACGACATTAATTCAATGTATGTTAGGTATGGAGAAAGTGAATTCTGGTGAGGTAGTGATTAACGGAACTACAATTCCTGATAGGAAAATACTAGGAGATATAGGTTATATGGCTCAAAATGATGCATTATATGAGGATTTAACAGGTAAAGAGAATTTGAAATTTTTTGCGAGTATATATATGAAGGATAAGAAGTTAATTAATGAGCGAATAGAATATTGTAGCGCTATGGTTAAATTACAAGATGCTTTGAATCAGAAGGTTGCGACTTATTCTGGAGGGATGAAACGTCGACTTTCGCTAGCGATTAGCATGTTGCAAGACCCTGGTATTCTTATCTTGGATGAACCAACAGTTGGTATTGATCCTAAGTTAAGAAAGGCAATTTGGCAGGATTTAAATGAAGCTAAGACAGCAGGAAAAAGCATTCTCGTAACGACACATGTACTTGATGAGGCATCACGTTGTGATAAATTACTATTGATGAATCATGGTGAAATCATTGCGTCTGGTACACCTGAAGATATTAAGCGGCAATACGATGCTGAAACGATAGAAGATGTATTTCTAAAGATGGAGGGGTAATTATGCATGCATTCCAAATTGCCAAACGTATATTTAAGCAAACGGTCAGAGATGTAAGAACTTTAATGTTACTATTAGTTGCGCCAATTCTTATATTATCGCTGTTGTATTATATTTTTACAGTGTCAGATAATGCGAATGGTCTTAAAGTAGGTGTTCATCAAGTTTCAGATTCTTATTTAGAGCAGTTACATGATCAAGATATACAAACAAAACAGTATCATGATAATAATTCTATTGGACAGAAGATTAAAGATGACCAATTAACAGGATTCATCTATGAAAAAAATCATAAATTATATGTAACATATGCGAATGATAATCCTACAGAGACAGGCACATTAGCTTCAGCCAATCAAAAGTGGTTAATACAACATAATATGGCACAGATGAAAGATAACACAGAACAACTGCAACAACAGTTAAAATCAATTCAATCAAAGTTGCCCGATAATGTTATGGATGAGCAACAAACAAACACTAACAAAGCACAAGTCAATAAACCGGTTCAAATGACATCCGATTATTTGTATGCAAACAAAGATGCAACGTATTTTGACATGATCAATCCGATATTGATTGGTTTTTTTGTATTCTTTTTTACATTTTTAATTTCTGGCATAGGCTTATTGAAAGAACGTACATCAGGCACATTAGAACGTTTGCTAGCTTCTCCGATAAAACGGAGTGAAATTATCTTTGGATATATTATGGGTTATGGTTTGTTTAGTGTGATTCAGACAGTAGTCGTTGTGATGTATGCAATTTTTGTGTTGCATATCGCAATTGCAGGTTCAATCTGGCTCGTGTTAGCAACGACAATATTAACAGCACTTGTTGCTTTGACCTTTGGAATATTATTATCAACATTTGCTTCTTCAGAGTTCCAAATGATTCAATTTATACCGCTTGTTATTGTACCGCAAGTGTTATTCGCAGGATTAATTCCAATACAGTCTATGAATACGGGGTTACAGTACTTTGCCCACATCATGCCACTATTCTATACAGGTAATGCAATGCAATCAGTAATGATCAAAGGCTTTGGAATAGGTGATGTTTATCTTGATTTATGTATCTTGTTTGCAATATTTGTGGTGTTGTTAATATTGAATATTTTTGGCATGAAACGTTATAGAAAGGTTTAAAGGTCGTGGTTAAGATGAATCATACAGTGAAAGAAATAATGTCTGAGGTAATGCCTCAATTAGAACATTTAACAGAACGACAACGTAGAGTGATTGAGAGTGCGTTGATATTATTCAGTGAACAAGGCTATGATAAGACAAGTACGAGTGATATTGCAAAGAAAGCTGGCGTAGCTGAAGGAACAGTCTATAAACAATTTAAAAATAAAAAGGCGTTACTTTATGCTGCAATCTTACCTATCATCAGAGATAATGTTGCACCGGTAGTCGTTAAAGAATTTACTGAGACTTTAGATGAAAAAGAACACTTTAAAGCGTTTATCTATGCATTTGTAGACAACCGCTCAGAGTTTTTGTTTGATAATAGAGTGCTGTTGAAAGTTATTATTAATGAAGCAATGACGAACAAAGAAATACAAGCGATTATTTTTGATATCTTTAATCAGAGGATAGTTGAAAATTTAAAGCCAAGAATCGAATGCTATATAGAACAAGGTGAGATGAGGGCAGTAGATGTTGAATATTTCTTACGTACTGTTATTGCTCAAATATTTAATTTGAATATAAGTTATATCATCGACACAAACAAAGAACGAGATAATTCATACGAAACCTTTGCTACGTTTATTAAAGAGGGCTTATATCAGATGTTTAAGGCGAACGTAATAAATTAAAATAGGATGGTTTATTTGGAATGAGAAGTAAATGATACAGCCAAATATTTTAGAATGGTAAGCAATAAAATATTATGATAATAAAGCAAAAAAATAGAGGCTAAGTCATTGCTGACTTAGTCTCTAATTTGTTAATCACTTAGGTATCCTAAGGTGTATGAGTTAATTTCATGGAAATAGTATTAAAATAGTAGATCAATTTCAGTAGCTGATTGTAATTGTCTACTATTTATTGGTTACTACCTTTTAGGTATACCAATAACATGGCCTAATTGCTTAGGACTATCAAAGTTAGGTTGTTGCTTGAAATAGTTTGCAATCTTATCAAAAACCTCATCAGGGAATGGAGTGCTTTTTCTTGTTTGGAAATCAACGCCCATCATTATTACTTCGTATGTCGCACAACGCTCATCCTCGTCGTTATACATCGTCAAAAATAAATGTACACGCTTATAATCGTAATCATAAATATGTGCCTTAATATAAAATTTTTCATGTACTAACAATTCCTTTAAAAAGGAAATATGTGCTTCTAAGCTGAATGTTGTAATATTTAAATCATTACGATAATCTGTCGATAAGCCAACTGATTTAAAGAAGTCAACGACTGAATCACTAAATAAGTCGTAGTACTTTGCATCATGTAAATGTTGGTTATGGTCAATCCAATCAGGATGGACAGTGTTTTTATAAATATATGTTTCTGTCACTGAAATACGCCTCCTAATAATTGCTATACGTACATATTATGGCATAAATAAGATATAGATTGAACAAATTAAATTGCTTATCATTTAATTAGGTGTGATAGTTGTTGAATAATTAATCAATTAAAAAATGACTGACAAACTTATAATGATTTAAAATAAAAAAGGCGTTTAGAAAATTAATACCCAGCATTAAGCCCATCAAAGATTGGTGATCTTTGATGGGCTTGTTTTTATATCAATATTTCGTATTGTTATTGCCTGCTTACCTAGGGGCTGGGTCGATCTTCGGTCTCGACACGCATACATTTAAATAGAAATTATCCCTGAGATAAAATAAGAAATGCATAACGAGTAAAGTGATGAAGATTTAAATAAAATCATAATTCAGCGATTTTATTTTAGTCTAAAAGGGTAATGTCCTAGGCTCGTTCCTATGATTAGTCAAGATATCATTGTGAAAGTTTATTACTGTATGATTATTAATACTTTCGTAAAAAGTTGATGTCACGATTAAAGATATTTTGGTTTACATACTGTTGGGTAGCAGTTAAAATACTTTCGATTTCTTGTGTTTTGTTTGATAGTATTCGTAAGCTAAAACCATGTGTTGCAATTTGCGTGATTCCGAAACGGCAATCATAATCTTGGTGATAGTGTTTCAATGTGTCATAGAGTGAATCTATGAATTTTTGATTAACTTCTGGGTGGATGAAATAACATGACCCTAAATGTGAATAGTCCTCCATGTAACCAATAGCATGTACTGAATGCTTTGCAGGTTCTAATCTCATGTGATCATAAACGACCAACGTATCATCTACATATATTTCATTTAATAAGTGCATATAATGATAACTAAATTGTTTGTCATCTTTGGAATACCCAGGTGTTAATATATCCGTGTAAAATAAACTACTTGTATTTGTTAAGTGGAAGGTATTCTGTTGATAAAATTTTGCATTTTCGAATGCGATAATAGGGTCCCCAACATATTCTAAGTGCCCTTGATCTTTAATATTAACATGTTGATATTGTTCGACGTGATCGTTAGGTGTTTTATAAATTTTGGTGGCACCTTGTGAAGTTAATATAACAGAGGCATTATCCTCAACGTTAAACTCCATTAAATAGCGATCACCGTCAAGGTAACCGCCGCCGACATTGACGATATAGAATGTTGGAATATCAGAATTGTTCAGATAAATAGGACGCATAACTTTAAGTGCCTTTTCAAAAAAGACATCTCTCGCCACAGACTTTCTACCGTTATTGAAGACAGATAACTTTAATTGACCTGTCCATGTTGGATTGGATTTAGGCATTATACCAAACCTTTTAGGAAAACGTCTTGCTCAATCCAGTTTATTACTTCGTCTAAACCTTCATCTGTCTTAAGGTTAGTAAATGCAAATGGACGAGTAGAACGAAAGGCTTTTGTATCTATTGCCATTTGTTCTAATGATGCACCAACATAAGGTGCTAAATCGGTTTTGTTAATAACGAAGAAATCTGATTTAATCATGCCTTGTCCACCTTTACGTGGAATCTTCTCACCTTGAGCGACATCGATAATATAAATTGAGAAATCAACCAATTCAGGACTGAATGTAGCTGCGAGGTTATCACCGCCAGACTCAATGAATATAAGTTCGATATCATCATTCCGTTCTATGAGCTCATCAATTGCTGCAAAGTTCATCGATGCATCTTCACGAATGGCTGTATGTGGACAACCACCTGTTTCTACACCGATAATTCTGTCTTCAGGCAGTACTCCAGAATTAACTAGAATTTTTTCATCTTCTTTTGTATAAATATCGTTTGTAATGACACCGATACTCTTTTCTGTTGACAGTCTCTTTACAATTTTTTCGATAAGTTGGGTTTTACCTGCACCAACAGGACCGCCGATACCTATTTTTATTACTTCTGACATAATTGTCCTCCTCTTTTTATGAAATAAAAATTCTTACATTTACGTTTTCATGCTCCATTTGATTTACTTCTAAACCTGGTGCTGTAAGTCCTAAATCATTTTCAGTCAATGTGAAAATATAATCACGTGTTTCTTTCATAATGGGAATCATTCGCTCAACGATTCGTTGACCAGCAGTTTGACCTAAAGGTATTGCACGAACTGCATTTTGAGTAAGACTGGACACATTTTGATATAAGTAGTAATCAATTATTGTTTCTATTGGTACACCAAAGTAATGACCTAACATAGTAAAGCAGATAGCTGGATGTAAGTGTACTTGTTTACTTTTCATTTGTTGTTGATACCAGTTAATCCATTCGCTTTGATATAGTTCAAGTGCCAATTTAACCATACGATTTCCCATTTGTTTTGCGCCTTGTCTAGTTTCTCGTGGCAAACTTTGAACGAATAGTATTTGATCTAATCGTATTATGGCTTCTGTATCTTGTGCCTCTAAGGCTTTATACACGAGACGCATAGTTAATCCATCTGAGTAAGTGAGCTGTTCATTAATGAATAAAGTTAACCAATGTTGAAAAGTTGTTTCATCGTGCACGGAACCGCGTTGTATATATGTTTCTAGTCCGAATGAGTGACTGAACGCACCAGTTGGAAATTGAGAATCGCAAAATTGAAATAAACGTAAATTTGCGTGATCAATCATGCGAATGACCTATATGTCTAAATGCTTGGTTTACCTTACGATCCTCATGTGTGTAGGGAATCCCTAAATCTTGTAAAAGGGATTCTACAAGATAATCATATTGGACTAACATTTCAGTTTCAGTAAACTGAGCGGGTAGGTGTCTATTACCTAACTGATGCGCGATATTACCCATTTCTTGCAAATTGCGTGGCTTGATGACAAGTAAATCTTCAGAATTAACATCAACAATAATCATATTGGTATCATCTTTATATAAAATATCACCATATTGTAGGTCGATCGGTTGCTTTAATCGAATGCCTAGTTCGTTACCATGATCTGTTGTTACGCGTTGAATACGTTTGACTAAATCAGAATTTTCTAAGTAAACTTTTTCAATATGCTTACCTTTTTCACTATCTGAAAGATTGGCGATATTGCCTACTATTTCTTCTACAATCATCTTAGTTCCTCCTAAAGTTAAAATAAGAAATATCTTTGTGTTAACGGTAGTGTTGTTGCTGGTTCACTTGTAATTTTTTGTCCATCAACAAACACTTCATATGTTTGCGGATCAACGTCTAATTTTGGCGTTGCACTATTGTTCTTCATATCCTTCTTCGTTAAATTACGGATATTGTGGACAGGTCTAAGTTTACGCTTTAAACCAAGCAGTTGACCGATATCATTTTCATATGCAGTAGCGGAAACAAAAGTAATCGCAGTACTTTGCATATTGCCTCCAAATTGACCATACATCTTTCTATATTTTAAAGGTTCAGAAGTTGGTATAGAGCCATTGGCATCACCATTAATCGCAGTATTAATTAAACCACCTTTAATAATTACATCAGGTTTAACACCAAAGAATGCGGGTTCCCACATGATTAAATCAGCAAGTTTGCCTTCATCTATTGAGCCGACATAATCTGAAATCCCATGTGTGATTGCCGGATTAATTGTATATTTTGCTATATATCGTTTTATTCTATTGTTATCATCATATTCACTATCGCCTTCAAGAGGTCCGCGTTGGTCTTTCATACGATGTGCCACTTGCCATGTGCGTGTTATAACTTCACCGACGCGTCCCATTGCTTGAGAATCGGAACTGACCATACTAAAGACACCCATATCTTGCAGTACATCTTCTGCAGCAATTGTTTCTTTACGTATACGTGAGTCCGCAAATGCAATATCTTCAGGTATTGCAGCGTTAAGATGATGTGTAATCATTACCATATCTAAATGTTCATCGACAGTGTTTACTGTGTAGGGGAGTGTTGGGTTTGTAGATGATGGGAGAATATTTGAATAGGATGCAGATTTGATTAAATCCGGTGCATGACCGCCTCCAGCACCTTCAGTATGATACATGTGTAACACACGGTCCTTTACTGCAGCCATGGTTTCTTCCATAAAGCCAGCTTCATTTAATGTATCGGCGTGTAATGCCACTTGTATGTCGTATTCATCGGCAACATTAAGCGCATGGTGTAAGGCAGAAGGTGTCGCACCCCAATCCTCATGGACCTTTAAACCAATAACGCCTGCATGAATTTGTTCTACTAATGCAGTTGGATTAACTGCTTGGCCTTTACCTGTAAAACCAATATTTAATGGCAATGCTTCAGCAGCTTCTAACATGCGATGGATGTGCCAAGGGCCAGCAGTAACTGTTGTTGCTTTTGAACCTTCAGACGCACCTGTACCGCCACCAATATGGGTAGTAATGCCACTTTCTAAAGCGACTTGTGATTGTTCTGGATTGATAAAGTGAACGTGTGTGTCGATGCCGCCAGCTGTGAGAATCTTACCCTCAGCGGAAATGACATCAGTAGTGGCACCGATGATAATATCAACGTTATCCATAATATCAGGATTTCCCGCTTTACCTATTGTCATGATATAGCCATTTTTTACACCAATATCAGCTTTGATAATTTTATTATAATCAATGATCAATGCATTAGTTATAACTAAGTCAGCAACTTGTTTATCATCACGTGTTACATTAGGGTTTTGTGCCATCCCGTCACGAATAGATTTACCACCACCAAAAGCGGCTTCGTCTCCATAAGTTGCATAATCTTGTTCTACTTTTGCAAATAAGTTCGTATCACCTAGTCTTACAGAATCACCTAATGTTGGGCCATAAAGACTCGTATATTGAGATTGTGTCATTTTAAAACTCATGATTTATACCCACTTTCTTTATTAGCATTTTTACTACCGTCATCCTGTACTTTAGGTACTTCGGCAGAATTAACTTTTGGTTTATAAACGCGTGATTCGTCAATTGGACCATTCACATCACCATGAAAACCATAAATTTTACGATTACCACGATATTCAACAAGTTGTATTTCCTTTTCATCACCTGGTTCAAATCGAACTGCAGCTCCAGCAGGTATATCTAAGCGTTTCCCGTACGCTTTTTCACGATCAAATTGAAGTGCAGGATTAGCTTCGAAGAAATGATAATGAGAGCCAACTTGAATCGGTCTATCACCTGTGTTTTTTACATTTAAAACGGTACTATGCAATCCTTGATTGACCTCGATATCCGTATTGTTAACAATAATTTCACCTGGTTTCAATATACATAACCTCCTTAAACGATTGGGTGATGAACAGTGATTAACTTTGTGCCATCTGGAAATGTTGCTTCGATTTCCATTTCGGTTAGCATATCAGCTACACCATCCATTACATCGTCTTCATTTAGTATTTGTTTCCCGTAACTCATAAGTTCTGCGACTGTCTTACCATCTCTCGCGCCTTCTAATAATTCAAAGCTAATGATAGCAACAGCTTCTGGATAATTTAATTTTAGACCTCTTTGTTGACGTCTACGTGCTAAATCAGCTGCAACTACAAGCATTAACTTATCTTGTTCCCTTTGAGTAAAATGCACGAAACTCACGACCTTCCAATAATAAATATTGTACACATAATATATGCATGCTCTTTTATAATAAGATGATTATCTATTTACTACAAGAATTACACATTTAATTATTAGAAAAAAGTTACTAATTGTAAATGATATAACCAATGCGTTAAGCTTTAAATCGTATAGCATTTAATATAAAATTAATAGAGTCAAGAGATAAAGAAATTGGGTGACGACATGAATACCGTGAAAATATTACTCAGAAATATTTCGCAAGTATTACTACTGGAAAATGCGATTACTGGTTTGTGCATTTTAGTTGGCTTATTTATAGGGAATTGGAAAGTAGGTCTGATGGCACTGTTGGGCAGTATTATCGCTTTATTATTAGCTAAGTGGACAAATTATAGTGAGGCAGAAATAGAAGCGGGGTTAGCGGGTTTTAATCCAGTATTAACTGCGATAGCATTGACGCTGTTTCTAGTTCCTAAATGGTATAGCTTGGTTATTGTACTACTTGCAGTTATTATCACGATGCCGATTGGCTCAGCTGTTCGTGAGTATTTTAAACCCTTTGGTATTCCGATGTTAACTATACCTTATGTATTTGTGAGTTGGTTGATATTGCTCATGTCGTTTCAGTTTAAATTTGTGAATGCAAATGTACATATTTTACCTAATAAGGTTCAAGAAATTACTTTTTCAGGAAATAGTGTGGAAGGTTTACAAGCATTTTTCACAGGATTTAGTGAGGTGTTCTTATTAAATCATGTTATTACAGGTTTCTTGATATTAGTGGGAATATTTATTGCATCGAGACGTGCGGCTGTATATGTCATCTTTGCGAATTTGATTGGCTTAGGGGCAGTGAGTTTACTTGGAGCAAATCACGACCAAATTAATGATGGATTGTTTGCGTATAATGTTGTATTGACTGTCTTGGCATTAGGTATTGCTTTTCGAACAATCATTTCAAGGACAATGAGTATCGTGCTAGGATTATTATTAACGATTATTCTACATGCCGGTATGACAACTTTATTAACACCATTTGGGTTACCAGTCTTTACATTACCATTTATTATTGCAACATGGATCATGTTGTTCGGAGGTAATCGAATGAAGTTAAATGAAATTGCAGAATCACGAAATTGATGGGTAGTCTTAAAGAATATAGTTATATTTATGGATGAATTATTTTGGTTGAAAGAAGGAAGATAGATTGAAGAAAGTATTAGGGGTTGCTGCGGCAACTATAATGATTCTCGGAGGTTGTAGTGGGACACAGAGTAAAGAAGATGGCAAGACGTTAAATGTCGAATTACCATTAAAAACAACTTCGGTCGCGCCATACAAGACAGATGTCCCAGTAAAAGTCGGTGCAGCAGAATCTTTGTTTAAAGTGAATGCAGACGGCAAGGCTGAAAAATTATTAGTCTCGGAGTATACGCAGGTTTCACCAACTGAATTGAAGTTGACAGTAAAGGATAATATAAAATTTCAAAATGGTAAAAAATTAACGGGTCAAGCAGTGAAAAATAGTTTGGAACAAAGTATACAGCAAAGTGATTTAGTCAAAGGTTCACTCCCTATCAAAGATATTAAGGTGGATGGACAGACAGTGACGATTTTGACAAAGGAAGCATATCCTGAGCTCGTTTCAGAATTAGCCAGTCCGTTTGCCGCCATATATGACACTGCAGCGCAGGGTGATATTAATAAATCACCGGTGGGAACTGGTCCATATAAGATTGTTGATTATAAGCAATCACAAAGTATAAAGCTCAACAAGAATAAAGCATATTGGCAAGGAGAACCGAAGTTAGACCATGTTAATGTGAGCTATCAAGAGGATGGTAATACACGTGCCAACGACTTGTCAGCAAATAAGGCTGATGTCATTACCGATGTTCCAGTTGAAAAGGTAGATGCACTAGATAAAGGTCAACAAACTAAGATTTCTAGTGTACCAGGTTATAGAACAAGTTTATTATTATATAATCATCAAAGTGACAAGATGAACAAGCGAGTACGTGAAGCATTAGACAAGATTATTGATAGAGAAGCTATTGCCCATAATGTTTATAAAGATTATGCTAATGCCGCTTCGGGTCCATTCAATACCAAACTTAATTTTATTAATGATAAAAAGGTCACTCAGCAAGATATTCAGCAAGCACGCAAGTTATTACAGCAAGAAGGCTATACTAAAGAACATCCATTAACATTGACTGTGTCAACGTATAATGGTAGACCAGAATTGCCAAAAATCGCACAAGTTGTACAATCAGACGCTAAAAAAGCAAATATTAATATTAAGTTACGCAATGTTGATGATATTGATGGTTACCTTAAAGATAAAAGTCAATGGGATGCTTCATTATATAGCTTTGGAACATTTCCGCGAGGCGACACTGGTTATTTCTTTAATCAAGCTTATAAAGCACAAGGTGCTATTAATGCCGGGAATTATAGCAATAATCGTGTAAATGATTTGATAGAGCAATTTAATAAAACGGTAGATAAAGCAGAACGTAATCAACTGACAAATAAAATTATCGCGTTAACAAAAGAAGATTATGCAAATAGTTATATTGCCTATAGCAATAATATTGTGGGTCTTAATAAGCATGTTACTGGACTCAAAGCTTCTCCTGAAGGCATTTATCTTATTGATTATAAGGTGAATGTTAACAAATGATAATCACGCAAATAATTCGTAGAATCGGACAAATGATCATTGTATTATTTGTCCTTTCTACTATCACATTTATCTTAATGAAATTAACGCCAGGAGATCCTGTAAATAAAATATTACATCTTGATGTTGCAAATGTATCTGCTTCACAAGTATCAGAAACGAAAGAGAAGTTAGGGTTGAATCAGCCCATTATCGTGCAATATGGGCAATGGTTAAATCAAATTGTACATTTGAATTTTGGTACAAGTTATCAGACCGGAGAATCTGTGAGTAAGGAATTACTGTACTATACACCTCCAACATTATTAATTGCTTTAGCTACTATGGTCACTGTCTTATTGATTAGCATACCTTTAGGCACTGTCGCTGCCAGATATTACCATACTTGGATTGATATGTTGATACGTATGATGACTTCTATTACGGTGAGCATTCCGTCATTCTTTTTAGGAACGTTATTAATTTATATATGTGCACAACAATTAGCTATCTTGCCTTCTTCTGGTATTGCTACACCGGCTGGCTATATTTTGCCAGTTGTGTCATTGAGCATTGGCATGAGTGCTTATTATGTAAGACTGATGCGCTCAAATTTATTAGAATTATACCGAACGCAAGAGGTACAAGCATCTAGATTAAGAGGTATGTCTGAGTCTTATATATATTGGAAAGATATATTTAAACCAGCTTTGTTGCCAATAATTACGATCATGGGTATGTCTGTCGGCAGTCTAATTGGAGGTACAGTAGTAATCGAAAATCTCTTTGGGATACCAGGTGTGGGACGCTTTTTAGTGGATAGTATAAGAGCCCGTGATTATCCAGTTATTCAAGGTGTTGTATTGATGATTGGTTGTTGCGTTATTTTCGCTAATACAGTAAGTGACTTGCTATTATTGTGGCTTGATCCAAAACGGCGCTCAGTGAAACATAAAGTGACGAAAGTAGAAGATAGATTGGATGGTGGTCCGTTATGAAATTAGGCAAACAACCTCTAATCTATTATCTATTTTTTGCATATGTTGTATGTATTGTAATGTCGCAATTGTTCGTAGTAAAGGATATGGCGTTAACTGTGCATCTCAATCGTACATTTGAAGTACCAAGTGTTCAGCATTGGTTAGGTACAGATGACTATGGTCGAGACTTATTTTCAAGGTTGATTTTAGGTGCTCGTTATACGTTGATAGTAAGTTTATTAACACTGTTACTGACTGTTATTGTTGGCGTGCCACTGGGGCTGTTAGCAGGATATAAAAAGGGCATTATCGATACGATTATTATGCGTGTGATTGACATAGGCTTAAGTATTCCAGAGTTTGTGCTGATGATTGCATTAGCAAGTTTTTTCAAACCTAGTATATGGAACTTAGTCATAGCAATTATGCTAATCAAGTGGATGACATACACACGATTGACGCGTTCTATTGTTAGTGCTGAGCTTAAAAAGCCATACATTCACATGGCAAAGATGTTAAATGTACCAAGTTACGTCATTATTTTTAAGCACTTCTTACCACAAGCAGTACCATCCATTATTGTGCTTATGACTGTAGATTTTGGTAAGATTATACTCTATATATCATCTTTATCATTTTTAGGGTTAGGTGCACAACCACCATCACCTGAATGGGGAGCGATGCTAAATGCAGGAAGAGATTATATAGAATCACACCCACTACAATTATTAGCTCCAGCTGTGATGATTACGGTCACGATATTAATTTTCAACTTAATGGGCGATGCATTAAGAGATCGACTTCTCCAAGGAAAGCGTGATAATAATGTCTAAAATGTTATCAATTCAAAATTTAAGCATTCAAAACTCAGTAAATGAGTATTTAATAAAGAATTTAAACCTGACCCTACATAAAGGACAGGTTAACGTATTGATTGGTGAAAGTGGTTCAGGTAAGAGTCTGACTGCTAAAGCAATCGTTCAACAATTAGCGCCGTCATTAAGTGTTTCAGAGTATGAAATACTTGTTGAAGGGCAAAGCGTAGTAGATATGAAATCAATGCTTGGAAGAACGATTGGATTTATTGCGCAAGATTATAGTCATAGCTTTAATGATCATACAAAATTAGGTAAACAACTTATGGCAATTTATCGTGCACATTATCAGGTGCCACGTAAAGTTGCCAAACAAATCGTATCACAATCATTAAACGTGGTTGGACTAAATGAGCGTCTCGTGTTTGAAAGTTATCGCTTTAATCTATCTGGTGGGCAACTAGCACGTGTACAAATAGCGAGTGTCATAATGTTACGACCAGAGATAATTATTGCAGATGAGCCTACTTCATCATTAGATGTTGTAAATGGTCATGAAATCATGAATTTAATTCGTCATCTTACAGAGGTGCATGAGACAACATTGTTATTGATTACACATGATTTATCACATGTGTTGAAGTTTAGTGATTGGATTGCGGTAATTAAATCAGGAGAAATTGTCGAGTACAATCATGTACAACAATTTCACGACAATATGGTGAGTCCTTATAGTTTAAAGTTATTTAATGCACGCCGTCAGTTGAGAAATGAGGGGAATGGATGATTGAATGTAAGAGAGTAACATTTAACTATAACAAGCATACTGTTTTACATGATATAAACTTAACGTTTTCCAGCCAACAGAAGATAGGCATCGTTGGAGAAAGTGGATCAGGAAAAACAACGTTAGCACACTTGATATTGGGAATGCTGAAACCGACAGCAGGAGAGATAAATAAACATGGCTTAACTATGTTACCAATTTTTCAAAATGCATATGATAGCTTTAATCCGAAAAGAACAATACAACAATCTATGGATGAAGCAATTAAGTATTATTATCAAGATGCTACCAAAGCGTTAACCCAACGATTAGACGAATTGTTAGTCCTGATGGGATTAGATTCAAACCTTTTAAAAAGGAGACCAGAAGAGCTAAGTGGGGGACAACTACAGCGTCTTAATATGATACGTTCATTTGTATTAGAACCAGATATACTAATTTGTGATGAAATTACAGCAAATTTAGATGTGATTTCAGAAAATAAAATGAAAGATATACTGGAACATTATCATCAATTGACTAGAAAAGGATTAATGATTATATCACACGATATTGCATTTCTTCAGGCATTAGTTGATCGAATTGTAGTATTAAAAGATGGTTATATCGTTGATGACTTTATGGTTAAAGATATGTTTGCGGATAGTAGAAATGCCTATACTAAAAAGCTGCTTTCTCTTTATTGAGAAAGCAGCTTTTGTTATGTGTTTTATTGTGATGTTTGTAATTTTAATTTAGGGAAATAACTTAACTTATGATGAACAAGCTAACAGAAATATTTTTATTTTATTAGCAAAATACTATTGAGCTTATTTATGCCAGTGTGATAGGGTTTTTAAATAACATAAAAATCGCGAGACATTTTTAAGAGAATTAAAAGGAGGGAGTAAATGATTAAAATAAATCGATATAAATACTTTACGATATTATTATTTTTAGCAGTACTATTTATTGGTGCGACACTACGTTCACCTATTTCCTCTATAGGACCATTAGTTCCATTTTTCAAGGAAGAATTAGGCGTTTCGAATAGTTTGGTTGGTTTGATGAATACTTTACCGCTTGTTGCATTTGGATTATTTTCTCCATTTATTCCTAAGTTGTCACAGAAATTTGGTATGGAACGCACCTTGATGTATTCGATGGTTATTTTAGCAATTGGAATGTGGTTAAGGGGAACTGGAGGCGCAAGTTTATTACTTATTGGCACAATAATTGTTGGATTTGCAATAGCAGTAGGGAATGTTATGGCACCAGGGTTGATCAAATCATCATTTCCACAACAAATGGGATTTGTTACAGGTATGTATTCTGTGACGATGAATCTTGTGAGCGCTTTGGCTGCTGGTTTATCTGTTTCGATTGCAGTGGCACCAGGGATGAATTGGCGTATTGCAATGCAAATTTGGTTGATTGTACCTATTATTGCAGCACTTGTATTAGTATTACGTATTCCATATTTGCGCTCACGTAAAAAGAAAGTGTTTGCAGAAATTGATAGCGAACCTAAACAAAGTGTTTGGAAATCTAAACTAGCATGGACAATTACCTTATTTATGGGCTTGCAATCGTTTATACCCTATAGTTTATTTGCATGGTTACCAATTATGTTAACAACTAAAGGATTTTCTGAAAGTGAAGCGGGATGGCTTGTAACTGTAAACCAGCTAGGAATCATACCAGTGGCATTTGTTGCACCTATTATTGCAGGGCGTATGAAGAAGCAAAGTAGTTTAGCATTATTTGGTGCTGGGTCCTTTTTTGTAGGGTTATTAGGTATCGCATATTTACCAAATGCTGCGATTGTACTCTACTTAATATTGATAGGTGTTGGTGCAGGAACAACATATAGTTTAGCAATGATGTTTTTTGTCTTGAGAACTCAAGATATTGAACAGTCTTACCAATTATCTGGTATGGCTCAATCCATTGGTTATTTATTAGCTGCAGTGGGTCCGGTATGTCTAGGTATGATTTCAGATATTACTGGCAGTTGGTCCGTCCCACTCATTGTACTTATGGGCGTAGCTGTATTAATAGCAATATTTGGCTTTATTTCAGGGCAACCATTGACTGTTCATCAACCGGCACATAAGCAGAATGATTAGTTTAGGCAAAGTACTACTCAAAGTCTAGTATTACAGTTAATATTGTAGTACTAGATTTTTTTATGTTTAAGCAACTTTGCTTAATTAAAATATATTGTTGTAAACATATCGGTGAGTTCTATAGCTGAAAAATGTTATTATTTATATAAAGGTTAAACCACGATTAATATGATACTTGAAAGGTTAGGAGGGATTGGATGGAGGAACAACAAAAAATTGAAAATTGGATTGAGCTAACAAAATATGTTCGTTATATAGATACAATGATAGAAAAATCATTAAAGCAACAATATAATTTAAGTTTAAAAGAGTTCTATGTTTTATATGAAATTTATAAAGCGAAGGGCAAAAAATATAAAATTAATGATTTAATAAAAATAGTGGATTTGAGTCAGAGTGCTATGTCTCGTCTTATCGTAAGAATTGAAAAAATAGCAGAACCATTAGTATTTAGACAAGAATGTGTTGAAGATCAAAGAGCTATGTATATATATTTAACGGATGAAGGTTTATCTGTCATTGAAAAAGCCATCAAAACGTATGAACAATTAATAGCTAAAGTTGATTTTTCATCTATGCACGATTTGATAACAAGGCAATATAAAGCATAGCAATGGATTAAAGGGAGGGGAACAAACTTCCTTTTTATACAAGATAAGTTGGCGATTATGTGTTGAACATGGTCGCCTATTTTTTTATAAAAACATACATAATAAGACAAAATTAACACCAGACCAACAAGAAAGATGTTGGTCTGGTGCAGAATTTATAGCTCATAGCTACTGTAATATTTTGAATTTTCCCCTGAATTCTAAAATAGAACAATAGTGCTATATTAATTATTAAGTTAATGGTTTATGACTTTGTACTTTTATGTTTTTTTGAATGACTAATACCATAAATTAGATAAATCAGTAAACCTATGATGAACCAGATTAATGTATATAATTTGGCTTCTCCACTAAGCCCCCAAAATACAACAGCAACACTGATAAATGCTACAATTGGTAGCACTGGGTAGAATGGCATTTTAAACGCTGGTACTGGAATATCCTTTCCTTCTCGAGGGCGTAAGCCAAACATACCTAATGAAACAAACATAAATGCAACGAGTGTACCTGCAGATATTAATTGTGCCAAGAATGCAAATGGGAACATTGAACCAATAATCACGGCAATAATTGTTAAGATGAACAATGAACGGTTTGGTAATTGCTTATTATTTAACTTACCTAACCATGAAGGTAATAATCCGTCACGACCAAATGAATAAAGTAAGCGTGAACCTGCTAACATCATACCAATCAGTGCAGTAAACATACCAATAACTGAAATAGCTTGTACAATCGCGGCTACGACACCAAATCCACTTTGTCTTAATGCCCAACCTACAGGCTCAGCATTATTTGCATAATCTGAATACTTAAACATCCCAACCAGTACAAGTGCAACAGCCACAAACAGAATCACGGCAATTAACAATGATCCCAGTATCCCTCTAGGCATTGTCTTCTGCGGATTGATTGCTTCAGCAGAGTTTGCAGCGATTGAATCAAATCCAATATACGCTAAGAATATCATAGAAACACCAGCATAAATCCCTTGCCAACCACCAAATGCGCCAGCTTCAGTTGCTTTATATTCTGGTATGAAAGGTACATAGTTACTACCTTGTACTACAGTTAAACCAACTACGATAAATAATAGAATTGCTAATACCTTCAATACAACTAAGATGTTCTCTATACGCGCAGCGGATGATGCACCACGAGCAAGTAACAATGCTGTAAGTAGTATAACGATAGCAGCGACTAAATCGATAACGCCACCATCAGTACCAAATGTATTGGATAGTGCTTTAGGTAATTCAATACCCAAAGGTGAAACTAAACCACGTAAATTAGCTGAAAAACCAGAAGCCACAAAGGCGACAGCGATAAAATACTCAGCCAATAATGCCCAACCAGCTATCCATCCAAAAACTTCCCCAAACACGACATTAATCCAAGAATATGCAGAACCAGCAAATGGCATGGCAGATGACATTTCAGCATATGCAAAAGAAATCAAACCAGCAACAATCGCAGCAAATAGAAAAGATAATGCCACGGCTGGACCAGTATGTTGCGCAGCGACTACGCCTGGTAAGGTGAAAATTGATGTAGAGACGATTGTACCGACACCTAAAGCTAGAAAATCTTTAACCTTTAATGTGCGATTCAAGTGCGCATCTTTTACTTGATAGACAGAGGGGTCCTCTTTCTTTAATAGTTTTTGAAAAAATCCAGTCATTATAAACCACTCCCTAAAACTCATTTCACAAAATTTAATAACGTTATTAATATAATCCATATCATAGCATATATCAATCAGAATATTTAGATAATTTCGAAAAAATAAAACAAATATTTGTCGTGTGACAGAAAATCGATAAAATTACGACAAATATTTAGTCATATCATGAATTGTTAATTGGGAACGAAAGTAACTGTCATATAATATAGACCGTTTATAAGTGCTGATTATAGGCCGACACGATTGCTATAGATTAATGATTTGTGGCTTGATATGTGGATCGTGATTGGCGATTGCATCAATACAATTCGGATTTGTTGCTTGTACTTTAACCCAATTTAAGGAATTGATAGTTGCATCCTTATCGTCAACATATTTAGGTAAAATACCATGTCGCCAAGATGATTTTGCATAACCTACATTTGATGTTAGTAATAAAAATTGATCCGCTTCCTTATGACGTTTGATACGGGTGACACAATGTCCAGGGCTATGTCCTGGTGTATGGATAAATTCCACAGTACCGTCGTTAAATAAATCATAAGATTTACCGGTAGGGCCGATGCCTTTATGTTCTAGAGGAAAAGTATCAATAGGAATATTTTGGCACATACCTAATTCATAATTATTATTGTTATTTGCAGCAGACCATTCTTCATCACTGACCATAATATGATGAGCTTGTGCCACATGTGGTAAACCTGAGACGTGGTCATTGTGTAAATGACTTAAGATGACATAATCTACATCAGTTATTTGGTAGCCTAGTTTAGCAAGATGTTCATGAACTGCTTGTCCTTTAGGTAAAATAGCTTTCTGAGAAAGTGAAGCTGCATTTTTTGAATAATCGTGTTGGCGATTTGATTCATGCCATCCTGTATCTATCAATACAAGTCCTTTAGGATGTTCGATTAAGTAAATAGAAACGGGTAAACAAATGTGCTTACTTCGTGTTTGAATAAAACCACTCCAAGAAAGTGGTAAATTTTTTTTATGATTAAAAGGTAAAGCCGAGTCAACAATAACTGATCCTGTATGTAATATATGTACATTAATATTACGTGTCATTGATTGTAAACCTCCAAATTTAGGCGTGCATGGCCTTTGTATTTAAATATAAGTTATTATAGTAATTGTGAAATGAAATATATTGAATTTAAATTAATCTTTTATTTTATAATAAAGATGGTAAGAACTTTATCTTAATAAAATAAATGTGTCAAATGTATCGTAAGTAAAAATAAAGTGCTTTTTGTGTTAAATTATAAATGTGAAAGAAACATAGACATTGGGGGAAATGATGATGAATGTTAAATCAGCGTGGTTAAATTTACCTGTAGTCAATTTAGAAGCGAGTGAAGATTTTTATCAACGAATCGGCTTTGAAATTAAAAAATCGGATGACATGATGGATAAGATGAGAGGTATTGCTACATTAGATAACACGGTCATTATGCTTATCGAAACGAAACAATTTAAAAAAGTGTCACGATTATCAAAAATTGGTAATAACGAAGCATTAATATCACTATCATTAAATACTAAAGCTGAAGTTGATCAACTGTTAGATTTAGTAGAAAGTGCGAATGGCACAGTAATAGAAAGAGGCACGATGCATGAAGGGTTCTATGGGGGATTATTTAGCAACATAGATGGTCATTTATATAATATTATTACAATGTAGGACGCAAAGCGTTAAATTGAAATACTAAGATGTTGGAGGCAGGTAAAATGGTTAAAGCGATTGCTGTAGACAAAGATGGAACGTTAATGAGGTCTGATCACACTTTGGATGAAATATACTTTGAACAATTGTTCCAAACAATGATGAAGCAAGACATAAAATTTATCGTTGCGAGTGGAAATCAATATGCACAATTAAAGTCATTGTTTCCTGACAAAGTAAATGATATTACATTTGTAGCTGAAAATGGCGCCGTGACTTATTATCAAGACGAAATTCTAGATGCAAATTACTTTGATAAGACAGTATTACAACAGATTTTAGGTGATATCATTGATAAGCATAAAGTAACTGATTTGATATTAAGTGGTGTGCGTACTGCATATGTATTACCAAATGTGACAGATGATTTTACGGCGTATTTTAATCATTATTATTATGATGTTCAACAGGTTAAACACTTTGATGATATTAGCGATGATGATTTTGTAAAGGTAGCAATGCGCATCAAAGACACAACGGTATTAGAACAAGTGAAAGCGGACTTAGAAACACAGTACCCTCAATATTTAAGGGCAGTGACTAGTGGTAATGACAGTCTAGATTTGATTTTGCCGAATGTAAATAAGGGAGTAGCTATCCAGTCATTATTAGCACGTTGGGGGATAGCCGAGGAAGATTTACTAGCCTTTGGTGATGCCGATAATGATATTGAAATGCTCAGTTTGACGCCTCACAGTTATGCCATGGCAGAGTGTAGTGAGTCATTAGCCTCTGTAGCCAACCACAGAGCACCGTCAAATAATGATTCTGGTGTATTAAAGGTAATTGAGCACTTTATAACTTCATGATAATTAAAAGAGGTTGTATCCATTTACAATATAGTATTGTAGTTGGTACAACCTCTTAATATTTTATTTAATAATTAACACAGGAATGTGTGCATGGTTGGCAATTTTATGTGTGACATTACCAAGTACATTCTTAATATCTGCTTTCGCACGTTTATTACTCATGACGATAATTTCATAATCGTGTTCTTCTATTTCTTCTAAAATGGTATTTCGAATTTGACCTGTACCGAATTTTACAGTCACATTCAAATCTAATTTTTCTAATTCATCAATAAAAGGTTGGATTTCTTTCCCTTTAGATTCGGCTAATTGTTCAAAATGAATGTCATTGTACCTAACAGATGTTTGGAGTTCGCTTTCTGAGATAACATTGAACACTGTGATCTCAGCTTCTTGTGAACCAGATGTTAGACGGACTAATTCTTGAGGCACATTTTTAAACGTGTTATCGAAGTCATAGGCCACTAATATTTTTTTATACATAATAGCACCTCCCTTAATATATGCATACCCTAATTAAGTAAAGCTAAAATTTTATTTATTAATTATCAACTTGAAATTTTAAAAGATTCTCACTGATTGTGATTTATGCATCTAATCCAATGATATCTTGAACGTTTTGGTAACCATTTTTATTAAGGTATTGCGCTAGCGCTTTATTTAATTTACTTGTAAGTCCTGGTCCTTCAAATACTAATGCACTATATATTTGAACAAGTGATGCGCCGCTTCTTAACATTGTAATCACATCTTCAACTGTGAAAATACCACCTGTTCCAATGATTGTAAATGTACCATTTGTTTCCTTGTAAGCATGTTTGATGAGTTCAAGGTTACGTTCGAATAATGGGCGACCGCTTAATCCTCCTGTTTCAATACGATTTTCAGATTTTAATCCATCACGTTGTTGCGTAGTATTAGCTAAAATAATACCATCAAAGGTCTTGGTAATTAGTGGTAACATATGTCCTAAACTAGTTAGATCTAAATCGGAAGTTAACTTGATAAATATTGGAACAGTGATGTCATTTTCTGCTTTAAATGATTGTATTGCTGTGCAAAGCTGTGAAAATTCACTTTCATCATGGAATTTCTGTAAATTTTCAGTGTTAGGTGAGCTGATATTTACTGTGTAGAATGTGACATCATTTTTAAAGGTATCAAGCACCTTTATATAATCTTGATAACGATCTTCGTAAGGGGTACTTTTATTAACGCCAACATTTAAGCCTACTGGAATGTTATAACTATATTTACGTAAATTACTAAGTGCCTTATTCATTCCAAGGTTATTGAAACCCATTCTGTTTATTAACGCTTGGTCTTCTACTAAACGATACATACGTGGTTTAGGATTACCAGGCTGTGGTTTTGGTGTAATACCACCGAGTTCGATTGAGCCAAACCCTGCATATTCTAAGGCTTTTGGAACTTCGCATGATTTATCGAAACCTGCTGCAAGACCAATCGGATTAGTGAAACGAACACCCGACAATTCTTGTGTGAGAATATCATTCTCATAATGGAAGAATTGTTTGATTAAAGGTAATGTTTTAGGATATCTTTGGACAAATTTTAAGGCATCGATTGTCATACCATGTGCTTGTTCGGGATCGTACTTGAATAAGATAGGCTTGATTAATTTGTACATGAAATTTTCGCTCCATTTTTTAATTTTGTAATTAACTTAATTATAAAAAACAATCAGTTAAGAAAAAAGAGATAACTCATTTGAATATCATACTTATATTGAAAGTATTGTCTTTAATAGACTAGCATTTTAGAAGGTTTATGCCTAGAGTGAATCACTGAAATTATAATTGAGGAATGCTTAAAGTGGTATCGACATGGATATAATATGAAAGACAAGTATGTTATTTTGGAGTGATAAATATTGGAAACTAAATGGAAAGAACAATTACCAATAACAGGTATTAAAGCTATTACCCCTGTAAGTGGTGGGGATGTAAATGAGGCTTTCCGAATAGAGAGTAAAGACGGGGTATATTTTTTATTGGTACAACGTAATAAGTCTGAATCATTTTATGCGGCTGAGATTGAAGGATTAAATCTTTTTGAAGCTGCAAACGTGACAGCACCTAGAGTTATAGATAGTGGAGAAATAGCAGGTGATGCTTACTTGATATTATCATTCTTACATGAAGGGACTAAAGGTAGTCAACGTCAATTAGGTGAGCTTGTTGCAAAACTGCATAGTCAACATGAACCAGAAGGAAGATTTGGGTTTGATTTACCTTACCAAGGTGGAGATATTTCTTTCGACAATAATTGGTCTGATAATTGGACTACGATATTTGTTGAACGACGTCTAGATCATTTAGTTGAAACTTTATTGGAGAATGACCAATGGACGCTTGATGACAAGAAACGTTATGAGCAGGTGCGTAAGATTATTGTAGATGCATTGTCTAATCATAAGAGTAAGCCATCATTATTACATGGTGATTTATGGGGTGGCAACTATATGTTTTTAGAGGACGGAACACCAGCATTATTTGATCCTGCACCACTATATGGTGATAGAGAGTTTGATTTAGGCATTACTACTGTATTTGGAGGATTTACGCAAGATTTCTATGATGCATATGAGCGACATTATCCTATGGCAAAGGGTGCAGAACAACGATTGGAATTCTACCGTTTATATTTATTGATGGTACATTTAGTAAAATTTGGAGGACTCTATGCACGTAGCGTAGATCAATCTATCTCTAAAATACTAGCCGATGCTAAATAGTGTTATAAATTGATACAAAATATGATACTTGATGAATGCAGTGTTGCAATATCGAAAAATTAAATAGTTGTCTTATTAAGCAATTTGATTAAAGTAAAAATGTCATTTTCTATTCTAATAATAGAGAGTGACATTTTTTTGTTATGGAAAAATTTACATTGTACGTACTATACAATCCAATATTGTCTAAGAAAGAAGTTTATTTAGGCCATAATTATTCATGTGTTTCACAAGTCATTTTCTGAAACGGCTAATGATGTGATGAATAATATTGATGAATTTATATTAAAAGAAAATTACTATTTAATTAGAAATTTGTTATTTTTTAATTTATATTTGTTATACTGATAACAAGTTGTAAAAATAAATATTATATTAAGTATAATAAAGATGTTTGCATTGTATTATTTAAGGTATTCATCCTTTGAGACGAGTAGAAATGGTGTAAATGATGTATGAAGTACTGTTGAAAATGATTTGAGATGTTGTTTGTCTGCAATAAATTGTCTTGAATCAATAGATACATAGTGAGCGTATTATGTGAGAAGAAATCCTTTGAGAATCGAATAGTATAAAGAAGATATTGAAACATAGGGGGCTAAAATTTGAGTACATCTAATAAACTGTTATTCAACCGTACATATATGTTAATGCTATTAGCAGGCATCTTTGCTATGGTTGGTTTCAGTACAATTTTAACGACAATAACCTGGTATGCTGTAAAGGAATTACAATCGTCGATGGCATTAGGTTATATATTAGTTTCAGCTACAGTACCCAGGTTGATTATGATGACATTTAGCGGTATGGTTGCTGATAAATTTAAGAAAACAACTGTTATGTATTATTCAAATATTGCAGAATGTTTGGTACTTGTGATTTTGTATTTTTTAATTATAAATCAACAACTATCACTGATTCCGCTGATGATCTTAGCAGCATGTTTTGGAATGTTGGACGCATTTTTTGGACCAGCAAGTACATCATTAATACCTAAGGTAGTCACGCAAGCGCAATTACAGCGTGCCAATTCATTATTCCAAGGTGGGACTCAAATTTCCTTTATATTTGGACCTATTATTGCCGGTGTGATTATGGAACATTATTCAATTGCGACAAGTTTTTATATTTCTTTAATATTTGTATTTTTATCTGCTATATTTGTCTTTCCGTATTTTATTGATGAAGCGGATGTTAAAGAACGTTCTGATAATACGCCAATCAAAGATATTGTCGAAGGTTTTCGTTATGTTAAGTCATCCCGTTTTTTAATTACAGGGATTATTATTTTGATTACTGCCAATTTCTTTGGACTAGGTGCGTTAAGTGTTGGGATTCCGATTATAGTAGAATCACTTGGTGGCACACCGATTAATTTAACGTATTTGCAGTCTAGTTTAGGTGTGGGGATGTTGGTAGGAACAGGATTGCTTAGTATTATTACGTTCCAAAAGGGACGAGGTAAGTTGACGATATTTACATTGTTGATCATGATTGTGCTATTGATTATCTTCACGCAAGTTACGACATTGATATTACAAATGCTATTACTTCTCCTTATTGGTGTTACTTATACCTTTGTTTACATTCCATTTATTACAATGGCACAAGAATTTACAGATGAACAAGTAACTGGAAGAGTGATGAGTTTAATATTCCTTGCTATGACAGGGTTTGATCCAATTTCTTATGTAGTGATCTCAGGTCTGAATACAATGGATATTTCAATATTTAATGTTCTTGCTATTTCTGCATTTTCTAGCTTATTTGTATGGGTATTAATTCTTTTTAATTCTAAAAATTATAGACAGCTTAATTAAGTATTTAAAATTTGGGACATAATTTCCAGAAAAATAGCACTCAGATGAATGAATTCAATTTATCTGATTGCTTCTTTATTATTCATATTTCGTATTGTTGGCTCGCTTTCCTAGGGGCCAGCTTCAGCCTGTAGTCTTCAGCTTGTCCTGTTCCCACAGGAGTCTCGCCAACATACGTAGAAAACATTTGTGACTGTTAAATTACCATCCACTTAAATGCTTGTATTCAGTTTGTCTAGTAAGTGATGGTATATCAATCATTATGTAAATAATACTTCAGCTGTTGGTTTAATATTCATATTTCATATTGTTGGCTCGCTTTCCTAGGGGCCAGCTTCAGCCTGTAGTCTTCAGCTTGTCCTGTTCCCACAGGAGTCCGCCAACATACGTCATTGTAAGATCTGAGTGTGGATTAAAACACATAAAAAAGGCAATTTCTATATTACTTCAATAGAAATTGCCTATTTCACTTATATAAGCACTTTACGTTCTATACGATTGCGCTATGGTTAATTCAAATCTAATGTTCCCATTTCTTTTCTAAGTTTATAAACTTTATCAGGTGTTACATCTTCACCTAATGGATCTACAACTTTTAATGTTGAAAAGGTATTGATGACTTGTCCTCGAATCATTTTAAGGTATTCTTGTCTCAATGTTTGTTGTTCTTGTTTTTCTGTTGTTGTTAGTCCTTGTGCTTTTTCTTTATTTGCTAACATATTAATTCTGTCCAATAATTTCATTTTTCTGTACCTCCTTGGTTATATGTGGTGGGAAATAGGGGATAATTTCTTTTCCTATTTCTTGTAACATATCTTCGTATGTTCTATTTGCCGATTTTAAGTTTAATATGATGTGATTTGTTCCGATTCGTTCATAGGCGCTTAATATATTTAATAAAGTCTTACTCCCCAGTCGATATCCACCCTTAATTGGTGAAACAAGTTCATTTGGATTATTTGATAAATCGATGACGAGAGGATGCATAAATGGTTTGAATTTGTTGTTATCATGCCACTGTTCAAGTAGTTTCTTTTGCGCTTGAAAGGCTTGTGGATAGAATAACCACCCATCCATATGCTGTTTAATCCAGTCTATGCTTTGTTTGGCATAACCAGTAGCAAACACTGGGATTTGTTGGTGTTTGGGTAATATTTGTAATCCAGAATCTTCAGTTAGTTGGAATTTTGTATTTGATAAGTCTGGCGAGTGTGATTGCCATAATGCCTTTACAGCGTATATCGTTTGTTGATATCGTTCTGATAATTGATTTGTCTCTATATTGAATGCTGGAAATTCAAATTGTCTATCTCCTGTTGCCATGCCGAGTAACAAGCGTTCATTAGAAATTAAATCTAATGAGGTAGTTGCTTTAGCTATATGAATAGGATGTCTTAACGTCGCAACAATACTAGCAGTACCTAATGCAATGTTTGAAGTTCGACTACTTATATAAGTCAAAAATACAAATGGGTCATAATTTGTGGTTATAGGACCTAACTTAGGACTATAGAGTGGACTATCCCTAACGAATAAACTAGTGAACCCAAGTGTTTCGGCATATTTTGCCAAGTCTCCTTGTTCAGAAAATGATAATGCATTATGCTCGGCATTATCAAAAGGCATCATTAACCCAAGCGTTAAATGTTGTGCTTTAAAAGCGTAATGAAAACCACTATGTGATTGTATTGTTGAAATATTAATCCCTCCTTTTTCTATATACTAAGCAACAGTTATTAATTAAGTAACACCTGTTGTCTAGATAAGATTGTATGACCATTCTGTGCATAATGCAAACGACAAATTGTTTAATTTATTGGCTAAGCAACAATTTGTGCAATGTGTTGTGAATTCATCATCATTACGATATAAAGCATTTATAATTTTTAGAATAAAATTGTATGAAAAATATTAATTTTAGGAATTTTTATTATTATTTGATTATTTTTCTGAATTTCTTTAAATTGAAGAGGACAAATATTATTTTTTGGAGGTAATTTATGTTTTTGAGAAAAGTATTAAGTAGTATTACTTTGTCACTAGCTTTAATTTTAGCAATAGCGCCATTTAGTAGTTTTGCCAGTTCAGATAAACAAGGAAATAATGAAGAGATTCAAGACTCGAATGATACGGCTCAACAAAATGAAAATACTGCTAACCAATCACCAGAAATATCACAAAAAGTTATATTGCCAAATGAAGATAGAAAACAAATAGATAATACAACGAGTGGTCATTACCAATCTATTGGTTATATTAGTATGGGAGACAGTATTGCTACTGGTGTTGTAGTTGGTAAAAACACTGTACTAACAAATAAACACGTAGCAAACCTTTCTGACGGTAATATGCAATTTTCACCGGCAGCAAAGGATGAAAATACATTCCCGTATGGGACATTTACAGAAAAAGATATTAAACCATATCCAGGTGACGCAGATTTAGTCGTTGTTCATTTTAATCCTAACAGTAAGGGACAAACAGTTGGTGAAGTAGTACAACCAGCTACTTTAAAGGACGCTGCAGCGACATCAAAAGGGGATCCTATGACAGTGACAGGTTATCCTGGTGATAAACCTTTAGCGACAATGTGGGAAAGTACAGGAAAGATTATAGGTAATCAAGGTACAGAGTTAACTTATGATGCAAGTACTTTCGGAGGAAATTCAGGATCACCAGTATTTGATAGCAATAATCAATTAATCGGATTACATCACGGTGGTGTTGAAGGTGAAAGTAATAATGCAGTTGCTATAACTGGAGATGTATTGAAGTTTATCAATGACAATAATGAATAGTACATATTGTGAGTAATTAAATTTCAGGAATAACAAAAACTCCCTAATTGTTAAGTGGAAAGGTAGGATGTGTTTGTAAACACTGTTCCATTTTCAACTCAACTTAGGGAGTTTTACTTTAATATGCTAGATGATTCACTAAAAAAGGTAATGATTTTTTTATATAGTCTTCTGCGGAAACGGTACTAGTTTCAAACCAATGTTTCGCAATACCGTATAATCCCCAAGCAAGAAACCGCGCACTAGATGCAAGCATTTCACGATCTTGATTTGGGTTGCTATCTTCAATTAATGTAAGAAAGATATCTTCTAATTCTTCTTTGACACGTTTTTCAACAACTTCTCCATATGCCTTACTATTTAACTTACATTCATTATGTGTTTCCTCAATATAGCTAGTTATTTTAATAAATAGTGTGTGTAAAGTGGATTCATCTAATTTCTCAGCAATATCTAATGTTTCATTTAGATTATTGAGTATTGTCTCAGAAATAGTGTAATCCATGATGTCATATTTATCATAAAAATGCGCGTAAAATGTCGCTCTGTTCACTGTAGCTCGATCGGTAATATCCTTCACGGTAATGGCATGTATTTTTTTCTCTTTAGCAATTTCACGAAATGCGTTCATCAACAGACTTTTCGTTCTTGATACACGTGGATCTGTATATGTGGTTGGCATTACTTGTGCATCTCCTCTACTCAATACTTTATTATAAGCATATAAATTATCTATGCTAGTTGAAATTATGTCAACGTGAATAATTGATATGGCGTTAAGGTCTAGTTAATTAAAAGTGGTGTAGTCTTACATAAACAGTTTGATTTTATATGGAACGAATATAGAATTAATTAACGTCTGCTTGCTTTTCCTTAATAAAGGTACTCATAAAACTATAAATACAAATACCTAGTGTAATCAAGACAATACCAATAAGACTAATCGTATCTGGTAGTGGAAGGCCCAAGAAGAGCATTTCTCCTATTAAGGTAAAGATAATTTCTGTAGCCTGCGTAGATTCAACTGCTGCCAGGGTAGCTTGGTTATCCTTGACCATATTTGTAGCATAGAAAAATAAAGCGGTCGCAATGATACCTGAAAAAATAGCTACTGAAAAGGTTTGTAAGACCTGACTTGAAGAGGGTAAACCATTTGTTAAGACGCCAATTAAGAATATGATGATCCAGATTGGCAGTGTAACAAAGGTCATCCCGTAGATACGTTCAATCGTAGTGAGTTCATTGTCAACGAGTTCCATCATTTTACGATTACCCAAAGGATAACAAAAGGCAGCTAGAACCAATGGTACAACGGACAAAATAAATGTTTGAATTTGTATATTAGAAATTTGTGGAATCTGTACTAATATCACGCCAAAAATCATAATACTTGAAGTTGCAAGTGATCGCCAAGATATACGTTCTCTAACCTTTATAATTTGATTATTATATTCGATGAGTTCGTAGAATAATGGTGCTAATAATAAGCCGCAAATAATTGTTAATTGCCACGTTGCTGAAATGAGCCACCCTGGGCTAAAGTTTGATACGAAAGTGATAGGTATGTAAAAGAAGACAAATCCCAAGGTGCTCCAAATGAGCCAATAGATGTAGTGCGCTTTAATATGTTTGATAATAACGTTGTGACGTTTTTGTATCCAGACAAATATAAAAAGAAATGGAAACATGAATATAAAGCGTAAAGATGAACTGAAAAGCCAGCTACCACCTGAATCTGACATTGCATGATTTAAGATAAAGGTAACAGAGAAAAACATTGCCCCCAAAATGCCAATTAATATTGCTTTCATGTTATTCCACCTTCCTAAAAATTTTTTAATAATTTTAATTTAACAGTTTTTTAAATATTGGCAAGGGTAAACTATTATTGTATATTGTTGTATTTTTTAATCATTAACAATAATAAAAACCTAATATGTTAGGAGAAATTAGATACTATGAATGGGACATAGTATGATTAAAGAGTATAATTTCAAATTTAAGGGGTTGGAATTATGGCTGATCAACTAAGGAGAGAATTAAGTAACAGACATATTCAATTGATTGCAATTGGGGGAGCAATTGGTACAGGTTTATTTCTAGGTGCAGGACAGTCGATTCATTTAGCTGGTCCGTCTATATTATTGACTTACATAATTGTTGGATTTGCATTGTTTATGTTTATGAGAGCGATGGGAGAGATGTTGCTTTCTGATACGAAATTTAATTCATTCGCAGATATTACAAATGAATATGTAGGATCACTTGCAGGTTTCATTACAGGTTGGACATATTGGTTAACATGGATTATCTCTGGTATGGCAGAGGTTACAGCGGTGGCGAAATATGTATCGTTTTGGTTTCCACAAATTCCCAATTGGCTATCAGCTTTTTTGTGCGTACTCCTATTGATGTATTTCAATTTATTGAGTACACGATTATTTGGTGAGCTAGAATTCTGGTTTGCATTGATTAAAGTAGGTACGATTATCGCGTTGATTATTGTGGGATTGGCCATGGTTATCATGGCTTACCAAACACCGTATGGTACATCTTCATTTTCTAACATATATGCACATGGTGGATTGTTTCCAAATGGTGCTGCTGGTTTCTTTATGTCTTTCCAAATGGCGATATTTTCCTTTTTAGGAATTGAGATGATTGGTATCACTGCAGGAGAAACTAAGAATCCACATAAGACACTTCCTAAGGCAATCAACAGTGTGCCCTTTAGAATTTTATTGTTCTACATTGGGGCAATTGCTATTATTATTTCAATTGTGCCATGGAATAAACTTGATCCAGAGGATAGTCCGTTTGTGAAATTATTTGCGCTTGTAGGTATACCATTTGCAGCAGGAATCATCAACTTTGTGGTATTGACTGCAGCAGCCTCAGCTTGTAACAGTGGTATATTTGCTAATAGTAGGACGTTATTTGGCTTGGCAGATAGACAACAAGCACCACCAAGTTTTCAGGTAACAAATAAGAAAGGTGTACCGATCACTGCGATTTTAATTACAAGTTCATTTTTATTTATTGCAGTGTTATTGAATTATTTTATTCCTAATGCGACAACCGTCTTTGTCTATATTAGTACTGTATCAACAGTGTTGAATATATTTTTATGGACCTTAATTACCATTGCATACTATAGATATACAAAGCAAAGACCTGACCTGCATGAGCGAAGTAATTTTAAATTACCAGGTGGTAGTAAAATGGCAGTGTGTATCATCGTATTCTTTATCTTTATATTTGGTATTTTATTGGTGAATCCGGAGACTAGAATCGGTGTGTTATTAGCGCCATTATGGTTGATAGTCCTAGCATTGATGTATCGACAATATAAAAAGCATACACGACAAAGATGATGACTCAAGTTTGAAATCGTACGCTATAATCCTGTGATTTGGAGTGAAGAAAAATGACTAAAAAAATTATTATGGATTGTGATCCGGGCCATGATGATGCAATTGCATTAATACTTGCAGGAGCCAAGCAAAGTCCATTAGATATCATAGCAGTTACGACTGTTGCAGGTAACCAATCTGTTGAAAAGAATACTAATAATGCTTTAAATGTATTGGATATTATGGGCCGGTTAGACATTGAAGTGTCTGTTGGTGCATCTCGTCCGTTAATAAAAGATGCGTCATTTGCATCAGAGATACATGGTGAGACTGGATTAGACGGACCCAATTTACCTAAAGTACCTGCATTAAAGCCGACGACTGTGCATGCTGTAGATACAATAATTGAAAAAGTGAGCCACAGTGATACCAAAGTGACCATTGTAGCGACGGGACCATTAACAAATATTGCTATGGCAATGAATAAGGAACCCAATATTGTACAAAATATCGAATCTATTACAATTATGGGTGGCGGTACATTCGGTAACTGGACACCAACAGCAGAATTTAATATTTGGGTTGATGCCGAAGCGGCGAAACGTGTATTTGAAAGTGGTGTGATGATTAATGTGTTTGGTCTAGATGTCACACATCAAGTGCTGGCAACAGATGAAATTATCTCACGCTTTAAGGGTATTGATAATGAAATTGCCCGTTTTGTTGTTGAGCTACTTGAATTTTTCAAATCCACATATAAGACACATTTCAATATGGATGGCGGACCCATACATGATGCTTGTACAATTTTATATTTATTGCAACCCGAATTATTTACGATGCAATACACGAGAATCGATATTGAGTGTCAGAGTGATTTAACTTATGGCACAATGTCGGTAGATTTAAACGATATTACGCAAAAGGAAAAAAACGCCAATTTTGCGATAGCTGTTGATGTAGATGACTTGTGGGATTTAGTTGAAAATATTTTACAAAGTTACAATAAATTATAATAAATGCGCTATTGTTAGATTAATTACTAGATTAAAGATGATGAGACAGAGCTTTATAAAACGATTCCTTCAATGGAAATGGTTTTATAAAGCTTTTTATTTATGCTGTTATTTGGTAGATACATCATTGCAACTTATAGATATATTATTTTTATGAGAGCGTTGTGTAAACGAATTGTTCGCATTCATGTTGATGAGTGCGTATAATAATTACACAAATTTATTATTTAAGAGGTGTTACCTTTATTGAAGAAATTATTAAAATACTTAGCTATTTGTATCGTGATTGTAGGAGCGATAGTATTTTTTGTACAGTATAATGAAGAAATTAAACAAACCGTGACTAAATTATATACCAACCAAAGTCATGAACCAGAAGAGTCAAATAATGACTTTGAAGCATTATTTAATCGTAGTAGAGAAACAGAAACTTTCGGTGAATATCAATATAGTGATTTCGATGGTAAACATTACGGCATTGATTACGATTTACCTGAAGATACACCAGTTAAAGCAGTGACCGATGGCGTTGTGACGAGAACCTTTAATAATAAATTAGGTGGAAAAGTCATACAAATTCAAGAAGATAATGGTAGATATCATCAATGGTATATGCATTTGAATACATTTAAAGTAGCGAAAGGTGACCGTGTGAATGTAGGTGATACCATTGCGCTCTCTGGTAATACTGGTGAACAAACGACAGGTTCGCATCTTCATTTTCAAAGAATGAAAGATGGGGTGGGCAATCAATTTGCAATAGACCCCAAATCTTTCATAGATAAATTACCTAACGGCGAAAAGAGTTTGTATGAATTGTAACCGACTGAATGGGTTGTATTGTAATGTAGTATGCGCTACCGATAGGATTGTGAATATATATGCTAAGCTAATGCCTTGAAGCGTATTAGCTCAATAAAGATTGAAGTACAACGGCTTGATTATGTTGAGTATCTTTGGCGCCGAATAACAAGACGACCGGTTTATCACTTTCATCAACCCATTGTTTTAATTGTTTAAATGCTTTAGCTTGGTCGTCATTATCAGTTAATTCTTGTTGGTATTTCGATTTGAACTCTGTGAATTTTTCTGCATCGTGATCGAACCATTTCCTTAACTCTGTAGAAGGTCCAATATCCTTTAACCAATGATCGATCTTAGCTTGTTCTTTAGAGATGCCTCTAGGCCATACACGATCTACTAATATGCGTAATCCAGTTACTTGTTGATTTTCACTTTCATCATAAATACGTTGAGTCTTGATTGACATTAAAATCACTCCTGTTTTAAATATATATCACTTTCATCATTGCCAATAACTGTAAATTAAAAACATCGTAGTTTGAAGTTATTTTTTAGAAAAAGGGTAAAACAAATAAAAACAGGAGGTTTTATGATGAATAAGTTTGATCATGTTCAGCCACCGAAAACGTATCAATATAGAACGAACAATGTGTTAATCAGAAATAGTTTCCAATTTCAGTGTGATAATAGAATTTATTTTTCTGAAACATTGCATAAAGATTTAAAAAATCAGCTATATCGTTTTAATGTAGAGATATTATCACCTATTGATGATTATGGGTTGGCATTAGATTTTAATGTTGTAGACAAATTATATGATGAACACATTGCACCTTTTTTAGCAGATCAGTTATTAAATGACACATTACCAGCTATGAATACGACTGCAGAAAATATTGCGTTTTGGATATGGGAACAGTTTGAGCAATACCTTCCAAATGGAAATACACTTTATAAATTAGAGTTTTACGAAAATGATCGCCAAGGTCTTGTATTGACTGAAGCATTCATGCAGTAACATGAAGTAGATTTAGCGTATCGTTTTCAAAATATGATGGAATTTATAGATAATGCAAAATTAAATGGCTAAAACAAAAATTAATATTCTGAAAATTTGGAAAATATGATATATTAAGTACCTACTACAACTAAGGAGGAACTTCTATGATCAAGGTAAGTCCAAAACAGTTTATTAATAATGTATTATCAGGCGTGGCAATCGCAATTGTGGCCGGACTGATACCGAATGCAATTTTAGGAGAATTATTTAAGGTTTTTGCACCGAAATATCCCATCTTTCAAACGTTATTGCAAATTGTTGAAAGTATACAATTTACAGTACCAATCTTGGTAGGTGCATTAATAGCAATGCGTTTTAAATTATCACCTTTAGCGACAGCCGTAGTAGCAAGTTCGGCATTTATTGGTAGTGGTGTTGCGCAATTTAAATCAGGTACATGGGTATTAATAGGTGTAGGTGATTTAATTAACACGATGATAACTGCAGCTATTGCAGTGTTTATTATATTAGTGATTGGTGAGTGTTTTGGTAGTCTCACGTTAATCATATTACCAACTTTTGTTGGAGTTATTGCAAGTTTGTTAGGTGTTTTATTGTTACCTTATGTGAAAATGATTACCACAGGTATAGGGAATTTGGTGAATTCATTTACAGAACTGCAACCTATTTTAATGTCTATGTTAATCGCACTTGTATTTAGTTTTATTATTATTTCACCTATATCAACCGTTGCAACTGCATTAGCAATAGGTATTAGTGGTTTAGCTGCTGGTTCAGCTTCACTTGGAATAGTGGCATGTGAAGCAGTACTTGTTGCTGGGACTGTTAAGGTCAATAGAGCAGGTGTGCCGATTACTATATTTTTAGGTGGCGTTAAAATGATGATCCCTAATATGGTGCGTCATCCCATCATATTATTGCCTATTTTTACTACTGCTTTAGTCACAGGTTTTGCTGGAGCACTTATCGGCATTGGCGGTACTAAAGAATCTGCTGGATTTGGTATTATTGGACTAGTCGGTCCGATTAGTGCATTTAGGTTTATGGAACATTCACCACTATTGAGCCTGTTGATGGTATTTATTGCATTTTTTGTAGTGCCATTTACAATTGGTTATATTATTAATACCTTCTATATGAAAGTATTGAAATTATATGATCGAGATATTTTTAAATTCTTAGCATAATGAAAATAATTTAAAATACAGCTTAATAAAGTTAACATTTAATTGAGTCGTCTACAGGAATAATAAAAGCTGTAGACGATTTTTTCGGTAAAGTTAAAGTTGAATACCGTCATGAAAGTAATAGATAGTTAGCGATTGAATTTTCAGAAAAAACAAAAATTACAAGTTTTGCCCCAATAAATATATTTTTTAACGGTTTATATTGTTACAAAAATATTACAGAAAGGATACTTGTAATAATTCAGAAAATAGTCGTAATGTGAAAAAAGTAGTAAATTACACTGTTATCACAACATTTTACTCTAAATGTTAGCGTTATCTTTGATAGTTTATGCGTAACAAAACAAAACAAAAAGATTGCAATGTTACATAATGAGCTTGTTTTTGTAAAGTTTTGTTATACACATGTAATATAAAAACGAGAAATTTATGGTATATTATTTGTGGTCAAAAAATTAGACATAAATTTTAAACAATATTAGCAGATACGATAATTTTATTAACGAAAATATAATTTACTTTTAGAAAAGAATTAAATTTGGAGGATTTTTTTATTATGAAGAAAACAATTTTAGCATCATCTTTAGCAGTAGCATTAGGTGTAACTGGATACGCAACTCAAGCAGATCAAAATCAAGCGCACGCTTCTGAGCAAAACATCGACAAAGCACACTTAGCAGAATTAGCTCAAAACAATGCTTCAGAATTAAACGAAAAACCATTACACGCTGGTGCTTACCACTATGACTTCGTATTAGGCGGATTCGAATATAAATTTGATTCAGATGGTCAATCATGGTCTTGGAGCTATGACGTTGCAGGTTCACAAAGTGCATCTACAAACGTTTCATCAAACTCAGCTCAACAAGATGTAAGTGCACAAGCATCTACAAACACTAACGAAAAATCATCTAACGAAGTAAGTTCACAACAACAATCAAGCAATGTAGAAGTTCAAGCAGTTGAAGCTCCTAAAGCTTCTTCAAACTCAAACGTTCAAACTGCTCAAACAAGCACTGCAACTAAAACATACGAAGCTGCAAAAACACAAGCTGCTTCAACTGGTGGGTCAGTTAAAGCTCAATTCTTAGCTGCTGGTGGTACTGAAGCTATGTGGAATACTATCGTATTACCTGAGTCAAGCGGTAACCCAAATGCTGTTAACGAATTAGGATACAGAGGTTTAGGTCAAACTAAAGAATCTTGGGGAACTGGTTCAGTTGCTACTCAAACTCAAGGTATGATTAACTATGCTAAACAACGTTATGGTTCAATCGATAATGCATTAGCTTTCCGTGCAGCTAACAACTGGTGGTAAGATTTAATTAAACAATTAAATGATTCAACACTATATATAGAGCGACTCATTAGAGTCGTTCTTTTTTATTGCATTGACAAGTTTGAATATTCTGATAAAATAATTAGTAATTTAATATGAAGCAACTTATCTAGAGAAGTTGAGGGAATTGGCCCGATGATACTTCAGCAACAGACGTGATTGACGTACTGTGCTAAATCCAACAAGCAGTATTTGTCTTGAGAGATAGGTGACATATGATATGACTATATGCCGCTGAACTTCGGTATATAGTTTTTTATTTAAGGAGGGCAGTTTTATGGTAATGTCAGAAAGATTATCACAGATACCTGACAGCTATTTTGGCAAGACAATGGGACAAAAAGTAGAACATGGCCCCTTGCCATTAATTAATATGGCAGTGGGTATACCTGATGGAGAAACACCTGAGGGCATTTTAGATTGTTTTAGTAAAGCAATACATATACCAGAGAACCAAAAATATGGTGCATTTCATGGAAAAGTTACCTTTAAACAAGCGATAGTTGATTTCTATCAACGTCAATATCAAGTAGCGTTAGATAAAGAAGATGAAGTATGTATTTTATATGGAACGAAAAATGGTTTAGTTAATTTACCACAGTGTATTGTTAATCCAGGAGAAAGTGTGTTGTTGCCTGACCCAGGATATACAGATTATTTAGCTGGCGTAAAATTGGCTGATGCAATTCCGGTACCACTGGTATTGAATTCTCCGGATTATTTACCTGAATGGGATAAGGTGGCACAGTCAGTCTTAGATAATACTAAATTGATTTATTTAACTTATCCAAATAATCCGACGGGATCCGTTGCGACACAAAATGTATTTGATGAAGCTATACAGCGTTTTAAAGGGACAAAAACTAAAATTGTTCATGATTTTGCATATAGTGCCTTTGGTTTTGATCATAAAAATCCGAGTATATTGCAATCACCACAAGCCAAAGATGTAGCGATTGAAATATTTTCACTATCTAAGGGCTATAATATGTCAGGATTTAGAGTTGGTTTTGCAGTAGGTAATAAAGAAGTGATTCAGGCGCTCAAAAAATTCCAAACACATACACATGCAGGCATGTTTGGTGCGTTACAAGATGCTGCAACATACGCTTTAAATCATTATGATACATTTTTAGAGGAACAAAGTGCTACCTTTAAACGCAGGAGAGATCTTTTTGAAGCAAAATTGACTGAAAAACACATTCCATTTGAACCAATGAAGGGTGGTATATTTTTATGGTTAGCTACTCCGGAAGGTTATGATGGTGAGCAATTTGTTAAGTATTTATTAGAGGAGCAATCTATTTTAGTAGCTCCTGGCATCCCATTTGGCGAACATGGGCGTAATTATGTCAGGATTTCACTAGCATTGAACGATGCACAACTCTTAGAAGCAGCTAATCGTTTACAATCATTAAGTGCTTTATATCATAAAGAAAGAAGTGTTTGCGATGACAAAAATTAAATTGTTTGGTGTAAGAGAGGAAGATATTCCTTATATTGAAGCGTGGTCAGCACAACATAAAGTATCTGTAGATTTAGATAGTCAATTATTGACTGAATCCACAGTAGATAGTGTGCGAGGCTTTGATGGTGTGTCTGTATCACAACAAATCCCTCTGCCTGAAGTGGTTTACAAAAAATTGAATGAGTTTGGAATAAAACAAATTGCCCAAAGAAGTGCGGGATATGATTGTTATGATTTTGAATTGGCGAATAAATATAATTTAATCATTTCAAACGTACCTTCATATTCACCTGAGTCAATTGCAGAGTATACTGTGTCCCAAGCATTAAATTTGGTGAGAAACTTTAATGATATTCAGCAAAAGACCGCAGAACAAGATTTTCGCTGGCAACCTGCCATCTTATCGCGCTCTATTAAGGATTTAACAGTAGCAGTGATTGGTACAGGACGTATTGGTAGTGTTGTTGCGAAAATATTTGCAAATGGTTTTGGTGCTAAGGTAATTGCGTATGATATTGTGAAAAATGAACAATTACAATCTATCGTGAACTATAAAGATACAATTAAAGAAATAGTGGAAGTAGCTGATATTGTTACGGTGCACGTGCCAGCAAGTGATGAAAATCATTATTTATTTGATGAATCATTATTTAATAGTTTTAAAGAAGGTTCAGTATTTATAAATTGCGCTCGTGGGTCGGTCGTGAATACCCGTGCTTTAATTGAAGCTATTGATAAAGGTATTATCAAAGGGGCAGCATTAGATACATATGAGGCTGAAAAGGGTCTATTTCCTAGTGATCAACGTGGTGTAATATTAGAAGATGAATTATTACGTTCACTTATTGAACGTAAAGATGTTATTTTATCTCCGCATATTGCTTTCTATACGGATGCTGCTGTTGAAAATTTAATAGTTGATGCTTTAGATGCAACTATGGAGGTATTACAAACAGGAGATACATCATTACGTGTAAATTGATTATAATAAAATAGAGGCTCATATCATCAACGCACTTTGATGATATGAGCCTCTATGATTGTACTATTTTACATCATATCCTTGGTCTTCAATAGCCTCTTTCATGTTATCTGTTGTAACTTGTGTTTGATCGTAATCGACTGTGACATTTCCAGCTTCAAGGTTTACTTCAGCAGTTGTAACACCATCTAGATTTGTTAGTGCTCCTTCAACAGCTTGTTTACAATGATCACAACTCATACCTTCTACTGCAATGATTTCTTTAGCCATAACATTCACCTCCTTATAAATTTTTGTATAGGGTTAACTATAGTTTCATTCTTTTTAAACGTAAAGCATTTGTCACTACACTGACTGAACTTAATGCCATTGCTGCGCCAGCAATCCAAGGAGCTAATAATCCTAATGCAGCAATAGGAATACCTGCTACATTATAACCCAATGCCCAAAATAGATTTTGACGGATATTACGGATAGTATATTTACTTGCCTTTATGGCTTTAGGTATTAACAATAAATTGCCTCCGAGGATAGTAACATCTGCTGCTTCAATAGCAACTTCGGTACCTGTACCTATTGCAATACCTATATCTGCTTGTACTAGAGCAGGTGCATCATTTACACCATCTCCTACCATAGCTACTTTATGCTGATTTGTTTGTTGAATTTCTGCAATTTTTGCTGCCTTTTCTTCCGGTAATACTTCCGCAATAACGGTATCTATATTTGCTTGTTTGGCAATAGCATGAGCTGTACGTTCATTGTCGCCTGTTAACATGACGACGTTGATGCCTAAATCATGCAATGCTTGAATTGCTTCTCGTGCATTTGATTTCACAGTATCTGCAACGGCAATTATGCCATTAATTTGATTGTCGACAGCTACAAACATAGCAGTATGACCAGCTGTCTCGTAGCGTTGCAATTGTTCTATCTGCTCAGTTGTATCAATATTATATTCTGTCATTAATTGTTGATTACCTGCTAAGATATGACGATTATGAATGATAGCTGAAATACCTCTGCCAGGTATAGAAGTGAAGTGTTCAGGCTCTAACAATTTAATATCGTTATTAACAGCATGTTTCACTATAGCATCGGCTAAAGGATGTTCGGATCCATTTTCTGCAGATGCAAGTAATTGTAGCGTCTCGTTATTACCATTGAATGCAGTAACTACTGGTTGACCATTTGTAATTGTCCCAGTTTTATCTAAGACTACAGTATCAATTTCATGTGTTCGTTCAATATGCTCTCCGCCTTTAAATAAGATGCCATGTTCAGCAGCTTTACCAGTTCCTACCATTATAGAAGTAGGAGTAGCAAGACCTAATGCACAGGGGCAGGCGATGACTAATACTGCAATAGCAGCAACGAGCGCAGGTTCAAATTCACCAGGTTGTACAAGTGTAATCCAAAAAATAAATGTGAGTAAAGCAATGGCTACAACAATTGGTACAAAGTAACCAGATATAATATCTGCGAGTCGTTGGATAGGCGCTTTAGAACTTTGGGCAGCTTCTACAGTTTGAATAATATTCGATAAAGCCGTATCCTTGCCGATTCTTGTTGCTGCAATAGTAATGGAACCATGTTTATTCATCGTTGCACCTATGACTGTATCATTCACATTCTTTTCAATTGGAATTGATTCACCAGTCAGCATAGATTCGTCGATTGATGTTGTTCCTTTAATTATTGTACCGTCAACGGGTATCTTTTCTCCTGGCTTGATAACTAAATAATCGCCAACTTTGACTTCGTTTAAAGGTACCATGATTGTTGTGTTATCTCTGATGATTCGTGCTTCTTTAGCTTGTAAGTTGACTAATTGACTTAATGCATTTGTTGTCTGTGCTTTAGCGCGTGTCTCTAAATACTTACCTAATAATATTAGTGTGATTAATACTGCACTTGTTTCAAAATAAAGATGAGGAGTGATTTGTGGTTGAATTAACCATTTAATCATTTCATAGATACTATAAAAATAAGCAGCGCTTGTACCTAAAGCAACAAGTACATCCATATTTGCTGATTTGTTTTTAAGATTTTTATAGGCACCAACATAAAATTGCCATCCAATAATGAATTGGACAGGTGTTGCAAAGACGAACTGGAACCAAGGATTCATTATAATATGTGGTAAAGGAATGCCGAATAAATGAACGAACATTGTTAGTAATAAAGGAGCAGTTAGGATAGCTGAAATAATCAGTTTGAATCTTTTTACCTTTAATTCTTGTTCCTTTCTAGATGCTTTTTGTGTTTCATCTTGTTTAGACTGTGCATCATAACCAATCTGTTGTATTCTGCTTATTATATCATCGACCGTAACAGTGTTAGGGTTATAGTCGATAGCACCACTTTCTGTAGTGAGATTAATACTTGCGTTACTTATGCCATCCATACGATTTAATACCTTTTCGATACGATTTGAACAGGCTGCACACGTCATCCCGATAATATCTAAATCAGTGTGCTCAGTAGACACGCCATAACCAGTTTTTTCAATGCTTTCAGTAATTTGTGTTTCAGAAGTGCTTTGTGGGTCGTATGTTACGGTTGCTTTCTCTGTCGTTACATTAACATTTGCAGTAACATCATTGAGTTTATTTAAGTTCTTCTCGATACGATTTGCACAAGCTGCACAAGTCATCCCTGTAATATCATAGGTCGTTGTTTTTTGTTGTGACATAATATAAACCTCCCTTTTTAATTTATGTATCTTGGAACACTAATATCCGGTAGTAGTGCAAATCATTCATCTACAATATACCCCCTACCCGTATATATGTCAATGATTAAGATTTAAAAAAAGCCAATGCGCAGTAAATACATGCGCATTGGCTTTTGTGTGAAATAACGGCTTATAATAAATGTTGATGATTAATTTCTGTAAGTTCAGTAACTATTTTTTTACTATCCTTATTTAAATGTTGAACATAAACGGTATTGTGCTTTTTATTATAATTTTCAACGAGTGTATCAATGGCATTAACTGCAGAATCATCCCATAAGTGTGCTTGTTGGAAATCTAAATATATCGTCTGATGTTTCAAATCTAAGTCTAATTGATTCATCATTGTATCTATTGATACAAAGAAGATTTGACCTGAAATTTTATAATAAATGGTTTGTTCATGTGTCTCTTGTTCAACTTTAACCTTAGATATTTTAGTGGCAAAGCATAATGCACTAACAATGACTCCGACAATGACGCCTAAAGCTAAATTGTTAGTCAACAATACAATCGCGACTGTTAAGATCATTACAAAGGCATCTGTACGAGGTGCACGTTTGATAAATTTGAAAGATTTCCAATCAAATGTTCCAACTGAAACCATAACCATGATTGCAGCGAGAATAGGCATTGGAATTTGTACTACCCAATCACCAAAGACAATAATTAAAATGATTAAAAATACTCCGGCAGTAAAGGTAGACAGACGCGTTGTAGCACCAGAACGTACATTAATAACGGATTGGCCTATCATGGCACAACCGCCCATAGAACCAAAAAAGCCTGTTATAAAGTTTGCGATACCTTGTCCGCGTGATTCTTGATTTTTATTACTATACGTATCAGTCGCTAAGTCAACAATACGAGCTGTCAGTAAGCTCTCAACAAGTCCAACAATAGCCATAGATAATGAATAAGGTAATATGATTTTCAAAGTTTCAAAGGTGTAAGGTACATCTGGTAAAAGGAAATGTGGTAATGTACGTTTAATATCACCTAAGTCTCCGACTGTTTTGACATCTGCATGTGTGTAAATCGAAATGACAGTTAATAACACAATGGCAATAAGTGGAGCAGGTATTCTGTTGAAAACACGTGGTAATAAGTAAATAATCAGTAAGGTAATGATGACAAAGATGTAAGTTGGAATAGATATACCAAAGATATGTTTAATTTGCGTAGTAAATATCATAATGGCTAAAGCATTGACAAAGCCAATCATGACAGAATTTGGTATGAATTTCATCAAATGTCCGACCTTTAATATGCCGAATATGACCTGAATCAGACCCATTAATATAGTGGCAGCAAGTAAGTATTGTAATCCGTAATCTTTAACTAACGGAACGACGACTAGGGCGACGGAACCTGTAGCTGCAGAAATCATAGCAGGTCGACCGCCTACAAATGAGATGACTACTGCAATAATAAAAGATGCATAAAGACCGACCATTGGATCGACTCCAGCTATAATTGAAAAAGAAATTGCCTCTGGTATTAAAGCTAAGGCAACAACAATACCTGCTAAGATATTTGTCCCTGGTGCAGTTAACCATTCGCTTTTTAATTTAGTTAGCATTTATATACTCCTTAATAATATTTTAACTAAATTATTATAACATAGTATTTTGAGTACAAAGTTATTAAAATTCAATGTAAAGTATAATTGAATGCGCATAAAATTATACCTGTGTGACAAAGTTGTTATTTTAATAACTATGTTTGTTAGTTAAAACAAACGCCAGTGTTAGGCTGATTCGTTACAATTGGATTATAAATAAAGTAACTAGGAGTGAAAAGTATGCCAATTTTAAAAGTTGAAGGTTTAACTAAAAAATATGGTAACAAGCACCAACAACAAGAAGTGTTAAAGGGGATAGACTTTTCAATTGAAGAAGGTGAGTTCGTCACAATTATGGGACCATCTGGTTCTGGTAAGACAACTTTGTTGAATGTTATAAGTTCTATTGATTATTTAACCAGTGGTACAGTCGAAATTAATGGCAATCAGATAAATAAAATGAGCAATAAAGCATTAGCAGATTTTCGAAAAAAAGAGATAGGATTTATCTTCCAAGATTATAGTGTATTACATACGCTAACGGTTAAAGAAAACATTATGTTGCCATTGTCTATACAAAAGATGTCAAAAAAAGAAAAAGAAGCCAATTATAATGAAGTAACTGAAGCACTTGGGATCAAAGCATTAGGTAATAAATATCCTAATGAAATATCTGGTGGACAACAACAACGTACAGCAGCTGCACGTGCCTCAGTGCATAAACCAGCTATTATCTTTGCCGACGAACCAACAGGTGCACTTGATTCTAAAAGTGCGCAGGATTTATTAAATCGTTTAGAAGAAATGAATAAGAAAATGAACGCCACGATTGTAATGGTTACACATGATCCTGTAGCGGCGAGTTTTTCTAATAGAGTGATTATGTTAAAGGACGGTAATATACATTCTGAAATTTATCAAGGTGAAGATACGAACCAAGCCTTTTATAAGAATATTATTCATATGCAAACGGCTTTAGGTGGTGTGACACATGAGCTTTAATCAGATTGTACTAAAGAATTTCAAACAGAATATTCGTCACTATGCGATGTATATATTTTCGTTGATAGTTAGTATTGTCCTTTATTTTAGCTTTGTTACATTAAAATATACCAACAGTATTAATAATGATAATTCTATGAAAGTAATCCAAGAAGGATCAAAGGTTGGCGCCAATTTTTTGTTTATCATTATATTGATCTTCTTAATGTATGCGAATCAACTATTTATAAAAAGACGTACACGTGAATTCGCGCTGTATCAATTAATCGGGTTAACAAGAAATAATATAATGCGTATGCTATTGATAGAACAAGTAACGATGTTTATCTTTACCGGTGTGTTAGGTATGATCATTGGTGTATTTGGTTCTAAAATATTATTGATGGTTGTACTCAAAATCTTAAGTGTTAAGACCAGTGTATCATTAACATTCCAACCGCCAGCAGTAACGCAAACGATTATTTTATTATGTTTATCATTTGTATTAATTTTAATACAAAGTTTTTGGTTTTTACGTAGACGGAGTATCTTAACGATGATGAATGATAATACTAAGACTGAGGTCAATAAACCTAAAGTGACGATATTAGAGTTTATTTCTGGAATTATCGGTATCACGATGATTATTTTAGGTTATTATTTTTCGACCGAAATGTTTGGTAAATATAGCGATGCAATCATGTTTTTAGTCTTTGCTATTTTATTCTTAACCACAGTAGGCGCCTATTTATTCTTTAGGAGTTCGGTTTCGTTAATCTTCAAAAGTCTTAAAGGACTAAAGCAAGGCAAGATATCTATTACGGACGTCGTTTTTACATCCTCAATTATGCATAAAATGAAGAAGAATGCGTTATCTTTGACTATTATAGCTACATTATCTGCTGTGACGGTCACTGTGTTATGCTTTGGTGCAATTAGTAAATCATCTGTTGATGACAATATTTATGAATCATCACCTCAAGATTTTAATTTAAATTCAGAAAAGCAGGCACAGCAATTTGAACAAAAATTAGAACAAGCGCATATACCATTTAAACCTGTTTATAAAGAGGTAGCTAATTTGAAAATAACAAAAGATGATTTCTTTGTTAAACAAGGTAATTCTTTAATGAACAAACCTAAGGAAATGTTTATAACAAGTAATGAATTTTTTAAAGATAAAGATGTTTCTGGAAATAATGCTAAGTTGATTAATGTTTCTACAATTGGTGGTAGTTTAGTTAAATATAATATCGACAAGACAATCCAATTTAAAGGGCAAGGTTTTGCGCCATTTAAGGTGACAGCAGATCAACGAACAGTAGATTTTAGGGCAGATGTTTCTTATGGCCAACCGGTACTATTAGTCAGCACTGATAAATATGATGAACTAAGTCAACACAGTAAAGAAATTAATAAGCAATATGGCTATGAGTTATTAAATAAAAAGGATTGGCCAGCTGCTAACAAAATATTAAAACAGGTAAATCCTCATGTTGAATCACAAAAGGTTATACGACAAAGCATGGATAATTCTATAGGTATCTTATTGTTTGTAACATCATTTCTTGGATTAGCATTTTTAATAGCTGCTGGTTGTATTATCTATATCAAGCAAATGGATGAAACAGAAGATGAAATGTCTAATTATAAAATTTTACGTAAACTTGGATACACGCATAGAGATATGTTGAAAGGTTTAACGTTAAAGGTAATCTTCAACTTTGCTTTACCGCTAATCATTTCATTATTACATGCATACTTTGCAGCTAAAGCATATATGAAGATTATGAACTCTATAGATATGCTGCCAGTTTATGTTGTTATGGTAGTTTATTCTATTATCTTTATGATCTTTGCAATTATGTCCATCATACATTCGAGTCGGATTGTTAAACATTCAATCTAACAGGGTCTAAGTCAGCCGAATAGTGCTATACACGAAGTGACAGCAAAATAGTTTGCCTGTTACTAACAGTGTAGATTGATATGTGTGGTCGGACGTTTGTTAATGGTACGACGTTCTTGTACGAGAAATTCAATTGATTGAGTATGCTTCATTTTATAATATTTTAATAATGCAAGTGGATTGGATAATATAGTCTATAGTTTTAAATAACTTAGTATTACTATTTCCTGGGAAATAGACGCCACATAAAGTGAGAATGTTTCATAATGCAAAATGGTGGTACTGGCAAATAAGAATACTAAGGAGTGATTGGATGAATTTAACTGAATTTCACAAACAAATAACAGGCTATACACAAAATCGACAACCAGGAATTGAAAAAGAGATGAATCCTAGACCAATTTCTGTATTAGATTCGTATCGTAGTGGCGGAAAGCTGGCAGGCAAAGTTGCACTCATTACAGGTGGTGATTCGGGTATAGGTCGTTCCGTGGCATTATTATATGCGAAGGAAGGGGCACAGGTTGCTATCGGATATTACGATGAGCACGAAGATGCAGATGAAGTTGTTCAACAAATAACAGAGTTAGGTGGTAAAGCGAAAGCTTATGCCCATGATTTGAAAAATATTAACGATTCTAAACAACTGATTGCATCAGTCATTGATGACTTTGGTGATCTGAATATTTTAGTAAACAATGGTGGTGTTCAATTCCCAAGAGATCAATTTGAGGATATAACGCCAGAGCAGGTTAAAGAAACATTCGAAACCAATATATTTGGAATGATATTTCTTTCGCAAGCGGCTGTACCTTACTTGAAGGAAGGCGATGCGATTGTTAATACAACGAGTGTAACTGCATATCGTGGCTCAGGTCATTTGATTGATTATTCTGCGACGAAAGGCGCAATTGTTGCCTTTACAAGATCGCTAGCTACTACATTAATCGATAAAGGCATTAGAGTAAATGCTGTCGCACCAGGACCTATATATACACCATTAATTCCTGTTACATTTACTGCAGATAAAGTTGAAAACCAAGGGTCTGATACAGCAATGGGACGCCGAGGTCAACCAGCAGAATTAGCACCATCTTATGTGTTTTTAGCATCATATGCTGATAGCTCATATATCACAGGTCAAGTGATTCATGTAAATGGAGGAGATTATATAACATCTTAAGGTCGATTTATAGTTCTTGTGTTGTGAATTGAAGAGAGATAAGTGTTTAGTAGTAGTCAATATATATAAAAATACTTTTCTTTGAAAATACAATAGAGCAAGGTATAAGTACTTTATTGTTGAAAGCAAAGTGTTGAATGTAGGGAATTGTAAGCGAGAGACTAGATATCGTAAGAGGTGCGTCGGATACGTAGTCAGAAAACAAATCTCCTCTGACTAGATAAAAGGGCAATATCGCTTCATAATATAAAGGGAGTTCCCCAAAGGCTTTGTTCTTTTGGGGATTTTTTCATGCTTAATGTAATAAGCTTGTATCTTAAACAGTTAAGGGCTATAGAACAAAACAACATAAATGATAACAAAAAAGTCGGTTGAAAGGAACATCAATTCAACCGACAATTTTTATAGTCTGGAGTATATAAAACAATATGTTGAGTACTTAGATACAAATAATACTATTGTACGAAAGGCAATCAATAATAATATTTGTGTGTATAAACCGAGTCTATTGCTAATCTAGTTATACATTATAACGAGCTAAACTTTAAAAGAAATCTGAAGGATTAAGGTTATCAAAATTGATATTTTTTAATGAGTCGAAATTAATGTTTTCAATATTTTGCAGTACTTCGCCATCTCTAAATTGTTGATAATAATTTGTCGCTTCATTCGTTAAATCATGGTCTTGAAAGGTCTTAACAACACCTAAGATTAATAGGATGGCAATAGCTCCTTTGATTAATGTCTTCATAATAACTGCTCCTTTTATAAGTTTATATACTTATTATAATGTGTATCAGTGTATTTGACATGCGTCCGTAGTATAGATATTACATCATACCTAAGCCGTAGCGATTTGACGATTATTGTTATATATCAAACTTATATGCCGAATGCGATTGGTAACCAGAAATAAGCAAAGAGTGATATAACGATGATAGCAAAAATATTTAAGATGAATCCTGCTTTCACCATATCTTTCATTTCTAATTCATCAGAACTAAATACTGCAGCATTTGGTGGTGTGGATATTGGTAACATAAATGCGCAAGTAGATGATAGTGCGACGATTCCCATAATGATAAATGGATCTTTACTTATTGCAGCAGCAAAACCAATACTTATTGGCATCAACATATTAGAAACAGCAGTGTTAGACATGACTTCGGTTAAGAATAAGATACCTGTTGTGATTACGATTATGATTAGAATCAATGGTAATGGTTTGACGATACTTAACATGCCACCAAACCATTTTGTCAGTCCAGAATCTTCAAATGCGGCTGCTAATGATAAACCGCCACCAAAAAGTAATAATATTCCCCATGGTAATTGGGACATATCATCCCATACAAGGAGTCCACCTTTGTGTTTAGTTGATGGTATTAAGAATAGTAATACTGCACCTAATATGGCAATGACGGTATCTGAAACATGAATAGAATCAGGTATCAGACCACCGAATATCCATAGCAAACTTACTAATAAAAATACCGATCCTGTCAGTTTTTCTTCGCGACTCATAGGACCTAAATCATGTAAGGCCTTTTTGGCAAAATCAGAAGAAATTTTTTCGGCATCGTCAACCTTAAATAGCCATTTTGTTAACATGAAATATAGGATAACAAGTAATATGATAGTCACAGGCACCGCAAAAATCATCCACTGAGCAAATGAAATTTTTCTATCTAAACTAGAGGCGGCTACTGCAGCGAAAACAGCATTTGGTACTGAACCGATTAAAGTAGCCAAACCACCAATTGACGCTGAATAAGCTACAGTTAATAATAAAGCTTTGCTAAATTTATGTGTTGATTCTGGTTTTAAAAATTGTGCTTCTTGAATTTCTTGTATCAAAGCAAGTGCAATGGGTAACATCATAAGTGCAGTTGCAGCATTAGAAATCCACATAGAAATAAAGGCAGTAGCAATCATTGTCCCCAATATAATGCGATTACTATTTGCGCCCATCATTGAAATAATAGTCATAGCAATACGCTTATGTAAGTTACATTTCTCAATGGCCAATGCGATAATAAATCCACCCATATACATAAAGACGATAGGGTCTGCATAGGCACTTGATGCAATCTTTTCATCAGTGCCGCCTGTTAACGGTAGTAATAACAATGGTAATAATGAAGTAGCAGGGATAGGAATGGCCTCAGTAATCCACCAAGTCGCTACAAATAATGTAACTGCGAGAACTGCTCTTGGTGCATCATCTAGACCTGTAATCCCAGGAATGAAGTAAAAAATGATAAATAATAGTGGTCCGAGAATAAGACCTATTCTTTCTTTCATATTACGTCCCCCTTGTTTGATGCATTCTTAAAATAAGAATATCAGTAACCGTACATTTAGACAATTTATTTTCTGAAAATTTAAAAAATATATTGAGTAAATGATTATCGTCATTTAGTATTTTGACTATAAGCTCAATGGGGGGATTAAGATGGTAGTAGGAACATTAGTAGCAAAAGATGATACCTGGATATTGTGGGCGATTATTATAGGTTGGGCAACTATTAGTATATTTTTAGAAGAACGATATCGTTTTGCGAGTATTATTTCTGGTGCGATTATTGCACTAGTAGGGGCAATGTTATTATCAAACTTTCATATTATACCAACCAGCTCACCGGTGTATGACACGGTATGGGACTATGTCGTCCCTTTATCAATACCACTATTATTATTTAGTTCGAACATACTAAAGATCTGGAAAGAAAGTAGAAGGCTATTAATCATATTTATGATTGCCTCGATAGGAACAATGGTAGGTACGATAGTTGGTTTCTTAGTGTTAAATCAATGGATACCGCATTTAGCAAAGATTGGCGCAATGATGACTGGGAGTTACATTGGTGGAGGTGTTAACTTTGCAGCGTTAAGTTCTAAATTTGCAACACCGAGTGATATGATTTCATCGACTGTTGTAGCTGACAATAGCATAATGGCATTATATTTTATGTTATTAATTGCATTGCCTTCACTACCTTGGATAAAAAGATATTTCAATACGGACTATGACAGTTCTAACACTAAGACAGAGGAACAGCGCTTTGCACCTCAAAAGATTGCCTTAATCGACATTGCCTGTTCAGTAGCCTGTGCAGTGACTTTAGTAGCGATAAGTTTTAAATTATCAGAGCTTATTCAACATTGGATACCGAAATCTAATATTTTATTAACGTTAGTCGTGTCATTCTTTGGTGATTCATATTTATTATTAACGACATTGACTTTATGTGTTGTTGCACTATGGGGTGATTTCTTTGAAAAATTGTCAGGGGCTTCAGAAATAGGTACATTCTTAATTTATATCTTCTTTGTGGTTATCGGTACGCCAGCATCATTTGTCACTATTATTAAAACAGCACCATTGTTATTTATCTTTGTTATGATAATATTGATATTTAATTTAGGTTTAAGTTTATTGTTAGGCAAGTGGTTGAATTTTAAAGTAGAAGAAATATTATTGGCAAGTAACGCAACGGCAGGAGGTCCCACAACTGCAGTTGCACTAGCTATAGGCAAAGGTTGGTCTAAGCTAGTAGGTCCCATATTAATCATTGGAACATTGGGCTATGTCATTGGAAACTATGCAGGGACGCTTATGTATCACATACTAATGCAAATTAAATGATGTTAGGATACGAGTTGTGTGCCTTTAGTCAGATTCATATGAGGTAAGTGTTCGTATATTTTAAGGAGGAATTATGTTGACTGAAAAAGAGAAAATGTTAGCGGGTGAATGGTATGATGCTAACTTTGATGAGTCATTAGGTGAGGAAAGGCTTAAAGTTAAGGATCTATGTTGTGAGCTTAACTATACCAAGCCGAGTGAGGTTGAAAAGCGTCACATATTATTACAAAAAATATTTCATTATGAACCACAGCAATTAGAATTGTTAAGTCCATTTCAAGTGGATTATGGATATAATGTAAAACTAGGTAAACAAGTTTTTATAAATCATAATTGCTATTTGATGGATTGCGCTGCAATTAATATTGGAGATAATGTCTTTATCGGTCCAAATTGTGGTTTGTATACTGCCAACCATCCACTAGAAATAGCTGCACGCAACAGTGGTATTGAACAAGCGTTGCCGATTGAAATTGGAGATAATGTTTGGTTAGGCGCCAATGTCGTCGTTCTACCTGGTGTCAAGATTGGTTCGGGAACAGTTATTAGTGCGGGAAGTGTTGTAACTAAAGACATTCCTGAAAATGTCTTAGCTGTTGGAACGCCCGCTAAAGTAATAAAAACTATAAATAATGAGTAATAAAAAATGCGTTGCCATAATAATAAGGGAACGCATTTTATTAACGAGACATTTAGTTAATTTCTAAGTTGACTATCTAATACATCTGTTATAAACATATGGCCAGGTGCATGAGTAATCATTAACTCAGGTTTCGCTTCTAGTGCAACTGATTGTGGTGTGACACCACATCCCCAAAATACAGGTACTTCACCTTCCTTTATTGTGACAGGTTCGCCGTAATCTGGTTGCGTAATATTATTAATACCTATCTGTTCGGGGGAACCAATGTGAATTGGTGTGCCATGAACATCTGCATAATGCGTTGTAATATCAGTGGCTTGTATTGCTTGATTCATTGTCATAGGGCGCATGCTAACAGTGATATTACCTGAAAATTGACCACTTTGATTTGCCGGGATATTAGTTACAAACATGGGTACGTTATGATTTTCTTCAATATGACGAACTGGAATGCCAGCTTCGATTAAGGCATGCTCGAATGTGAAGCTGCAACCAATTAAAAAGCTAACCATGTCATCATTAAATAAGTGATCAATACGGTTAGGTTCATCAACTAACTGACCGTGTTCATAAACTCTATAAGATGCTACTTCAGTTGTTATATCTGCTTGTGGTCCATAGAAAGAAAAGGATTTGCTTCCTTTTTCAGAAACATCCAATAATGGACATGTCTTCGGATTTCTAAAGCAAAATTTCAAAAAATCATAGGCATACTGAGAAGGTAAAATGACAACATTGGCTTGCACGTAACCCTTTGCCATACCACTTGTATGCTGAATCAGTTCATTATTACTAATCATAGTTCTCAAAGTGCTTGGTGATGCATCACGTAAATTCATTATAACACCCCCTTGTTTAAACTGAATTATTTATATCTTAGCAGAATTTCCCCTTTGTCATTAAAAAATGACCAATTTTTAATGTTTAATCCATTTTACCGTGTTTATAGCTTTCATAAACATGATCATATTGTACATTACCAATACCACCAACGATATACTTACCAAATTTAAATAAATTTAATATATAAGCTAAACATATAGATACAGCCAAGGTGATGATAAAGTTAAATGTAATATTAAGTACTGCACTATCTTGGCGCAATAGACCTAAATTATGTACAAAGAAATAATGAATTAAATAAATACAAAAGGAGTAATTACTAATAAATAGAATAAACTTTGGTACATATTTGAAATAAGATGAAAATAAGAAAAAGACCAATATAACCATTGTTACATAAAAAGGAATATCGAATCGTTTAGATTCTACCCAAGTACTGATACCGATGAGATAATTACCGACCATAATCACAATTGAAAGTACCGCACCTAGTAAGATAGCCCAGGTATAATTTTTGATTTTTTTCATAAACGTTTCATAATACACTCCAGTATAAAAACCGAGTAAGAAATAACTAATCCAACCTAAAAACAACATCCAGCCTTCGCGTTCCCAAAATAATCCTAATACAGGATTGTCTGATTGAGGAACGAATTGGCGAAATGCCCAGTAAAGCGTTGCGAATATAGTTGCTCCAATAATTACAGGGATAGGTTTCCATTTTATAAGGTACTTAGAAAATAAGTAATGTAATATGTAAAATTGGAAAATAATTACAATGAAATATGTGACAGCTGCACCATGAAACATTGTTTCGCTTAAATAATGTAGAAAATCACTGAAATGCTTAGGTTTAAAATAAAAGAACGAGATACCAATATTTATAAATAGGTACGGAATACCTAGATAAATTAATTTGTTTTTAAAGAAACCAGGTTTTGTTTTAACGTGATAATTTTTCGCCAATAAGAATTCTGAAATGAATACAAATAATGGCGTACTGAACATAAGTAAAAGCTGAATAATGCGGATCAGTGTACTATGTCCTACAAAATCCATCTTACTAAATGTAGTCGTTATTGAATGGATAAGTACGATACTTAAACAAGCAATCGTGCGCATCCAAAAAATAACAGAGGTATATGTTTTCATTGTGCATGTTTCCTTTCATGTTTCTCTGTTTATATGATTAGAAATTAAAGCGTATACGCAAATGTAACATATCTGTTTATAAGTGAATGTAAATTTTAAGTTACAAATTGTTAAAAAATTTTGATGTTTATTTTTATTAAAATATGGAAATATTATGGAATATAATAACAAAGTACAATAAAATATGCGAATTAGACGATATACTATTTATTTTCACAAAAATGGTTGTAAGCGATTGCATTTGTTGTGCTATACATATACAATGAAAAAGAATGGATTGTTTCCATTTCAGTTTTCTATTTACAAACGAACATGGGGGTAGAAAAATGGTAGTTAATTATCACAACGAGCCAGGCATTGACTTCACTGATGGTAGCAATGTCGAAGCATTCAAAGAGGTTTTAAAAAAAGTTAAAGGTGAATTAAATCAAAAAATTCCATTAGTTATTAATGGTGAACATAAATTCACTGATGACACGTATCAGTCTATCAATCCTGCCAATACTAGCGAAGTAATTGCAGAAGTCTCTAAAGCGACTAAAGCAGACGTGGATAAAGCGTTTGAAGCTGCTAATGAAGCTTATAAATCATGGAAGAAATGGACACACAAAGATCGTGCAGAATTTTTAATTAGGGTTGCTGCAATTATCAGACGTCGCAAACAAGAAATTTCAGCCTTAATGGTTTATGAAGCAGGTAAACCATGGGATGAAGCGGTTGGCGATGCTGCAGAAGGTATTGATTTCATCGAATACTATGCAAGATCAATGATGGAATTAGCAGATGGTAAACCTGTATTGGATAGAGAAGGAGAGCACAATCATTACTTCTACAAACCTATTGGTACTGGTGTTACGATTCCACCATGGAACTTCCCATTCGCAATTATGGCTGGTACAACATTAGCACCGGTTGTTGCAGGGAATACAGTATTGTTAAAACCGGCAGAAGACACACCATTAACTGCCTATAAATTAATAGAAATTTTAGAAGAAGCTGGATTACCTAAAGGTGTTGTAAACTTTGTACCTGGTGACCCTAAAGAAATTGGTGACTACCTTGTAGATAGTGTACACACACACTTTGTAACATTTACAGGTTCACGTGCTACTGGTACACGTATCTTCGAAAGAGCTGCTAAAGTTCAAGAAGGTCAACAGTTCTTAAAACGCGTGATTGCTGAAATGGGTGGTAAAGACGCGATTGTTGTCGATGAGAATATCGATACTGATTTAGCGGCTGAAGCAATTGTTACTTCAGCATTTGGTTTCTCAGGTCAGAAGTGTTCTGCATGTTCACGTGCAATTGTACACAAAGATGTATATGATGAAGTATTAGAAAAGGCTGTTAAATTAACTAAAGAATTAACAGTTGGTAATACTGAAACAAATACGTACATGGGACCAGTAATTAATAAGAAACAATTCGATAAGATTAAAAATTATATAGATATTGGAAGTAAAGAAGGTAAATTAGAACAAGGTGGCGGAGCAGACGATTCTACTGGTTACTTTGTTGAACCTACTATTATTTCTGGTTTGAAATCAAGTGATCAAATTATGCAAGAGGAAATCTTCGGACCAGTGGTTGGTTTCGTTAAAGGTAACGATTTCGAAGAATTACTTGAAATCGCAAACGACACAGATTACGGTTTAACTGGTGCAGTTATCACGAACAATCGTGAACACTGGATCAAAGCAGTACAAGAATACGATGTAGGTAACTTATACCTTAACCGTGGATGTACTTCAGCCGTTGTAGGTTACCATCCATTTGGTGGTTTCAAAATGTCTGGTACAGATGCGAAGACAGGAAGTCCTGACTACTTATTAAACTTCTTAGAACAAAAGGTAGTTTCAGAGATGTTCTAAATTTAGCTATTGCTAAATTATAAAATGATATACACAAATAAAGAGGGCACATCCGTTTCTATGACGGTTGTGCCCTTTTTATTTGTGGCATTTTGGGGGTGTTGAACATATAAGTTTGCTAAAGCATATAGATTAAAAAATACAAAGAAGATGACCGTTGCTCATACCTTTATATTAAAACGTATAATGTTGTTGTTTAATTTGATAGTTGTTGCTGTTAATAGAGAAGGCGGAAGGTTCTTAATAACTAATTATCAGGACACTTTAGTCCTTTATTTTAATGTTAATTAATTTATGAAAATAATCATCAAGCGCTTGTGCAGTACAGTTGGCATTATTTTCACGTGACCATTCCATAATACCGAAAAGGCTAGAACCATAAATATAAAAAATTAAGTCCTTTGGTATCGTTGGATCAACTTCAATTCGATGTATGTTTTGTTTAATATCTTCTTGGATTACTTTAATAAAATGATTCCCAGTAGTTCGTTCAAATTCTTTATCCCCTTGTTGAAAATCACCAATTTTTTTCAATTTATCAATGTGGTTAATCGTTTTTTCCATAGTGCTAAAGGGGCTATTGATACGTTCCTTTAAATCTATAGAAAAATAGTCTTTGGTTAAATCAGTGATTAAATAAATGAGTAAATCATATTTGTCATAGAAATGTTTGTAAAATGTTGTTCTATGAATTAACGCATTTTCACATATTTGATTTACTGATATTGATGAAAATAGTGTTGTTTCCAAAAGCGTATAAAAACTGTGACTTAAGGCGCGTTTCGTTTTAATCACACGTAAATCATTTTCATTCATTCTACAATTCTCCTTATGTGTAGTTTAAATATACAGTTCTATATAATTAATTCTTTATAAAAGAATTAAAAATGATTAGTATGTTACTATGAATATGTAAGATACAGATAATCTACATAATATATTTAAAATATAACGTTGATTAAATAGGGAGGCAAATAGTTTGGCAAAATTTTTGTATAAGTTAGGGTCTTTTGTCGCAAAACATAAGTGGTGGAGCATTATTGCATGGCTTATCCTGCTGGCTGCGATTATTACACCGTTGACATTAAATTCACCCAAATTTGATAATGACATCACGATGAATGGCCTGAAATCATTAGATACAAATAAAAAAATTGAAGATGAATTTGGGCAAGATAGTGAGAAAGCTCAGATTAGAGTTGTATTTAAAAGTGATGCCGATAATGGCATTGTTAAACCCCAAGTTACAAAAGATATTAAATCTGCATTAAAAGATATTAAAGATGATGATAAAGATGTTAAAAATGTAACTGATCCATTTGAGAGTAAACAGATTAGTAAAGATAAAACGACTGCCTTTGCAGACGTAAACTACGATGTTTCTGCAACGAATTTATCTGATAAATCTAGAGATAATGTCAAAGATAAAATAGACAAAATTGAAAAAGAACATAATGTCCAAGTCGAGCGCATGGGAACAGGTATGGAAAGTACAGAGATTGGCGGCTCTTCTGAATCAATTGGTATTATTGTTGCGTTTGTCGTATTATTTATTACATTTGGTTCGTTCATTGCTGCAGGTATGCCAATTGTCAGTGCTATTCTAGGTCTTGGTACCGGTGTCGGAATTATTTCATTGTTAACTTATGCCTTTGATATTCCTAATATAACATTAACATTAGCTATTATGATTGGTTTAGCTGTTGGTATCGATTATGCGTTATTTATTCTATTTAGATATAGACAGATTATGAAGACGGAAACAGATCATGTGAAAGCAGTTGGTTTGGCTGTAGGTACTGCAGGGAGTGCGGTTATCTTTGCTGGAATCACTGTAATTATCGCTGTATGTGGTTTATCACTCGTTGGAATCGACTTCTTAGCGGTAATGGGATTTGCATCCGCTATTAGTGTGTTAGTTGCTGTATTAAGTGCGCTTACACTATTACCAGCATTAATTAGTATATTCCATAAACAAATTAAACCTAAGAAAACAAAGTCAGAATTCAAAAATGATGTTGATACATTTTGGTCTAAATTTGTTGTCGATAAAGCATTTGTAGCAATTTTAATTGGTTTAATTATTCTTGTCTTAGCAGCAATTCCTATTAAAGACATGCGTCTTGGTATACCAGATGATGGTGTGAAGGCTGCTGATTCAACACAGAAAAAAGCATACGATATTATATCTGATAAATTTGGCGAAGGTTTTAATGGCCAAATTGCAATGCTTGTAAATGTTAAAGATAAGAAAGATAATCCGCAACAGCTTAAACAAGATTTACAGAAAATGTCACAAGACTTAAAAGATAAAAAGAATGTTGATTTAGTGACGCCACCACAGTTATCAAAAGATAAAGACTATGCATTAATTGCTGTAATTCCTGAAAAAGGACCTAATGCAGAATCTACAAATAATCTCGTTCATGACTTACGTGATTATAATGATACTGCTAAAAAAGACTATGATTTCAAAACTGAAGTATCAGGTCAAAGTGTAATTAATATTGATATGTCGCAAAAATTAAATAATGCGATTCCGTTATTTGCTGGTGTTATCGTCGTATTAGCCTTTATATTATTAATGGTTGTATTCCGTTCGATTATCGTACCGTTAAAGGCAGTACTCGGATTCGTACTGTCTCTTGCGGCAACACTTGGCTTTACTACATTAGTTATGCAAGAAGGTTTCTTATCTAATATATTTGGCGTCAGTGAAACAGGGCCATTATTGGCATTCTTACCAGTAATTGCTATTGGTTTACTCTTTGGTTTAGCCATGGACTACGAAGTATTCTTAATGTCACGTATTCATGAAGAGTATAGTAAAACGGGTCAAAATAAATACTCTATTCGAGTAGGAATTAAGGAAAGTGGACCAGTGATTGTAGCTGCTGCATTAATCATGTTTAGTGTATTCTTTGCTTTCGTATTCCAAGAAGATGTAATGATTAAATCAATGGGTATATCATTAGCGTTTGGTGTATTATTTGATGCCTTTATTGTGAGATTAATGCTTATTCCAGCGTTAACTGCGTTATTTGGCAAAGCTTCTTGGTATGTTCCAAGTTGGTTGAATCGTATTATGCCGAATATTGATATTGAAGGACATGCATTACAAGAGAAATATACTAAAAAATAATGATTGAAGTATAACAACATGAAAGTAGCTCGACGAAATGGTCGGGCTACTTTTTTTGTCTAAAAATCAACAAAATAAATATTTTATAGAAAAATTATGTAAAGTCATTGAAAATATATTGTGATGAGGTGAAATATGAACAGCGAATACAATATAACATTTAATGACACGATGCATAGTACGCGGCGGATTAATAAAGGTATGTTAATCGTCTTAGTATTAAATGGTTCACTTTCTGTAGAACAGGGTTATACATCGACCATTTATCCTAAGGGCGAAATATTTATCATTAACCATAATGAAACATACCAATTTAAAGAATTAGCAGATTGTTATTATATTAGTATCCATATTCTACAAAATTATTTACAGATGACGTTATCAGAAGATATTGGGAAATATTTTATATTAAAAGGAAAAAAACTACAAGATACAATATATCAACAATTAGGACACACTATTGCCAAAATAGGTACAGTATTTATTAGAAAAGGACGTTTTCATCAACTTTATATCGCACAACAAATGATAGATTTACTTTTTATCATCATACGTTATATACCGACTAAAGAAGAACCTACAACCATAGTTAAAAATAAAGATAAACGTATTGCAGCAGTTTGTGATTATATTAAACATTATTATAGTGAACCGATAACTTTGAATGAAGTTGCTGATCACTTTGATGTAAGTGTGTCATATTTATCACGTAAATTTAAACAACAAGTGGGTATTGGCTTCACGCATTATATTAACCAAATTCGCTTAGAACATGCGAAAGATGATTTGTTGCATACACAACTCACAGTTACGCAAATTGCCTTTAAAAATGGCTTCAATTCTTCTAATTTACTAATTAAATATTTTAGACAAGAGATGAAACAAACGCCTTCTGAATACAGAAAGCAGTCTCATGAATCGAGACGATATACAACATTAGAACATATAAAAGAACCACATAATTACCAAAAATACTTGTATTATTTATCACTATTTATAAATCAAAATATGGATAATATTGTGCACTCACCTGAAGCGCAAAAGGTTATCAATGTACAATTAAAATCTAGCAACAAGGTATTGACACCGATTAAGCAAGTCGTACAAATAGGAACTTTGGATAACTTACTAGTTGAGCGCTATAAACAACAATTAAATGAAATAGAGCGAGACATGGGGGTAAGCCATATAATCATTAAAGATCCGATATTTGTAGGTGGATTAAATCAAACTTATATGGACAGTGATGAACAAATCCCTCATGTGCATCCATATATGCATATTGATGAAAGTTTAAATTATTTGATGATGAAAGGTATTGCTTTAGGGATAGAACTTGTACCACCACAGTCGGCGTTTCAATTTAAGCAGTATTTTAAAGAATTGAAACAATTGATTAAACATATGTGTAATGTCTATACACACCAAACTGCTTTACAGTTAGTAATCTATATACAAAGTGGAGATAAACAACAATTTTTGGATATAAGCAAGTTATTTAAAGCGTATTTTGTAGAAGTAAAAATGATACTTAATATACCTGTGCTTGACTTAGCGCACTTGGATCAAGATATAGATTGTTATCTAGAATTGATAGATGGAGTCGCGTTTTCAGCGAATCAAAATGATGTGATAGACCTTCAATCATTAGAAAGTGAACAATTTAATTTAGCAGAGAAGCATATACAGCAACAAATACGTCAGTTGAAGCATTACCTACAATCAAGGCAGCGTACATTATCATTTACGTTACTGAATTGGAACACGCTTACAGGTAATACGAATCTAACAAATGGTGAATACTTTAGAGCGGGAATTATATTTGAGCAATTGTTACAAATTAATCATGAGATAGATTACATAGGGTATTGGCTTAATTTTGAAATTCATCAAGCCTTTAATAGTGATGCCAGACCATCACAAGTGGGAGGCATAGAACTCTATCATCAATTTGATGCTAAACGTCCGGCGTACTTCACAAGTATGTTTTATAAACGTTTGTTCAAGCAAATTATGTATCAATGTGATTATTGTCTAGTTGTTGGTGATAAAGCACACTTTCAACTCGTTCTTTGGGATGCAGAGCATTATAATCCTTACTTTATAACAAAGAATGGGCGACAACAGTTAAATCATAGTGAATATCAAATTAATATCCGTGATATGGATGCTGGAAAGTATAAAGTTAAGCACCTCACCCTAGATAAAAATAATGGTGCGTTATATAAAATATGGCAACAATACAATACAACACATGGCATGGACCAAGAAACAATAGATTATGTCAATCGAATTACTTATCCCCAATTAAAGGTTAATGAGGTAGAGGTATTGTCATTTTTTACGTATCATATAAAATTGACAACTAATGCAATACATATAATTGAATTTAAGAAATATATATAAAGGGTATAAGAAAACATGTGATCTATTACAACAGGCGCAAGCAATAAGCATTATTTGTATGAATCGAATTAGTGTAAAAGTTTTTGTATTACGCATGAGTCGCAACAATCTATAGCGATAACGTTGGTGCCGTCATAGTTATTGATATCTTTGAAATATAAATCAAATAAAAATTGAAGGAGGTAATAGAAAAAACAGGAAATAGCCGTGAATGTTTTGCAAATAACAAAAATGAATGACTCAAATTTGCTTTATTTTACTAAGGTGAAAAATCTGTCATAAATTATCATGGTTGATAGCAAAAATGGCATATATCGTTCGAAGTACGTTCTCTATAATGATTTTTGAACTAAGAAATGTCTGAAGTATTAATTGTATTTTAAGACATGGTTATTATAGGAGGACAAGTTTATGGCAGAAGAGGTCAATACACAGCACTATAAAGGTGATAATAAACTGATATTAGGTATTGTGTTAGGTGTAGTTACGTTTTGGTTATTTGCGCAATCACTATTAAATGTTGTACCTGAATTACAACGTTCATTCCATAGTAATATTGGTACGATTAGTATTGCAGTAAGTATTACCGCATTATTTTCCGGCATGTTTGTCGTAGGTGCAGGTAGTTTAGCTGACAAAATTGGGCGTGTAAGAGTAACTTATATAGGGTTATGGTTGAGTATTATAGGATCGCTCTTGATTATAAGTACCAATATTCCATTATTCTTAATCTTAGGCAGAATTATACAAGGTTTATCTGCAGCAGCGATTATGCCTGCAACATTGGCAATTATGAAGGCATATTACGAAGGGAAAGAGCGTCAACGTGCGCTTAGCTTTTGGTCTATTGGATCTTGGGGTGGCTCAGGATTAGCATCATTATTTGGTGGTATGGTATCCACATTTATTGGTTGGCGTTGGATATTTATACTTTCAATTATCATTGCATTAATTTCAATGTTGCTGATTAAAGGAACACCAGAAACAAAATCTAAAGGCAATGTTGCAAGTAAATTTGATTTCTTAGGATTAATTCTTTTTGTAGTCATGATGTTAAGCATTAATGTTGTGATTACGCAAAGTGCTACATTTGGGTTACTTTCTCCAATTATACTAGTACTCATCGTAGTATTTATTATATATACTGTGGCATTTATTAAAGTTGAAAATAAAATTAACAATCCGTTGATTGATTTTAAATTATTTAAAAATAAGGCCTATACAGGTGCTACATTATCTAACTTTCTATTAAATGGAGTCGCAGGGGCACTATTAGTAGCAAATACTTTTGTACAAAGAGGTATTGGATTTAACGCCTTCCAAACAGGACTGTTGTCAATTACGTATCTTATTACAGTATTGTTTATGATTCGAGTTGGTGAAAAGGTGTTACAAAAGGTTGGTGCTAAAAAACCGATGTTGTTAGGTACTGCTTGTAACATGGTTGGTATTATTTTAATATCATTTACATTTTTACCAAATATGGTCTATGTCGTGGTGTGTATTGTAGGTTATTTATTATATGGTTTAGGTCTAGGTTTTTATGCAACGCCTTCTACAGATATGGCAATATCAAACTCTCCAGAAGATAAAGTAGGCGTAGCTTCTGGAATCTATAAAATGGCGTCATCTCTTGGCGGTGCATTTGGTATTGCTTTGTCAGGTGCATTATTCGGCATTGTGTCGAGTATGACTAATATTCATGTTGGTGCACTTGTTGGACTATGGCTCAATGTATTGATGGCAATCTTATCGTTTGTAATCATTGCATTTACTGTCCCAACAACCAAAAAATATTAATTTTTTAGAGTATTTAAACATATAACTTTTAAATAATTAGCCAGAAAATAACAGTATGTTACGTATTAAGCTATATAGGAGGAATGCACTATGATGAATGCATTAATAGAAAAATTAAAGACTAAAGAACAACGTATGATAGATATACGACGATATTTACATCAACATCCCGAACTGTCATTTCACGAGGAAGCAACACCGAAATATATCGCTGATTTTTACAAGGATAAAGACTGTAAAGTTGAAACGAATGTGGGTCCAAATGGCGTTAAAGTAACGATAGATAGTGGTAAGCCAGGAAAGACGATTGCGATTCGTGCTGATTTTGATGCATTACCAATTGAAGAACAAACAGGTCTATCATTTGCCTCGAAAACACAAGGCGTTATGCATGCTTGTGGTCATGATGCACATACGGCATATATGTTGATCTTGGCTGAAACTTTAATTGAACTAAAAGACGAGTTAAATGGTAAAGTCGTTATCATACATCAACCTGCAGAAGAAGTACCACCAGGTGGCGCACAAGGTATGATTAAAGATGGCGTGTTAGATGGTGTTGATCATGTGTTAGGTTTACATGTGATGAGCAACATGGAAGCAGGTAATATATATTATCGTGAAAAAAATGTTCAAACAGGCAGAGACTTCTTTAAATTGAAAGTCATTGGTCAAGGTGGACACGGTTCTTCACCTCATTCTGCTAATGATGCGATTGTAGCCGGTGCACATTTTGTATCTGTATTACAAACAATTGTATCTCGTCGTTTAAATCCGTTTGAAACAGGTGTAGTAACGATAGGTTCATTCGATGGTAAAGGGCAATTTAATGTAATCAAAGACAGTGTTGAAATCGAAGGGGATGTACGTGCTTTAACAGATGAAACAAAGCAAACAATTAAAAATGAAGTACATCGCTTATCTACTGGTTTAGAGGCAATGTTTGGAGTGACTTGTGAATTAGAATATCACGATGATTATCCAGCGTTATATAATGACCCTGAATTTACAACATTTGTAGTAGAGTCTCTTAATAATGCAGAAACGGATGCTATTAAGAACGTTGAACGATGTGAAGCACAACCACCATCAGAAGACTTTGCATATTATGCGAAAGAACTACCTAGTGTATTTATCTATGCTGGTGCTGCACCTGAGGATGGTAAGATTTACCCGCATCATCATCCGAAATTTAATATCAGTGAGTCATCTATGAGAGTTGCTGCTGAAGCGGTTGGCTTAACTGTATTAAATTACTTGAAATAATCAACTGTAAATATTAGAAACAAGGGTTGGGGCATAATGTCTCAACCTATTTTTGTTAAGGCAAACATTTTATAAGAGGTGAATATTTAATGTCATTTCTAAATAGTAATTAGGGTTATTTGATATGCTTATACATCAACTCGGGTGCATCTTCCATCTAGTTTAATATTGTATATTTGAGTGTATATATAAACTAATAAGAATTTATTCAAAGGATGATGGAAGATGAATGGAGATAAGAAACTGACAAGTTTGCTTGAAACATATAATAAATCGTTAAAAAAGTTATTTAAATACGATAAATCTAAAGCATTAAAGTTTGATCAGGATAGTAGAAGTAAAGTGAAGGAACAAAAAGGTGTATTTGTTATTTTTAATAATAAGCAGCCATTGTTTGTCGGGCAAGCCGGAGGTTATATGACAGGATATAAATTGACGCAAAAGGATTTAAACGACAAATTAGCGCAATTTAATTCGAAATCAGAAGCAGGTACAGCTAAATTTAGAAAAGCATTTTTAGAACAACAAAATATTACTGAAATTGAATCAAAGGATTTTAGAGCGGAAGATTATCAATTAAAGTTTCAATACATTAAAGTTAAAGGGAATCCAGCACTAATAAATCTGCTTGAAATACTTGCTTTAGAATATGCCAAGGAAAATGATATTAAGTTATATAATTTTCAATGATATAAATAGTGAGTAGGATAGCAGAGTGGGAAGTAGGCGATAATGATGAATATGAGAAGGTTAAATCTTTGTTACGATAACTTTGAGCTCAAGGTGAAGTTGCCGAAAAGTTATTTTAATAATTCAACTCGAAACTATCCGCTCCTTATTGTACAAGATGGTGATTATTTATTTAAGGATGTTGAAGCAGAAGTTATTTTCGTAGGGGTATTACCTCATGATAGAACGGCGGAATACACACCGTGGCCAGAAGAGGTATCTAGCAAGCGTTATCTTGGTGAAGCCGATGCTTATTTAAATTGGATTGTACAATCACTCATTCCTTATATGAGAAAATGCTTTAATATATCTGATAAGAGAGAGGAAATCGGTATAGCTGGTGCTTCATTTGGAGGATTGGTTTCCTTATATGCTTTATTTAAGTATCATGATGTATTCGGACACTATATATTATTATCTCCTTCAATTTGGTATCCGAATTTCATCTCATTTATGCGACATCAAACGATTATTGAAACAACACAACATATCTATTGGTATGTCGGTGCGCTTGAAGGTATAGATAGCACACATCTAAATCGTTATATGGTACCGAATACGGAACGCGGTGTTGATATATTAGATGAACTATTGATATCTGAAGAAACGACATTGCAGTTTATCCAAAATAGAAAAGGACTGCATAGGGATCATTTCTTTAAAAAGTATTTTGCTAAGGCAATTAAAAAAATATACTGATTTTGTAAAAATATTGCTGTTGATTATTTATAGCACCTAAAACTAAGTTGTAAATAAACACTTTTTAGTATAAATAGTGCTAAGGTAAAAAGTATAAGTTGAATTGCATTGATGATGCAATATAGTAATAAAAGTTCGAGGTTGAGAAACATTACAGTTCACAACCTCGTTTTTATTTTATGTTCAACGACTTTTTGTTTTAACTATTTTACTAAGGGTGGGGGATACTTTATGAAACAGCAAAACAAAAATATAAGTGAGCAGCAATTATTGTTAGGTATTGTACTGGCAATTTTGACCTATTGGTTATTTGCACAGTCATTTCTTAATATTGGACCAAAAGTACAAGGCACTGTCAGCACTTCTCCAGATATAGTGAATATTTCTATCAGCCTTACTTCATTTGTGACAGGGGTATTTATGGTTGTCGCAGGTAATATTTCAGACAGATACGGTATGTTAAAGATGACACGTATTGCATTAGTATTAAGTATAGTTGGTTCATTAATGTTAATCATTACAAATAGTGTTGTGCTGTTGTTAGTTGGAAGAATGATTCAAGGATTGTCAGCAGCATTTTTAATGCCAGCAACAATATCGATGGTCAATTATTACTTTGAAGGTGCTTCAAGACAACGTGCTTTAAGCTTTTGGTCAATAGGTGCATTTGGCGGTACAGGACTTTCTTCATTTTTCGCAGGGGCAATTGCAACATTTTTTAATTGGCAAGCGATATTTATGATTTCGATTATTGTCTCGGTATGTGCCTTGTTTTTATTTAAAAATTTATCTAACCAGCAGTTTGAAAAACACGCTAAAGTAACCAAATTTGACATCAAAGGATTAGTATTATTTATTGTGATGATTGCGAGTATAAGTTTCGTGATTACGCAAGGCTATAAGATTGGTTGGTTGAGCGCAATTACCTTCGTATGTATAGGGATTTTTATTATTTGTGGTTATTTATTTTATTATGTTGAACAACGACAGTCGACGCCATTCATCAATCTACAATTATTTAAGAATAAGCCATATATTGGTGCTGTGATTGCAAACTTCTTATTAAATACAGGGGTTGGTGTGATTGCGTTGTTAAATATGTATATCCAATCTGGAATTCACTTAAGTCCTTTATATGCTGGATTAATTACATTGCCTTATTTGATTGCTTTACTCATTGTCATACGGTTAGGAGAAAAAAGTATCAAGCGCTTTGGTGCGAAACGTGCAATGATTGTAGGACCGATATTGACTGCTTTAGGTGTTATATTATTTAGTTGTACCTTTTTAAACGCTACACAATATATTGTATTAGCAGTGATTGCTTCTGTACTGTTTGGTGCAGGGACAGGTCTATTTGCTACGCCAGCATTGAGTACAGCAGTATCAACGACAGACCCAGATAAGGTTGGTGTAGCATCCGGAATTTTTAAGATGGGGTCGACGTTAGGTGGTGCATTTGGTATTGCGATTATGACTTCTCTTTTTACTGGTGTGATGCAAGGAGGGTATAGCGTACATGTAGCGGCGGGAGTTGGTTTTATTGTAGGTAGTATACTTATCTTTGGAGCAGTTTGTGCAAGTGCAATTGTGATACCAACACGGTCAGTGAAGAGGTCGGTTATAAATAGTAGATAGTTAGTATCAAAGGTTGAACAATTAGTTGTAACTAAATGGATGTTAACACATGATGTAACAGACGATTTAGACAATGAATAATGTTCAACCTTTTGTTTTGTTTATGATTTGTATTTAAATGCTAAGTGTACATCATGTGCAAAAGCAATTAGAGGTCGAATGGTCATTTGAATACTCCCTATGACAAAGAGTACGGTTCCGCTAAAGGTTGTTGCACTATTGAAAAAGAGCAAACTACCAACTAAAAAGACTAATCCTAAAATAACATCATTTAATTGATAAAGTGCTTTATAAATCATTGTAAGCCGTGTAGGTTGTGTATGATGATTAAAGTTAAGATCAGGATTTGTGGTGTTTCTATTTAATTTGTTCAACTTATTTTTACTTGGCATTTGAGCATCCCTCTTTTCTTTGAGATATAGCAATCGTTCCCTCAATTAGTTTACATCAAACGCTGTGAGCATTATGATGATATTAATAATTGGGGAATGAAATGAGGGTGTGCGATGCATTATAAAACATATTATGAATCACCAATTGGGCGTATTGCTTTAACGTCTGATGGTACTAATCTAACTGGATTGTGGTTGCCTAAGCATAACGACTTTGAACAACAATACAATGAAACATTAAGAGAGGCTGAGCTACCTGTATTTAATAAGGTAAGCGATTGGTTAAATGACTATTTCTCAGGAAATAATCCAAAGATAAACTTTCCATTAGCTCCTGAAGGAACGGAATTTCGAAAGCGAGTTTGGAATTTGTTGCTTACAATACCATATGGCGAGACCGTTACTTATGGAGATATTGCACAGGACATTGCACGACAACTTGGCAAGGAGAAGATGTCTTCTCAAGCTGTTGGCGGTGCCGTTGGTAGTAATCTAATTTCTATTATTATTCCATGTCATAGAGTGGTAGGAAAAGATGGAAATCTAACTGGATACGGAGGCGGAATAGACACTAAAATAGCCTTGTTTAAAATTGAACAAATGAATATGGCTAATTACTATAGACCTAAATTTAGTACCAAACCCTGAAGTACTAAATTTGTATACTGTCATTAGTATTAAGTGCAAGTAGCAGAAAAATAAAAAGCCGCTTAGCTCAAAATGTTTATGAGCATGTAGCGGCGAATTTTTATGCATTTAGTTTTCGTAAGTATCTGTCCTAAATAATTTATCACAATCTTAATTCACAGGATAAGATTAAGTGATTTAAGCATTAATTTAAGGTATTATAGTTACGGATATGATCATTGATGCTATCTAAGTAGAAAATACTATTTTGTTCATTATCTAATTCAGTTTTATGATCAAATTCTAAGTTGTCAAAACGTTTGAAGAATGTTTCATACGTATCTACTGAAATCTCAGTACGGTTATTTAATAAATCTTTATGGCCTTGAATATCTAAAGCATTTTGGTAGCCTTCTACTAATTTACCGCTAAAGAATTCACCGACTGAACCAGAACCGTAACTGAATAAACCAATGTTTTCACCGGCAGAAAGGTTATGCGTTTCTAATAATGAAATGAGGCTGAGGTATAAAGAACCAGTGTAAATATTACCTACATAGCGGTTATAATATGTTGCTGCATCGTAGCCAGTTGTTAAACGTTCTTTTGTATCTTCGTCAATGTCATCTGTTAGAATAGAATCAAGTGCTTTTTTACCCATTTTTGTAAATGGAACATGGAAGCACAATGATGAAAAATCACTGAGCGATTTATTGTGACGGCGTGCATATTCATTCCAACTTTCTTGGAAAGAATGAATGTAAGCATCTTTTGATAATGCACCATCAACAAGTGGATAAGGTTGGCCACTTGGACGCCAGAAATCATATACATCTTCAGTAAATGCAACTGCATCATCATTTAGTTCAAGAATACGTGGGTTTTGTGATATTATCATGGCAACAGCACCTGCACCTTGTGTAGGCTCACCACCAGAATTTAAACCATATCGTGCAGTATCACTGGCGATGACTAATACTTTTTCGTCTGGACGCTGAGCTAAATAGTCTTTAGCTAACTGAATTGCTGGCGTTGCAGCGTAACAAGCTTCTTTCATTTCAATACAACGTGCGAATGGTTGTATACCTAGCAAGTTATGTATTTGGACTGCAGATGCTTTAGCCGAATCAATAGCAGATTCCGTTGCAACAATAACCATGCTAATTTGTTTTTTGTCTTCATCCGTGATGATTTCTTTGGCAGCATTTGCACCCATAGACACGATATCTTGGCTCATAGGACTTACTGACATTTCAGTTTGCCCAATACCGAGTAAAAATTTATTTGGATCAACTTGACGAGCTTCGGCAAGTTTGGCCATGTCTACATAAAATTTTGGAACATAAAAATTAATTTGATCAATACCAACTGTCATAAAGCGTATCGACACCTTTCTGTATATAAATAAGCAATTGTATCATACCAAATCAAACGAAGAAAATACAATAATTTAAAAATAGTTTCAAAGGAGATTTATAATGAATAATATAGCTATTGTTAGCGCAAAGCGTACACCAATCGGGAGATATAAAGGGAAGTTAAGCAATTATTCAGCTGTAGAGCTTGGTACTAAAACATTAGAAGCAGCTATGAAAGCGGTTGAAATTAATCCGGAAATCGTAGATCAAGTCATTTACGGAAATGTATTGCAAAGTGGTAGTGGACAAAATCCAGCACGCCAAATTAGTATTAATGCTGGTATACCGAATACTGTACCAGCGATGACAATTAATGAAGTGTGTGGTTCGGGACTGAAATCGATTATCTTGGGTAAACAGCTCATTCAATTAGGAGAAGCCAAGGTCGTTGCTGTAGGCGGTGTAGAAAGTATGACTAATGCACCTAAGTTAATACTAAACGATGATGAAACACCTGTAGCAAGCTTTATGCATGATGGTTTAACAGATGCTTTTATGGATGTACCAATGGGCATCACTGCAGAGAAAATAGCAGAGAAATATGATGTGACAAGAGAACAACAAGATGCATTTGCTAACGAATCTCAAAGAAAAGCACATGAAGCAACATTATCAGGGAAGTTCGACAACGAAATTGTACCGTTAAAAGATATAGACGGTGAATGGATGACGACAGATGAAGGTATTAGAGGCAATAGTAGTATAGAGAAATTAGCGACATTAAAAACAATCTTTAAAGAAGACGGAACTGTAACAGGTGGCAATGCTTCAAGTATCAATGATGGTGCGTCAACAGTGATACTTATGGACGCAGATTACGCGAAACAAGAAGGTTTTGAAATACTAGCTTATGTTGGTGAACATGCAGAAATTGGTTGTGATCCAGAATTTATGGGGTATGCACCATACCATGCCGTCACACAACTATTAAATAAAGTTGATAGAGATATTGATGAAGTTGATATAGTTGAAATGACAGAAGCATTTGCAGCACAAAGTATTCCTGTAACAAAGAATTTAAATATTCCTGAAGAAAAACTTAATTTATATGGTGGTGCAATTGCTTTAGGTCATCCAATTGGTGCAAGTGGCACAAGATTAGTAACAACTTTAGTGAACGCTTTAGCACAAGAGCAAAAGCAAACAGGTGTTGCAACGGCTTGTATTGGTGGGGGCTTAGGTATCGCTATGTTGATTGAGAAGGGGGATAAATGATGGAACGCTTAGGCAAGACATTTCGTCATTTGTCACGTAAAGAAAAATTAGAGGAATTGGTTACTAAAGGCTGGTTAAGTGAAGAGAATCGGGATATGTTTTTACATGATCCATTAATTTCCGAGGAAATCGCTGATAGTTTAATTGAAAATGTAATTGGGCAAGGTGCATTACCAGTAGGTTTATTGCCGGAAATTATTGTCGATGGTAAATCATATGTCGTGCCAATGATGGTAGAGGAACCGTCAGTTGTTGCAGCAGCAAGTTATGGTGCAAAGTTAGTAAATCAGACTGGTGGGTTTAAAGTTGTAGCTAGTGAGCGCTTGATGATAGGTCAAATCGTATTTGATGGCGTTACTGATACAACAGCATTAGCCAACAAATTACAAGAATTAGAACCAAAGATTAAGCAAATTGCTGATGAATCTTATCCATCTATTTTAAAGCGTGGCGGAGGGTATCATAAAATAGAAATTGATACCTTTGCAGAAGCGCAATTATTGTCATTAAAGGTATATGTTGATACACAAGATGCAATGGGCGCTAATATGCTAAATACTATTTTGGAAGGTATTACGGCCTACTTGAATAATGAATTGTCAGATATAGATATTTTAATGAGTATACTGTCGAACCACGCGACAGCATCAGTTGTTAAAGTGCAAGGTGAAATTGACGTCGATGCTTTGACAAAGGGTGATCGAGACGGACACGTTGTTGCAAAACGCATGGAACGAGCTTCTGTCTTAGCACAAGTGGATATTCATCGTGCTGCTACACATAATAAAGGTGTTATGAATGGAATTCATGCAGTAGTGTTAGCTACAGGTAATGATACAAGAGGAGCTGAAGCTAGCGCGCATGCTTATGCTAGTAAAGATGGTCAATATCGAGGTATTGCTACATGGGAATATGATGAGCAACGTCATAAATTAATCGGCACAATCGAAGTTCCAATGACATTAGCAACCGTTGGTGGGGGTACGAAAGTATTACCCGTTGCAAAGGCAGCATTAGATTTAATGAAAGTAACCTCAGCTAAAGAATTAGGTCATGTTGTTGCAGCAGTAGGACTTGCACAGAATTTCTCAGCTTGTCGAGCACTTGTATCTGAAGGCATCCAACAAGGACATATGAGTTTGCAATTTAAGTCGTTAGCTATCGTAGTTGGCGCACAAGGTGCAGAAATTGAACAAGTTGCTCAGTTGTTAAAGCAACAGCCACAAGCCAATACGGCAGTTGCCGAGCAATTATTAGCTGACATTAGAACGCAGCAATAATAAATATAATATAGTCTAAACGCTAGAATCAGATTTGAAGTACGATGTACTTTGTTATAGATGATAACTGGCTTTAGGCTTTTTTTATAGTATTACTACAAATAAAGTAAGCGTTATCATATAATGAGTGAGGATACTATTTGAGGAGGAATAAGCATGACCAATGAAATTCCAAAGTTAAATTATACGGGTGCAGCAGCTACTGCAGTTCCTTTACAAGCACACGAACAATACTTACAAACGGTTACTGCAGAACCATGGGTGAAAATTTCTGATGATGGTTTACAATTAGAAGGACTATGTTTTGATCGTCAAGGAGATTTAATATTGTGTGAGGTTTTTGGAGGGACTATCTTTAAAGTTGAAATGCCTGAAAAGAAAGTGAAAGCACATTTTACTGCTAATAAACAAAATCCTGCTGCAGTCAAAATTCATAAAGATGGTCGATTGTTTGTATGTTACTTAGGAGATTTTGAAAGTTCAGGTGGTATTTATGCGGTCGATGCTAACGGTGAACAACAACAAATGATTATTTCGGATATTGAAACGGAATACTGTGTCGATGACTTAGTATTTGATAGTAAAGGTGGTTTTTATTTTACTGATTTTAGAGGCTATTCGACAAATCCCAAAGGTGGCGTTTATTACGTCGATCCTGAATATAAAAGTGTGACACCTGTTCTGCTAAATCTTGCAGTAGCAAATGGTATTGCATTGAGCACGGATGAGCGTACTTTATGGGTAACAGAGACGAATGCGAATCGTTTGCATAGAGTTGATTTATTAGAAGATGGCGTCACAATTGCACCGTTTGGCGCATCAATTCCTTATTATTTTACAGGGCATGAAGGACCAGACTCTTGTTGTATAGATGCTGATGATAATCTATATGTTGCGATGTATGGTCAAGGGCGTGTGTTAGTTTTTAATCCTAAAGGTTACCCTATAGGACAAATATTAATTCCAGGTAGAGATAGTGGGAAGATGTTACGTTCAACACATCCTGCTTTTATCCCTGGTACAGATCAGTTGTTGATTTGTTCAAATGATATTGAAAATGGTGGCGCATCTTGGATATATACAGCTAAAGGTTTTGCCAAAGGTCATCATAGTTACCAATTTCATTAAGATAACTATTAATAGATCGCTAGCGTTCAGTATGATACTTGTCGCTAGCGATTTTTTAGATTTAATGCTTTTAATTAAAGATTGGTAATAGCTGAAAATATAAAATACAAATTATATAGAATATATTATGTTCAATGATAATTAGTGCTGAATAAAATACAGATAAAAGATAAATATGTTATTGAAAGCGCTTTCTTTTTTGGGTATTATTTATTTAACAAAGGGAGGCGCTGTTAATGTTTAATAAGAAAAAAGGAACTGAACAAGACAAAGTTACTACGAAAAAAGAAATAGGAATTACTGCTGCAGTATTTACATTAGCAATAATGATAGCTTGCATGTTATTCACGGTTGCTGTACTTGAGAAGCAGCCGCACATTCCACTCATGATTGGTACGGCAGTTGCTATTATTGTCACTATGTTACACGGTTATGCATTTGAAGAAGTTGAAGAAATGATGTATAAGGGGATACGTCACGCTTTGCCAGCAATCGTTATTATTATCTTAGTTGGTTTGATCATCGGTTCATGGATTGGTAGCGGTGTTGTAGCTACGATGATTTATTACGGTTTACAATTAATTGATCCTAGATACTTTTTAACGGTGGTCGTTATTCTATGTGGAATTGTGGCTTTAGCTATTGGTAGTAGTTGGTCGACTATGGCAACAGTTGGTGTAGCTTCTATGGGGATTGGTATTAGTATGGGAATATCACCTGGGATGGTTGCCGGTGCAGTCATTTGTGGTTCGTACTTTGGTGATAAAATGAGTCCACTGTCAGACACTACCAATTTGGCTTCAGGCCTAAGTGGTGTAGATTTATTTGATCACATTAAACACATGCTTTATACAACAATTCCTGCGTTAATTATTACTTTGATTGCCTTTTTCTTTATTGGTCAACGATTTGGTGCTAAGCATTTTGATACTAAAAATATCGACAAAATATTACATACAATGCAAGATCAGTTTGTTATTACGCCATGGTTACTATTAATTCCACTCATTGTCATTGCGCTAGTCGTAGTTAAAGTTCCAGCAATACCAGCCATTGTCGTAGGTATTATTCTAGGATTCTTTGCACAAATCTTTATTCAAGGTGGCAGCTTAACGGAAGCATTAACAGCCTTACAAACGGGTTACACGATTGACTCAGGTAATAAGTTAGTTGATGAACTATTTAACCGCGGTGGTTTGGAATCAATGTTCTACACGATATCATTAACACTTGTTGCGATGACATTTGGTGGGGTATTGGAATATTCCGGTATGCTTGCAGCATTGATTTCTGTAATCTTAAAGTTTGCAAAATCAACTGGATCACTTATTGCGTCAGTAATTGTGTCATGCATAGGAACAAACTTTACATGTTCAGAACAATATATATCAATCATTGTACCTTCTCGCATGTATGCAAGTACGTTTAAAGAGAAGGGATTACATCCAAAGAACTTATCAAGAGCATTAGAAGATGGAGGGACATTGACGTCTGTATTTGCGCCATGGAATACTTGTGGTGTATTTATCGCTTCGACATTAGGTGTTTCAGTTATGGAATATGCACCTTATGCTATCTTAAATTATACTGTGCCTATTATATCTATTATATTTGGTTATATTGGCTTTAAAATTATTAAATTAGACGATGATAATGATGGAAAATCATTAAGTAATACTAAAGGAACAGAGTTAGTTTAATTACACTCTGTTAAACCATACTTTAGACACTCGTTAAAGTCTATCGGCATGATAAGACAACATATGCGAATCAATATATGAATATGGCCATAATATTAATGGCTTACTGTTCAATATTGTAGGATGTGTATGCGTTAAGTCTGAATCATTGAGTCCGAATAACTATGCCGGGTGTCTATCTTTTTTTGTCTCAGCTTAATCAGTGTTATACTACTGATAATCAAGCTTTCACTTTGTTTGGATTAGGGGAGACGTACTATGGATATTAAGCAGATGAAATACTTTGTTGAAGTGGTAAATCAAGATGGCATGACAAATGCGTCTAAGTCATTATATATTGCACAACCGACAATCAGTAAGGCGATCAAAGATTTAGAGAAAGAACTTAATATGCCACTATTTGACAGAAGTAAACGTCAATTGGTATTAACGGATGCAGGTAAAATATTCTTTCAAAAATGTAAAGAAATCTTGACGCTTTATAATGATTTACCCAAGGAGATTAATAGTTTACTTGGTTTAGAGACAGGACATATTAGCATTGGATTATCTGCTGTAATGAATATGAATCAATTTATCCATATTTTAGGACAATTCCATCAACAATATCCAAATGTAACATATAACCTAGTTGAAAATGGCGGGAAAATGATTGAAACACAACTTATTAATGATGAAATTGATATAGGTATAACAACATTACCCGTAGATAAAACGATATTTCATTCAATACCACTTTATCAAGAAGATTTACGTCTCGTACTAAATAAGGAACATGAGCTAGCAGGTTACGATGAGATTGAAATGCACATGTTAAAAGATGAAGACTTTATTTTATTTAATGAAGATTTCTATTTAAATGATAAAATTATTGAAGCGGCTAAAAATGCAGGGTTTATCCCTAATACAATTTCCAAGATTTCGCAGTGGAACTTTATAGAAAATTTATTAAGTGCGCACCTTGGTGTAAGTATATTGCCAGAAAATATTGTGAATATGCTTGATAACAATTTTAAAAATATAAAAATTGTAGATCAATCCATGCGTTGGGAATTAGGAGTTATTTGGAAAAAGGATAAATATTTAAGTCATGCCACAAGACAGTGGATAGATTTTATGAAATTACATTTATAATGCGTGACATAATATAGAATAGATTATTGAATGCCAGCTCTATCGACAACTGAAAAGTCGATGGGGCTTTTTTGGTGTAATAAATTCATATTATAAATAACTATAATGTAAAACGGTTCCATAGAAAAAAGTAATACTTTATATTAAAAATCAATATTTTTATTATGAGTGATTCTCACTTATACTTAGATATGTAAACAAAAATAACAGTTCGTGAAACTGTTCTAAAGGAATGATGAGTATTGCATATCGCACGTAAAGTTATTAGAACACTGATGCAAATCATGGTCATAATGGTCATTACTTATTTGGGCAATGTGCTACAACAAGTGTTACACATCCCCATCGCAGGTAGTATTGTAGGTTTATTTTTATTTTTCTTATTATTACAATTTAAAGTTATACCATCTAAATGGGTGAATGATGGTGCTAACTTCTTTTTAACATTTATGGTATTTTTCTTTATACCTTCAGTGGTAGGAGTCATGGATGTTGTGTCAGAAATTGATGTTAACTTTGTGTTGTTCTTTACAATGGTAATATTTGGAACATGTTGTGTGGCATTAATTTCAGGATTTATTGCTGAAAAAATGGTTAAAATCACAAGATACGGGAATGGACAAAATTAGATGTTAATACTAAAAACAATTTTCATGATTGTATTAACGGTAATCATGTATATCGGCGCCAAGAAATTACAACAACGATACAAAAGTCCATTTTTAAATCCAGCATTAATATCATCCATAGGCATCATCATCGTACTATTATTATCAAATGAAGGCTATCAAGATTATATGGTCGGTGGACAATGGATCAATTATCTTCTAAATTGTACGGTTGTATGCCTTGCTTTTCCTCTTTATCAAAACCGTCAAAAGATAATGGCCCATTTAAAGATAATTGTTAGTAGTGTACTCGCAGCAGTGTTATTAAATTTCATATTTGTATATAGTATTCTTAAACTATTTGGCTATTCTAAAGAAGTGATAGTTACAATGTTGCCAAGATCTATGACTGCAGCAGTAGGTATTGAAGTGTCTCATCAACTCGGTGGTATAGATACGATTACCGTTATGTTTATCGTTGCAACTGGTTTGATTGGCAGTATTGTGGGTTCTTATTTGTTAAGATTCGGCAGATTTGAAACATCAATAGCTAAAGGTTTAACATATGGAAATGCGTCACATGCATTTGGTACAGCAAAGGCATTAGAAATGGATCTAGAATCAGGTGCATTTAGCTCAATAGGTATGATTTTAACTGCAGTGATGAGCTCAGTGTTGTTACCAATACTCATCCTTTTCTTATATTAGAGTAATCGTTTTATAGATTTTTGAATTATGGAAATTAAAAATATATAGTGAAATGTTTGAAAGGGGCTATTTTAAAATGGCAAAAATTAAAGCAAATCATGCATTAGTTAAAGCGTTACAAGCTTGGGATATTGATCACTTATATGGTATTCCAGGAGATTCAATAGATGCTGTCGTTGACAGTTTAAGAACAGTGAGAGAAAATATTGAGTTTGTACATGTAAGACATGAAGAAGTTGCAAGTTTAGCTGCAGCTAGTTATACAAAATTAACAGGAAAAATTGGGGTCGCTTTAAGTATTGGTGGACCTGGTATTGTTCATTTATTAAATGGTATGTATGATGCCAAGATGGATAACGTGCCACAATTGATTTTATCAGGACAAACGAATAGCACAGCATTAGGTACTAAAGCATTCCAAGAAACTGATATTAGTAAAATGGTTGAAGATGTAGCTGTGTATAATCGCCAAATTTCAGAAAATGATAAAGATATCTTTGGCATTGTTAATGAAGCAATTCGTACAGCTTACGAGAAAAAAGGTGTGGCAGTACTTATCTTGCCAAATAACTTGTTAACTAATAAGGTTAAAGACAATACCAATACACCAGTTGATACTGCTCCACCAGCACGTATTGCACCTAAACCTAGAAGTATTAAAAAAGCAACTAAATTAATCAATAAAAGTAAACGACCAGTTATGTTAATCGGTACTGGTGCTAAACATGCTAAAGATGAAGTACGTGAATTTATCGAAGCGGTAAAAATCCCTTCAATTATCACATTACCTGCAAAAGGAATTTTACCTGATGCACATCCATATAATATTGGTAATTTAGGTAAAATAGGGACTAAAACATCTTATCAAACGATTCAAGAAGCAGATTTATTAATTATGGTAGGTACAAATTATCCATATGTAGATTATTTACCTAAGAAAAATATCAAAGCAATTCAAATTGATACAAATCCGGAAGCAATTGGACATCGCTTTGACATTAATGTAGGTATAATTGGAGACAGTAAATATGCTTTACAACAACTTACAGATTCTGTGAAGTTTGTTTCTAATAGAGATTTCTTAAATAAAACATTAGAACGTAAGGCTACGTGGGACTCTTGGATGACTGCAGATAAACAAGATGAAAGTAGTCCAATTCGTCCAGAGCGCTTAATGGATGCGATTAATAAAGTCAGAACAGATGATGCAATCTTCTCTATAGATGTTGGTACATCTACAGTTTGGTCAACACGTTATTTAGATTTGACTGTTAATAATAAATTTATTATTTCAAGTTGGTTAGGTACAATGGGTTGTGCATTACCAGGTGCAATTGCAGCTAAACGTGCATATCCAAATCGCCAAGTCGTGGGTATTGCAGGTGACGGTGGCTTTGAAATGGTAATGCAAGACTTTGCCACTGCAGTTCAATATGACTTACCAATGACAATCTTTGTCTTAAATAATCAACAATTGTCATTTATTAAATACGAGCAACAAGCAGCAGGTGAATTAGAATATGCTATTGACTTTACAGACATTGATTTAGCAAAATTTGCTGAAAGTTGTGGCGGTGTCGGTTATACATTAACTGACCCACATCGAATCGATGAAGTTGTTGAAGATGCAATGTCACAAGACAAACCAACAATTGTCAATGTATATGTTGATCCTACTGCAGCACCATTACCAGGTAAAATTGTTAAAGATGAAGCAATTAATTATGGTAAATGGGCGTATAGATCAATCACAGAAGATAAAAAATTAGACTTTGATGAATTACCACCAATGTCTACGGCAATGAGACGTTTCTTCTAATCATTTAAATAGTAATCAATAAACAATCCGAAATGAGCAATGAGCTTATTTCGGGTTGTTTTTTTATATGAAATTAAGGTAATTGAATATTTCCCGGAAAATAGGCTATTGATATAAAGTAAAATTACATATGTGATGTATTGAAGGGGATGTTTATTCACAATGACAAAACGAATTAAACAATTGAAACACATTAAAACACCACATACTTATGCGCTACTATTATCTATTATTGTCTGTGCAAGTGTATTAACTTATATTATACCTGCCGGTGCATATGATAGAGAGAAAAAAGATGGACAAACATTAGTGGTATCAGGTACATACCATGAGATTAATCAGCATGGTGTATCATTTTTTGATATATTTCGTTCAATCCCGGAAGGGCTTATTAGTGGTGGTGAAATTGTATTTTATATCTTTTTAGTTGGTGGTGCGTTTGGGATAGTTCATAAGACTGGTGCATTTGAAAATGGTGTCAACGCAGCGATGCAAATATTGGGTAGATTTAAAGTGCTGATGATTCCGTTAACGATGCTCATATTTTCAATATTAGGATTTACAATCGGACTAGCGGAAGAAACAATCATATTTGTGCCAATAGGCATTATTATTGCACGAACATTGGGGTATGATGCAATGACTGGCGTTTCAATGGTTATACTGGATGCCGCAAGTGGATTTTTAGGAGGCATGCTCAATCCATTTACCGTTGGTGTCGCACAATCTGTAGCAGAATTGCCTATGTTCTCAGGTTGGGGATTACGAACAGTGATTTATATTGTAGTGTTACTTGTAGCGATATCTGTCGTTATGTTATATGGTCGCCGAGTAAAAAATGACATGTCTAAAAGTATCGTTTATGAATTAGAGCTAAAAGAAAGGACAGTACAAACGACGGTGGAGCAGTCTCGTTTCAGTAAGAGACAAGCACTCGGTCTACTGTTTATTGTTGCAACCATCTTGTTAAATGTTTACGGTATATTTTCTTTCGGGTGGTCATTTAATGAGATGAGTGCAAACTTCATTCTAGCAGGTTTATTAGCAGGCTTTGTTGGTGGTTTGGGCGTAAATGGGACCTTCGACGCAATGATTGAAGGGATGAAAGACATCTTATTTGGTGCTATGATCGTCGGTTTTGCAAAAGGTATTATCGTCATATTAGAAAATGGCCACATCATAGATTCTATAGTTCATGGTATGACATTATTGTTACATGGCGTACATCCAACAATAGTGATATTGATGATGTTTGTATTACAATTTTTATTAAACTTCTTTATTCCTTCCGGGTCTGGTCAAGCATTAACAACGATGCCGTTAATGGTTCCAATTTCCGATTTGTTGGAAATCAATAGACAACTTACAGTTTTGGCCTTTCAATATGGTGATGCGATTAGTAACGTATTATTTCCAACGTCAGCCATTTTGATGGGGGCGTTAGCAGTAGGGAAAATTACGTATATACAATGGTTAAAGTTTGCTTGGAAGCTCATACTACTTTGGGTGGTTGTTTGTAGTGTAGCAATGACGCTTGCATTGTTGTTAGGGTATTAAACTACATTGTTGTATGAATGTACGAAATTTTTCTTTAAATATGAAAAAAGATATTGTCGAAATAGCGCTTTCATTATATAATAATTTTAAATACAATATCATATTGCGTGTTACTGGTGATGCAGGCATGAGCAAACGAAATGACTATGGAAATGTATAGTCTTGTTTGTTCATGCCTTTTTTATATGCTTATAGCGCGTAATAAATGAATTAAGAAGGGATGTTATTCATGTTTAAGAAGCTTTTTGGACAATTGCAACGAATTGGGAAGGCATTGATGTTACCTGTTGCAATTCTTCCAGCTGCTGGTCTATTACTAGCACTTGGAACAGCTTTTCAAGGAGAGTTTTTACAGTCTTATTTACCATTTATTAAAGCAGAAGGTTTTCAGAATGTAGCTCAAATGATGGAAGGTGCCGGTGGGATAATCTTTGATAATTTACCGATTATCTTTGCGCTCGGTGTAGCCATTGGTTTAGCGAGTGGTGATGGTGTAGCAGCTATTGCTGCCTTTGTTGGATTTATTGTTATGAATAAGACAATGGGCGCATTTTTGCATATTACACCTGAAAATGTTAATGACACTGCAAGTGGTTATGCTAGTGTGTTGGGTATACCGACATTACAAACAGGGGTGTTTGGCGGTATTATCGTTGGGGCACTAGCTGCATGGTGTTACAACAAATTCTATAATATATCATTACCGAGTTATTTAGGATTCTTTGCTGGTAAACGCTTTGTTCCAATTATGATGGCAACATGTTCGTTTATCTTAGCATTTCCAATGGGATTAATTTGGCCGACTATTCAAACTGGCTTAAATGCCTTTAGTGAAGGATTACTTGATTCAAATACAGGTTTAGCCGTATTCTTATTTGGGTTTATCAAACGTTTACTCATTCCATTTGGCTTGCATCATATCTTCCATGCACCTTTCTGGTTTGAATTTGGTAGTTATAAAAATGCAGCAGGTCAAATCATTCATGGTGATCAACGTATATTTATAGAGCAAATTAGAGACAATGTACCATTAACTGCAGGTAAATTTATGGGTGGGGAATTCCCTGTTATGATGTTTGGTTTACCAGCAGCTGCCTTAGCAATTTATCATTCTGCTAAAAAGGAAAATCGTAAAGTAGTCGGAGGTTTAATGCTTTCAGGTGCTTTAACGTCATTCTTAACAGGTATTACAGAACCATTAGAATTCTCATTCTTATTTGTAGCACCATTATTATTCTTTATTCATGCAGTGCTCGATGGTTTGAGTTTCTTAATTATGTATGTACTTCATGTATATCTAGGTTATACATTCTCAGGTGGTTTTATAGACTTTTTATTATTAAATATTATGCCAAATAAAACAGCATGGTGGCTTGTTATACCTGTTGGTCTTGTGTATGGCGTATTATACTACTTTATCTTTAGATTTATTATTAAGAAATTCAACTATAAAACACCAGGCCGAGAAGATAAAGATATGCAAAGTAACAGTGTGGCGAAGAATGATCTGCCGTTTAAAGTCTTAGATGCTATGGGTGGAAAATCTAATATTAAACATTTAGATGCTTGTATCACACGTTTAAGAGTTGAAGTGAATGATAAGTCAGCTGTAAACGTTGAAGCATTAAAGCAACTAGGAGCATCTGGGGTACTTGAGGTTGGAAATAATATGCAAGCTATTTTCGGTCCTAAATCAGATCAAATCAAGCATGACATGGCAATGATTATGAGTGGTGAAATCACGAAACCAAGTGAAACAACGGTTACAGATGATGATGTAGTACAAGTACCAGCAGCAGATAATCAAGATACAGCCGATAAACAGACATTGATAGAAGTATTTTCCCCTGGTACTGGTAAAATCGTACCTTTAAGTGAAGTGCCGGATCAGGTATTTGCACAAAAAATGATGGGCGAAGGTTTAGGCTTTATTCCAGAGGATGGCACGATTGTTGCACCATTTAATGGTACTGTTAAGACAATATTCCCAACAAAACATGCGATAGGGTTAATTTCAGAAGATGGATTAGAACTATTAATTCATATTGGAATAGATACAGTTAAGCTAGAAGGTAAAGGATTTGAAAGCTTAGTAGCAACAGATGAACACATAAAAAAAGGTCAGCCAATTATGAAAGTGGACCTCGATTATATTAAAGAACATGCACCAAGTATTGTGACACCGTTAATATTAACAAACTTAGAAGAGCGTAACTTTAAAGTTCAAGATGTGGAACATGTAACAAGTGGTGACTTGCTGATTACTGTGAGATAATCAATAGATTTACTTACTGTTAGATTATAGTAAGACAGTATCAAAGATATAATTTAGAGTCTGGGACATATTTAACCAGCATAAAGCCCCTCAAAGATCAAAAATCTTTGAGGGGCTTGTTAATTTATATCAATACTTCGTATTATTATTGCTTGCTCGTCTAGGAGGTTGGGTCGAGTCTCATGTCGACACTCATTGTGACACGCATCATACTCCCTCAGAGGTATCGTAAACAATAATTAGTGCTTTTTATTACAATAAAAAATATAATATATCTTGATTAACTCTAACGGTGGAAACGAAAATGTTTATCTCTGAGAATGTTAACTTTAAATAGCTAATTTCGACAACGCATACTTTGTTCAAATTAAATGTTGAAAAATTCTGAATTTATATCTACTATGAAATAAATAGACAAAAAGGGTGATTATATGGAGTATCAGCTAGCGATAAATGTTACACCTCAAATTAAACTTGTACAGCCAGAATTATATATGGCAGAAGCGTTGTACAATACAATAAAATCAAACTATCAACATTTAGTAACCTTTCTAGATTTTATTCAAGAGGATATGACGCTTGAAGATGAGCAACAATATTTAACAATGATGCTAAATCATCAAGCACAAAATAAAGGTCGCTTGTATCTTATCTATTTTGAAGATGAATTGATTGGTACAATTGATTTGCATAATATTCAAATGCAACATAAAAAGGCGGAAATTGGTTATTGGATTGCGGAAAATTACGCAGGTCGTCAAATAACGACGCAATGTGTTCAACATTTGTGCTATCTTGCCTTTGAAGTATTTGGCTTGAATAAATTAACTATCAAGGCAGATGTACGCAATATTGCTAGTAATAAAGTCGCAGAAAAGGTTGGTTTCTCTTATGTTGGAACAGACTTAGAAGATATGTTTGATGGTGAGGCATACAGAGATATGAATCGTTATTCACTATTAAAGCGCGATTATAACAAGCAATGATCATTGCTCATACAGAATTATTTTATATGTTACGTGTTCTGAAATTTTAACGCGTTGTAGTAATGATTTAATAGAACAAAGATAATCGAAGGGGGAATGACCAATGTTACAAAGAAAGTTAAATATAGCGAATTTAAATACACCTATTCAAAAATTAGATCAATTAAGTAGCACATTAGGAAAGCAAATTTATGTGAAGCGCGATGACTATACTGGGGCAGAAATATCTGGAAATAAAGTGAGAAAGTTAGAATACACGATTCAATATGTGTTTGATAATGGCTATGACACAGTTATTACAACGGGAGCTATTACTTCAAATCATGCTCGCGCAACAGCAGCATTATGTGCTAAATACAATATTGAGTGTCATTTGGTGTTACGAGGAGATGCAGCTATTTTCGAAGGGAATTTATTTTTAGGTACGATGCTCGGTGCAAAAATTCATCAAATCAGTGCTAACACTTCGAGAGAAGATACAATGGATGAACTGTATCATCAATTAAAGTCTGAGGGTAAACATCCGTTGATTATACCCGTAGGTGCCTCGGATTGGATTGGGACACATGGATATATTAATGCATATGAGGAAATACTTAAACAACAACAAACGATGAATATTCGTTTTGATTCTATCAATGTAGCAGTAGGTTCAGGTGGCACATATGCAGGCTTGTGGTATGGGAACAACGTACATAATGAGCAGACAAAGGTGATTGGTTATGCAGTCGATCAAAGTGCGCCTGCCTTTACCGATAAAGTGAAAGAAATCATACATGATATAGATAAATCAGTCACATCATTCGATTCAATAAATATAAATGATCATTATATTGGTTTAGGATATGGTCAGGCTACGGATGAAGAATTAGTATTCTATGTTGAAATTGCGCAACAAGAGGGGATTATTTTTGATCCTACTTATACTGGTAAAGCCTTTCGTGGTTTAATATCTGAGATAAAGGAAGGAAACTATAAGGATCAAGAACACATATTATTTATTCACACTGGTGGTCTACAGGGCTATACAGAAGAGACAAGACAACGTATTCAACACATGATTAGTAACCAAGATTAAGTTGACCAATGTAAAATATATTTGAATTTTAGATAGAATATAAAGCTAAATTGAAAATACTATAAAAAGCAAATCGATTGCTATTTTGTAGGACAATGTTTCATAATGAGATACACTTTATGTGGTAAGGAAGGTGGTCATAAGTGGAGCAATTATTGTCAACAATTGCAGCATATCAAGATTTTGTTCATATGCATAAACTAGCTGTCATACATGTTATGAGAGATAATTGTAGTGTGTGTCATGCTGTATTACCACAGATCAGAGGTTTAGTCGAAGAGTATCCAGGTGTAGTTCTAGGCGTAATTAATCAGAGTGAATTAGAAGCCATTGCAGGTGAATTAAATATCTTCACTGTACCTGTTGATTTAATATATTTAGAAGGCAAAGAAATGCATAGACAGGGAAGATTTATTGATATGCAATTATTTGAAAAGCAATTAAACTTAATGTATCAAAGTATAGCGTGAAAAATGAATATAGAAGGAAGTATGGATGCTTCTTTGACGAACAATCACTCAGTTGGCATGGTTCGTTGGAGAAGCTTTCTTTATGTAAAATGCTAGATATAAATATTGTGTAAAATAAAAGATGGTTTCATTAAATAAGTTGTATCTTTATTAAATGAAATATTGTATTATAGTGATAATCAATAGGGGGAGGTTAATTGTATGAGAATTGAGCGCATATGTCCCGACGAAGCTGAAGCGCTATATCGTTGTATGAAACAAATTGATAAAGAGTCACAATTTATGCTGTATTTACCTGATGAAAGAGATTTCAATCAAGAAAAGTTAGCAGAAGAGCTTAAATTAAACTTTTTTATCGGAGTGAAAACAGATAACAATGATATTGTAGGATATTTAATGGTTCATATTAGTACAGTTTCTAAAATAAAGCACATTGGTTATATTGTTATTGGAATGATGAATGATTATCGTAAACGTGGATATGCCACACAGATGTTTGAGGAAACATTGAAATGGGCGGAACGTAAAGGTTTGAGAAGGTTAGAGTTAACTGTGATAACGACGAACACCCCCGCAGTGAACTTTTATGAAAAGTTAGGATTTAAGATAGAAGGTATCAAACGTCAATCTATATTTATGGATGAACATTACTTTGATGAATTATATATGGCAAAGTTATTAAATGAAGGTATAGATGGAGATAATGGCATAGTTTGGTAATTTCTACATTGAAGCACTTTGTACGTTTTGCTTAATACATATTTTTATAAATCAAAACCTTTTTCAAATAAATATAAATTCATTATGATTGGAAAAGGAGGCGATAAGATGCTGAAAAAATTAATGCTTGTACCATTGGCAACTATTGGTGCTACCTTTGCTTATGCTAAGGTTAAAGAGAAGAGAAGTTACAAAAGCTTTCTCATTGAACAGGTATTCAAAGTGACAAGAAGTAAATTGACATTTTCGACAGTTGAAGGGGCGCAGCGTGCACAATCTGTTATTCAATATGAAACGAAAGGATTGCATCAGCAACCGAAATATCAATTTGAGAATACAGTTGAAAGATGTGACCAGGATGATACTACAACATACATAATTAATCAGCAACGGGATGATGCACAAGATATTGTATTATATCTTCACGGCGGTGCTTGGTTTAAAGATCCACTGCAAGGCCATTTTGAATTTGTTGATCAATTAGCCAGTGAATTATCAGCTACTATTATAATGCCAATATACCAGAAAGTACCTCATGCGGATTATCGTGCGACATTTAAACTTATCACTGCTATTTATGAGCGTATACTAGACATTTATAAAGAACAAGACAGTTCTCGCATTATTCTAATGGGCGATTCTGCTGGTGGACAAATTGCTTTAGCCTTTGCACAGTTACTGAAGCATAAAGGCATGAGACAACCGGATAATATAGTATTAATATCTCCTGTTCTTGATGCAACATTCAATCATTCAGCAACGATTGAATATGAAACTGTTGATCCGTTATTAGGTATACAAGGGTTAAATTATTTCTTGAAACAATGGGCAGCAACGCTTCCACTAGAACATAGTATATTGTCACCAATAAATGGAGATCTGACTGGATTAGGTCACATTACATTAGTAATTGGTACAAAAGAGTTACTTTATCCAGATGCGTTGAGGCTATCGACAAAGTTGAATCACAATAACATCGAGCATGAATTTATTGTTGGATATAATCAATTTCATATTTATCCTATTTTTAATATACCTGAACGCCGACAAACAATTAATAAATTAAAGCGAATATTGAAGCGGTAATTGAATAAACGATGCAATTCGTACCCAAGGTGACGCTTAGGTATAGGTTATTAAAGATATTGAGTAGTAAACATAATTAACAAAGCGTGCGCTTGAACCTCTAAGTTCTTGCGACACGCTTCTTTTATAATATCAAGTTTACTGTATATTGATTGTTTAATCATTCAGTATCGCTAGGTTGTTTCTTTAACGATAATGTTAAAATTAAAATAATAATTAATAGAATGCCTAGAATTTGTAATGGTAAAAATTGAACATGTAGCCAAAGTGCACTAGAAACAATGGCCATTACTGGTTCTATTGTCCCAAATAATGTAGTTTCCTTGGCACTTAGATAATTTAAGCTTTGGATAAAAAATAAAAATGCTACTGCTGTACCAAATATGATCCCGAAAGCAAGGTACATACCGGTTGAGTATGTGATATGACTGACATCAATGTCCCAAATGGGTGCTTTGAAATTGAGTAAAATACCTGAAATGAACATTGCCCAACCAACGACTAAAATAGAAGGATAACGTAACAATAACCTCGTAGCATATAATGTATAAAAGGTGAGCGACAATCCTGAAATAATCCCCCAGTAAACACTAGGCATTGGCACAGTTAAATTGCTTATGGAACCATTCGTTAGTAATAAAAATGTACCTGACAATGTCAGTAAAATAGCTATACAGTCAAACATTTTAAATCGTTCTTGTCCTCGTAGTACATACCATATAATAATATATAATGGTGCGATATATTGTAATAATGTAGCCACTGCTGCATTACCGTAGTTAATAGATGCCATATATGAATATTGCACTAATAACATACCGAATATAGAAAAAATAATCAGTTGAATAAAACTACGTTTTGATGTAAATATGATGAAAATGGATTTACGAGGATAAAGTAGCTTATATATAATCAGCAGTAAGATGCCACTAATTAATAACCGTGCTGTAACGTACCAGTTTATTTCAATGTTGCGATGTTGAAATAAAAAATCTGATACAGTTCCCCCTAATCCCCAAAAGGAAGCGCCAGCAATAGCTAGGAAAATACCTAAAATTCTCTTTTCTGTGTTGTGTTGCATAATATCACCTATAAAATATAATTATATTTAAACTATAAGCTAAAATTCAGTGATATAATACGTAAATATCATTAAAAAATAACAATATATAGAGGTGGTGGCATATTGTATAGTGAAATTATTGTTACAGATACAAGTGAAGAATTGGTTCAATATCCGAATCAGCAATGGAAACATGTCGTATTGTATACTGTGTTAAACCAAACACGTTTTGGATATATACCATTACATTGGCATAAGGCATTACAATTCATTTATGTAATTGAAGGTGCGTTAGACGTTGCAATGTCAGAACTTAATGTTCCACTTAAGCAAGGAGAAGGGCTCTTTATCAATTCTAATACGGTACATGAAATTACAGAACAGGATCATGATACTAAATTTTATTGTTGGAATATAGAACTGACCGATCCATCTAACTACATTGAATATAGTTACGTGAGTCAAATCGTTACCAACGCGACGAAATTACCATATTTAAAGTTAACGTCAGATGTAGCTATTCACAATCAACTATTAAAATTAATTGTCGAAGCCGCTAATCTATATCTAAGTAAAGCAACAGATTATATGTTAGATGTAACTATTAATTACTTTCAAACATTAAAACTTATTAATAGAATAATGGATAACCAAGTGACAGCTAACGCATATCATTTTGATTCGCGTGTTAAACAACTGATTGAATATATTCAAAATCATGCTTCTACAAAGCTAACACTTGCAGAGCTAAGTCAAGTCATCCACATGAGTGAATCTGAAACGATTAAACTATTTAAACAATATATGCAACAAACACCTTTTCAATATTTACTCAATTTTCGATTGGAACAAAGTATAGACATGCTCTGTAGTAGCAGTGAACATACTATTACTGAAATAGCATTAGGATGTGGTTTCTCTACAACAAGTTATTACATCAAATTATTTAAAGTAAAATACGGAGAAACACCGAAACAATATCAAAGACGCATGCGTCAGTTAAATATATAATTGCAAATACCATAACACCCACTACCTATAAATTAATGAATATTGTTCGTATTGTGTGAACAATATTAACCTGAAGTAGTGGGTGTTTGATTTATTTTAAATTTTGTAAATATGTGGGGAACATTTCGCTAAATAATTTAACAAATGATAAATATATGGCTTTGTCTACATGTTCGTCAACTTGATGTGCTTGGCTAACATTGCCGGGACCAAACATTATAAATGGGAATTGTTCATCCTTATCGACTAATAAATCAGCAGCATCTGTTACGCCTGGAGAAGCTTGTGCTTCTAGCTTTGTATTTAAGTATTTCATGGCGAAAGTTTGTGCAATCTGTACCAGTGAATTGTCACCGGTTGTAAAGACTGGTGGTCTTGACATATAAGTATCCATGACGAGCTGTGACTCTGTTGATTCAACTTGTTGAAGGATGCGTTTGAAATAAGAAATGAATTGATTATTATCATGCTCAGGAATTGTACGAATATTAAATTCTGTTTCGGCATGTTCAGGTAATGAATTGACCTGATTTCCACCTTTGAAGATTGTCGCATTAAGTATTGGTGGACCTAGTAAACTGTTCGTTTGAGTGAAGTCCTTAAAGCCTTCGTCTACAGTATAGACAAATTTTATTAAAGGCTTAATTGCATTAAAGCCTAAATGTGGCATAGAACTGTGTGCGGCTTTACCTTTAGAGGTTACACGTATATCCATCGAGCCTTTATGTGCGTAAATAATTCTGTCTTCTGAAGGTTCGGCAATGATTAAGGCACTAACATCGTCCATATAACCTTGTTGATGAAAAGCCTTTGCACCTTCACCAACGATTTCTTCTCCTGCTGTAGCAAGTAGACGGATTTTACCATAGTTTAAAGTGCCAGCAGCTTGAATTTGAATCATACTAATAACAAGAGCGGCTAATCCTGATTTCATATCAGCCGTCCCACGACCATATAACTTGCCATCGACTTCTGTCATAACAAAAGGATCATAATGCCACTTTGAAATATCTCCTTCGGACACGACATCCATATGTCCAGATATAGCTAATACTGGACCATGCTCTCCAATTTCTGCAACTAGATTCGCACGCGTTTCAGATAATTTAATAATTTGAGCAGGAATGTTATGTGTCGATAATAAATCTTGCAGATAATGACATACTTCAATTTCATTGTCGTTTACAGATTTAATACGAACTAAATCACTTAATATGTTTACAATTTCTGTATCAGTTAATTTACCCATAAATAAAACCTCACTTTAAACACAGAATAATAATTCAACTCAATTATAACTTAGTTGATATTAGGATTTGGAAAATTCAGCTATGTGTAAAGTGTAGACTCAAGTTTAAGGTTAATAATTAAATAAAAAAGCGTGATTTATTCATAAAAATAACTCATACATGACTGGTAGATTTAGTGCTATCTACTGACCATGTATGAGTTAATTTTTCATATTGAATGGCATTATTTTGTGTATTGAATGATTGAGTATCTTTTGGAATACGGGATGTTTCAGAAGTTGTTGCTTCCTTTGAACTATTTGAATTATTATTTTTATTTATATTTTCGACATTTTTATTATTATCAGCATCTAAGACAGCGCCGCGCATATCATTTCCTTGAAAAGTACCAATTAAAATCATGATTAAATAACTACAACATAATACTGCTACGACTGTAAGATAAATTGAAACTGCAAACTTAACAGATCTACTCAATGAACTGCCTCCTAAATATAGTTATTAACTACTTCACATATAATGTAACACTTAATCTTTAATATCATGTAAAGATGCAGTAAAGTTTATATTTTTTACAAAAGCTAATTACTGTAAGAATAAAAATTTATTAAAATTTCTTTGTGCTTTTTATAAAATTATATTTTGTTTATAAAATGTTGTCATAACAGTATTTCAAACGGCACAACAGTGTAATATTACTTACATTGTAAAGGGTGATTTACATTTAATTAACGCGTCCTTTAAACAGTTAAAACTAAATCAATAACGCCGTGATAGCATATCTGTATTGAATGATAGGGAGTAGCTAACCTCGTATTAGTTAACTCTTTTTAATAACCATAATTCATGTCTCCTGAGATTCTTAAAGGAATAATTAAGTATTCAAATAAAAATTAAATGTGCTGACGAAAAGAGGGACCCAAGTTGCTACTAATCATAATTTGTGTAGGCTTAATTCTATGGTTGGGTATAGTCGAAAAGAAACGACACTCACGCCGATTAGAAAGAATACCTATACGTATAAATATTAATGGTATAAGAGGTAAATCAACCATTACAAGATTGATATACAGCACACTGCGTGAGGACAATTACAGAGTAATTGGTAAAACAACTGGCACTGACGCACGTATGTTGTATTGGTTTACACCAAGAGAATATCCAGTCTATAGAAAGCCACAAGGTGCAAACATTGGTGAACAAAGGGATATCATTCGTAAAGTGGTCAAACACAAAGCGAATGCTCTAGTTAATGAATGTATGGCAGTCAATCCTGATTATCAAATCACTTTCCAAAAGGAATTGGTCAAGGCCAATATTGGTGTGATTGTTAATGTTATGGAGGATCACATGGATGTACTTGGCCCAACATTGAAAGAAGTAGCAGAAGCGTTTACCGCAACAATTCCATATAAAGGTCATCTTATAGTAATGAAAGATGATTATACTGAGTTCTTTGCAAAGGTGGCAAAACGACGTAAGACCAAACTTATTGTTGTTGATAAAGATGAGGTTCCAGAATCTTATTTAAGACAATTTGGATACATAGTCTTTCCAGATAACGTTGCGATAGCAATGGGCGTAGCAGAAGCCTTAGGTATAGATAGAGAAACGGCATTGAGAGGTATGTTGAATGCGCCTCCTGATGTTGGCGCTGTAGAAGTAAAATACTTTAATGCAAACAATTCGACAAACGTCTATGTCAATGCATTCGCTGCAAATGAACCAAAATCTACGATAGCAATATTAAACAAAGTCGAAGATTACAATTATCCGTATTCCAGAATTGTTATCGTATTGAATTGTCGTGCAGATAGGGTGGATAGAACAAGACAATTTGTTGAAGACTTTATACCTCATGTTGAGTTCGATACGTTAATTTGTACTGGGAAAAGTACACAAATGGTCACTGAAGCAATGAAGAATCAACCAGATAAGAAATACTTGAACTTTGAAGGCAAAAGTATAAAGGCAGTTGAAGAAGCATTATATGCTGAATCGACAAACGCCTTAATCTTCTGTGTTGGTAATATTCATGGACCAGGTAAACAAATAGCGCAATATATAGAAGGGATCAAATAATATGATAGGTTCAGAGTTATATTTTTCATTATTTGTGGGCATCGTATTGAGTTTAATCTTTGCCGAAAAATTTGGTATTAGTCCAGCGGGTCTTGTTGTCCCAGGATACTTAGCTTTAATATTTGATCAACCGGTTATGTTATTATCCGTACTTATCATCAGTTGCATTACATATTTTATTGTAAATCATGGTGTGAGTCGATTTGTCATATTATATGGACGTAGGAAATTTGCGGCAATGATACTTACTGGTATGGTACTAAAATTTATATTTGATTTAATCTATCCACTGACCCCATTTGAAATGGTGGAAATGTCAGGTATTGGGGTTGTTATACCTGGTATTATTGCAAATACGATTCAAAAACAAGGTGTCATTATTACTTTATCTACATGTATGCTATTAACATGTATTACTTACGTCATCTTATTCTTTTATAGCTTTATTAATTAGTAAGGAGCATGTATATGAAGAATTCAAAACGACTTTCTATAGATGAACGTGTATTGAAGTGGACCAAGCGGCATAAAAAGCGCAACACTATATACACCAGTATTATCTTAATAGCTGCAGTAGCACTGTTAGTATTCACAATGACATCACAAAAAACATATCCAGTTAAGGCGATGACCAAAGCTAAGAATGACATCAGGATGACTTATCTGGGTAATGTTGAATTGAATAAACACATTCGTAAGAACAACATAAATGACGCTTTTAGTGCGGTGAAACCAATCTTGAAAGGGAGTGATTACTCCACAGCAAGCTTGAAATTCTCTAAATTCGCAAATGATAAAAATGGAAATATTAAAGGTAATTTAAATAATGTCATGTTCTTAAAGGGATTAAATATTAAAAGTTTAAATATTATCAATCAGGTGACCGATAATATTACTGCCAGAGATTTTAGTAAAGCAGTTGAAGCTAAAGCAGGTTATAACTATTTAACTGGCAATGGTTCAAATCCTATTAATAGTAAGACTGTTCAACAAACTGTAAAAGGGAAAAAAATTGCAACAGTGTCATTTTCAGATGTTGAATCTGACTATACAGATCCTTTAAAAAATACGACATCCATTAGTTTGGAGCCAAATATCTTTATTCCATTAATTAAAAAACTAAAAGAAAACAATGATTACGTAGTAGTTAATGTGGATTGGGGCATCCCTGATGAAAGGAGTGTCACAACACGTCAAAAACAATATGCACATGCTTTATCTGATGCAGGTGCTGATGTAATCGTTGGTCACAACACAGTTGTTCAAGAAATTGAACAATATAAAAACACAAGTATTTTTTATAGTTTAGGTAATGTTACTTCTGAAGGATTTTTATCTAAAAATAAACAAGGATTAACCGTTCAACAAAACTGGGACGGTAAGAAGTCACAATTTATGGTAACACCGATTAAGTCACAAGGTGGCAAGATTACTGAATCAAGACCAAACAAAATAGAAGAAATAAAACTGTTAAATAATTTGCAAAGTGACAGCGTAAAACTTAAAAAAGAGAATGGAGGTTACGTATATGAACATTAAAGAAAATTGGGTGAGCTTTACAGTGATTGTAGTTGTGTTAATCATTTTCTTATTGATCGTTTTTGCCAGAGCAAATGAAGGTCTTGATCAATATGAATTGAATGAACTTAAATCAACGCATCATCAATATCTGTCTAAAGGAGCCTGAGTATGAGCATTTATAATAAACGTGTGCTCATCGTAATACTTATCCTTACTATCATTATTTCTGTGTTATTTTTCTTAGTTACGAAAAAAGACAACTATGATAAAGACGATTTGTATGAGAATAAAATTGCTGATCATAAACAAGACACATCAGACAAAAATTACGGTGTAGCATCAAATAACCCTATCGCGACACGCGTAGGTGAGAAAATAATTAGAGATGGTGGCAATGCAATCGATGCATCTGTAGGTGTCTCTTATGCCTTAGCTGTTACTGAACCACACTCATCAGGTTTAGGTGGTGGGGGTGCAATGTTAGCTTATGATGGACAAGCAAATGTTGCGCCAAAGCAATGGCAATATAAAGATATCTCATCATTTAATTATAAAAACAAAGACCAAACTGGGACGCCTGGTTTTGTTCGTGGTCTCCATGATGCACATAAAGATGCCGGTAAAATGGACGAAAAGAAAATACTTAACTATGTTATACCACTAGCCGAAGATGGTTTCGAAGTAGACTCAGAATTAGAGCGAAGCTTAAAATTGTATGGGTCTGACGTGGACAGAGATTCTCCTTTCTTTGATGGTAAACAAACGAAACGAGAAGGAGATGTGATCAAGCAACCAGAATTAGCGAAAACACTACGCGGCATTAGAGATAATGGTCCGGATTATTTTTACGATAAAGTCGGTAAAAGTATTTCTAAACAAGTCGATGATAAATTGACTGAAAAGGACTTCAAATCCTATAAAACAACGAAGAAAGAACCTGTAAGTACAGATTATTTAAATACTAAAATTTATTCTGCATCAAATCCACTAGGCGGTACACTCATGCTACAAGGTATGAAGATTGATGAGGCAACCGATAATAAAGGGGCACCAGACAACCGCTTGGATTACATTACAGGTATATTGAAATCAAGAGCATTAATGTACAGAAATAGAGACATAGTTAATGGTCAGGATGAAGATTACGATCAATATTTATCTCAAGATTATCTATTAGGAAAATTAAACGAAGTTAATTTCAATAGTAACTTCAATACGACGAATATGGATAATACGAGTACTACGCACTTTGTCGTTATAGATAAGAAAGGTAAGTTAGTGAGTACAACCAATACATTGTCTAGTTTCTTTGGTACTGGTAAGTATATGAAAGAAGGATTCTATATGAATAACTCACTTTCAAACTTCTCTACGAATCCTGCAAGTCCAAACTATGCAGGTAAACATAAGGAACCAAGATCATTTACCGCACCTAGTATCGTTGTCGGACCAGATTATTACTTAGGCATAGGAACACCTGGAGGTAACAAAATACCGACTACCATTAATGAAGTACTTGTCGATTATTTAAGAGGCAATGGAACATTGCAAGAATCAATTGATAAACCTCGTTTCTATAATGATGGTGGAAAAATTTTCTATGAAAATGCAACCTCTAAACAAGATATAGACATATACAAAAGTTTAGGGTTCCAAATTGAAGAAAAACGCAATGATCCAAACTTTGGTAGTGTACAGGCAGCGCTATTCAATAAAAATGATAAAACTGTCGAAATAGGTCACGATGTAGGTAATAGATAAAATATAATATTAAACGTTTATGTTGATTTATCTATAAATGTTTAAACAATCAAAAAAGAATAGATATCCTTATTGTTAACTACAGGTAAGGGTATCTACTCTTTTTTTTAAACAGTAAAAGCATGTTGAGATATTAGATTAGGATTACCAGCCTTGACCAGCAATATTGTAGTTGTCTAGTTTGCCGGATTGTAAATCTTGGATCGCAGCTTCCAATACATTGAGCGCTTGATCAAGTTGTTCGTAAGTAATAACTAAAGGCGGTTGGAAACGTAAGACATTTCCAGCTACAGCGATAATAACAACACCATGATCGAAACAGCGATTACAAATCTTTAATGCAGCTGTAGCATCTCGAGTCTTATTCAATTTATCGGATACAATATCGATGCCGATTGATAAACCTTTGCCGCGTACATCACCAACAGCAGCATATTGGTTAACCCATTGATCCATACGTTTACGTACGTAGGCGCCTTTATCTTTACTTGCTTGCAGTAAATTTTGGTCCTCAATCATCGACAAAGTAGCTAGCGCAGCTTCACAGCTAACTGGGTTTGCCCCAGTCGTAAATAAGTGAGCTGGTGCATCTAAATAATCCATGATTTCAGCTCGACCAACAATGGCAGACATCGGGAGACCACCGGCAAGTGATTTACCGAAAGTGATAATATCGGGTTCGATATCAAAGTGTGAGACAGAACTCCATTCACCAGTTCGACCAAGACCTTGCTGAATATCATCAACTGCTAATAGAATACCGTGTTCTTTACACAGTGCTTGTAAGGCTTCAAAGTAACCATCAACTGGCTCTAATAGACCGCCATCACCTTGGAATGTTTCAATCATGATGCAAGCAACTTCTTCAGCGGGAACGTACTTTTCAAACATTTCTTTGAGTGGCGCTAAATAAGATTCAACAGAATTAGCTTCTGTATTGCCATACATGCCACGATATTTATCAGGATAAGGGATGTGATAGAAACCAGGTAACATGGGACCATACTTTTTACGCATATTTAAACTAATTGCAGACATGGATAATGAACCATAAGTTGATCCGTGATAGGCATTAACGAAACTTATAACATAAGGTCGTCCGGTGTAAGCCTTTGCTAGTTTGATTACACCATCATTAGCATCGGAGCCAGACAAGCCGAAGAGTACACGTTTGTCATAATCACCAGGTGAAATTGCGCATAACTTTTTGGCTAACTTTACGAGTGGTTCATGGTACATGTAGGCTGGTGTGTAATGTATAAAGCGATCGACCTGTGATTTTATGGCATTCGTTACAGGTTCAGGTGCATGGCCGACATTTTGTGAACTGGCACTGGATAGTAAGTCTATATATTCATTGCCGTCAACATCGACTAAAGTTGCACCATAGCCGTGTGAGATAGCTAGAGGATAATACGGTATTCTACCAGGTTTAGCAAAGTATTGATTATCTTCCATGATGATTTTTTCAGATTTAGACATAATTAATTCGCCTCCCAAGATATGGTGTTTGAGTTTAGCACTATATCATTCGAGGTCCATGTCTTTAAAATACGCATAATACCTCGTTTCATGTTATGCAATAGCGCTTTTGTTAGCTTTAAAATGTAAAACTATAGTTCGTAATCTATACTATATGTAAAAATATACTAATGATTATCTGACTTGTAAATATATTCTGAAAATTTAAAATTGAATAAAACTAAAAATAGAAGTTATTTTCTCAAAAAGGGAAAAATAACATTTATGTATTAAAGTTTTATACAATGACATTCGTAATTATTTTATTTTTTAAAAGTTGTATAAATTATAAAAGTTAGGGTATAAAACTTAAAAGTATTATTCCTGAATTCCTTTAACACGATATATAAAAATAAATAAGGCATCTTTAATTTCTAATAACGCAACATGCATAAATAAAATTCAAGTAACTAAGCACACGGTAGACAGAGAGAATGTAATTCTTAGGGAGGAATTTATATGATTTATGCTGGTATCTTAGCAGGAGGCATTGGTTCTAGGATGGGGAATGTACCATTGCCAAAGCAATTCTTAGATTTAGATGGTAAACCAATATTGGTGCATACAGTAGAGAAATTTCTGTTAACTAATGAATTTGACAAGATATACATTGCAACACCACAAAAATGGATTTCACATACCAAAGACACTTTGAAAAAACATAAAATCGATGATGACAGAATTACCATTATTCAAGGTGGCGCAGATCGCAATGAAACGATTATGAATATTATTGCAGCGATAGAAGCGGAATCTGGAGTTAATGAAACAGATGTAATTGTTACGCATGATGCTGTAAGACCATTTTTAACAAGAAGAATTATTAAAGAGAATATTGATCAAGTCATACAACATGGTGCAGTCGATACGGTTATTCCGGCAACGGATACCATTATTACTTCAGGCGATGGAGAGTCGATACAATCTATACCCGTAAGAAGTGAAATGTATCAAGGACAAACACCGCAATCGTTTAATATCAATTTATTGCGCTCGAAGTATAACAAATTATCTGCAGAAGATAAACAAGTGTTAACGGATGCTTGTAAAATACTTGTCGTTAGCAATGAACACGTTCAATTAGTGAATGGTGAATTATACAACATTAAAATCACGACACCTTATGATCTCAAAGTAGCTAACTCAATCATAAAGGGTGGGATGTCGAGTGATTAATCAAGTATACCAACTCGTTGCACCAAGGCAAATCGAAGTCACGTACAATAATGAAGATATTAAGAGTGATCAAGTCGTAGTTCGACCGTTATATTTATCCATTTGTGCAGCTGATCAACGCTATTATACCGGAAGTCGTAATCAAAGCGTCTTGCATAAAAAATTACCAATGTCATTAATACATGAAGGTGTTGGAGAAGTTGTTTACGATCAACAAGGTGAATTTGCAGTAGGAACGAAGGTGCTATTGGTTCCGAATACGCCTACTGAAGTAGACGCTACGATTTCAGAGAATTATTTAGCGAGTAGTAAATTTAGGTCGAGTGGTTTTGATGGATTTATGCAGGATTATGTATTTATGGATCATGATCGACTTATAGAATTGGATGATTCGATAAAGGATTTAAGTACAATTGCATATTCAGAGTTAGTAAGCGTGAGTTGGCATGCAATTCAACGATTCAAACAAAAATCTATTTCAAATAGAAAGCGTTTTGGAATATGGGGAGATGGCAATTTAGGATACATTACAGCAATGTTGCTGCATAAACTTTATCCTGATGCTAAAATTTATGCTTTTGGTAAAACAGACTTTAAATTAAGCCATTTTTCTTTCGTAGATGCAGTTTACCATATTCATGATATTCCAGAAGGTGTAACATTTGATCATGCTTTCGAATGTGTAGGTGGTAAAGGAAGCCAAGCTGCAATCAACCAAATGATAGATTTGATTTCACCTGAAGGCAGTATTAGCTTACTAGGTGTTAGTGAATATGGTGTTGAGATTAATACGCGTATGGTATTAGAAAAAGGGCTCACCTTGTTTGGTAGTAGCCGAAGTGGTGCGCAAGATTTTAAGGATGTAGCGCAATTATATAAAGATAATCCAGATATTGTTGAAAAGCTATCTTTATTAAAAGGTGAAGAATATGAAGTTAAAACCATCAACGATGCAATACAAGCATTTGAAGCAGATCTGTCTACATCATGGGGAAAGACAGTGATTAAGTGGACAATGTAGCATACGTAGATAATACACAAATTAGAATTGTACAACGTTAAAGTGAAGCTAGTTGATGAAAATATAAACCAGCGTACTTAGAGAGGATTTGTTAAATTGACTCAATCAAAGTTTATAATCGATCATATATATTGGGAACGAATACAATTATATATTGAAGGTCATGTTGAAGGTATTGCGTTGAAAGATAAAGCTATTTACCTTAGAAATTTGACAGAAACTAAGCAATTGTTAGCGAATCAGGTGACGGTTGAGAGTAATCATTTTACTGCACGATTTAATGTTGCCATTTTAGATGATGGGAATTATTTACCAAGTGGAGAATATCTCGTCGTTTACAAGGGCGATTATGATTATATTGCGCAAGTAAATGATACCTTATTAGACCCTACTAATTATGAGTTGTCAGAAGAAGCGATAGAACAATATGAAACACAAGAAACAATGAATAGTAAACATAACTTTTTACTAGATCATTATAAATGGGTATTTAAAAAAGGCGGGAATTCAAAGCAAACAGAATATAGCGTCAAGCCTATGATATCTAGTGAAGTAAATGAATTTGTCTTAGATATTAACTTTAAAAGTCCAGCACCAAAGGTAAATCCATTAAAAAGAAAAATAGATGAACTAAAGGCAAAATATAATAAATACTCATATAATATAAGGGATTTTACCTTTAAAACAATATTCAATATAACGAAGTTTTTCCATTTGAGAAAAGGCAATACAGTATTGTTTACATCAGACTCTCGGAGTGAAATGTCCGGTAATTTCTTGTATGTATACGAAGAAATGTTACGCCAAAATCTAGATGCTCAATATCAAATACATGCATTATTTAAATCAAATATTTCAGCACGAAGAAATTTTATAGATAAGTTTAGATTTCCTTATTTATTAGGTAAAGCTGATTACATATTTGTAGATGATTTCCATCCATTGTTATACAAGGTTAATTTTAGAAAAAGCCAAGAAATCATACAAGTATGGCATGCAGTGGGTGCATTTAAGACGGTTGGTTATAGTAGAGCAGGTAAAAAGGGCGGTCCTTTCTTTAACTCTGTGAATCACAGAAACTATACCAAGGCATTTGTATCTTCAGAAACGGATATTCCATTTTATGGGGAAGCATTTGGCATAAAGGAACAGAACATTATACCAACAGGTGTACCGCGAACGGATACATTATTTGATGAGCAATATGAGCAACAAATTATTGCTGAAATGGAAGCAGAATTACCGATTATTCAAGGTAAAAAAGTTGTGCTCTTTGCACCAACCTTTAGAGGAAATGGTCATCATACAGCGCATTATCCATTCTTTAAGATCGACTTTGCACGCTTGGCACAATATTGCCAAACAAATCAGGCTGTAATTTTATTTAAAATGCATCCTTTCGTTAAAAATAAACTGGAAATACCTAGGCAATATCAACAATATTTTGTAGATGTTTCAGAATTTAGAGAAGTAAATGACATATTATTTGTCACGGATATCTTAATTAGTGATTATTCATCACTTGTATATGAATTTGCAGTATTTAAACGACCAATGTTGTTTTATGCTTTCGATTTAGAAGATTATATTACGTCGCGAGATTTTTATGAACCTTATGAAACCTTTGTACCAGGAAAGATTGTTGAGACATTTACTGAACTTATGATTGCACTAGAGCATGGCGACTATGAGGCGGAAAAAGTAGAGCCATTCCTTAATAAACACTTTAAATACCAAGATGGACGTTCAAGTGAAAGATTAGTTAGAAATGTGTTTGGTAGTTGATTCATACTCAGTTACATGCATAAAGACGACTTGATAAAGGTGGAATAAATAATGAAATTTTCAGTGATTATACCTAGTTATAATTCAGAAAGGTATATAGCCGAATTACTCGATAGTTTGAAGAACCAAACAATTGATAAACAACAATATGAGGTATTATTAGTCGACGACTGTTCGACGGATAAAACGCTAGAAATTGCTAAAACTTATGAGAATAAGATGAATTTAAATATAAAACGTTTAGAACAGAACTCTGGAGGACCGGGCAAACCAAGAAATACTGCTTTGAAAATAGCACAAGGGGAATTTGTCTTCTTTGTGGATTCTGATGATTATATACACCAAGATACATTAAAAGATGTGCAACAGTTTATTGAACGTAATAATCAGGACGTGGTTTTAGTGAAAATGGAAGGTGTTAATGGTCGCGGAGTTCCAAAATCAATGTTCACTGAAACAAAGGCTGATGTTGCAATTGAAGATTCTAGAATCATTTATACATTAAGTCCAACGAAATTTTACCGCACAGCATTACTCAGAGCGCACGATATTTATTTTCCAGAGCATATTAGAAGTGCTGAAGATCAAATATTTACTATGCAAGCCTATGTGAATGCTCAGAAGATAGGTGTGTTAGCAGATAAATCATATTATTATGCAACGAGACGCGAAGGTGAACATATGAGTGCTGCTTATGTGGAGCCTAAAGACTATTATCAAACGATGAAGGAAATCGTCCGTGCAATTGTGTATAGTAAGACACTAAATAGCACTGATGCCGTATTACGTATATTTATCGAACGACATTTTAGTTTCTCAAGAACGACGCAATTTTCATTGAGAATTGCTGATGATAAGAAAGCTGAATGGATGGACGCAATTGGTGATTTTATTCGTGAAATACCAGAGCGAGTTGATCAAATTGTTAATGATAATTTAAAGCCATTATTATATTATGCGCGAAAAAAGGATCTATATCATTACCAAAAAGTGGAAGAAGGCTATCAAAATGGTGATATCTATGATATTAGTGCACATAAGAATAGTCTAACTTTACAGTTTGGAGAAGGAGAGCCATATTTCCACTTTGAGAATGCAGTCAAACCCGATATCAAGATGACTGACTTTACCTTTGATGAATCAGGAGTTAATTTGGAAATTGAATTTCTGAAAACATTGATTAATCCAAATCAATTAGCATCTAAGATTCAGTTAAAGCTAGTATCTAGAAATAAAAAGGAACTCATCTATATCCCTTTAACAGTAAATGATAAGACGCGCTTTAAATTTAGTATTAAGCATAATGAGTTAGTGCCATTTTTATTGAAAGAACGAATTTGGGATTTATTCTTAGAGATGCGTGTCGATCAAATGATAATAACGAAACGGATTGGAAACAAGCGCGCTAAATATCGTTATGCCAAAGAGACGAGTACAATTGTCAAACATGGTGAACGCTATTTTAGATTTACACCATATTTCACAAAAGACTTTGATAATTTATCGTTCTATATAATTGAAAATGAATTAATACAAATGCTCAAACCGAAATTAGTTGGTAAACATCAAATTCAGTTGGAGTGTCAAGAATTTAATTATATCTTGAATGAAGGTATTGCAACAATTAAGTCAGATGCGACATTTACAATAGGGTATTTATCGGTGAGTAAGACACAGCAACGATATAACTATCAAGTTGAAGTACCAGATAAAATGAAAAATAAAAATTTAAAAGGTCAATTTAATATCGAACTTCTGAATTTAAATTTAGAATTTTAATTTGAAAAATGATGTGTGAATCAATGTTAAATTGGTTCACACATTTTTTAATTACAATGTTATTGATAATGGTTTTCAATTATAGTATGGTTTTAATAATACTATAATTAATTTATAAAAATGTACTTAAATTAATGATTGAAGGGATTTATAAATGGAAAAGTCTAACATCGATGTGAAAGATTTAATAAACATTGGATTATTTACTGCCGTGTATTTTATCTTTATTGCACCGCCAGGTATCTTGGGTATTATTCCGATATTTATGCTATTGTTGCCTGCAATGATAGGTTTGATTGGTGGGATACCTATTTTGTTATTAATCACGAAGACGCAAAAGTTCGGCGCAGTAACAATTTGTGGCAGTATGATTTGTTTGATTCTTGCTGTAATGGGTCATCCTTGGATTGCTTTAGTGCTCAGCATTCCAGTAATTGTAATTGCCGACTGTATTTTAGCATGGGGCAAATATAAAAATTTAAAGCTAAATTATCTTGGTTATATGGTATTTTCATTATGGCCTATTGGGAATTTGTTGCCGTTTTACTTTATGAGAAATGATTATTTGCAATTTATACAGCAAAAATATGGTATTGCCTATGAAAGCACTGTTGCAAGCATATTCTCAATACAGATGATTCCTATCATTGTCATAGCAACATTGATTGGTTCATGGGTAGGCTTCTGGATAGCAACACAAATATTGAAGAAGCATATGAAACGCGCAGGTATTATTTAATATGAATAAAACTATGGATATAAACAAGGGAAGCTTATTATTAGATCCAAGAACTAAAATGTGTCTTATGTTCATTGTTTCAATTATAAGTTTAACAGGAAGTGAAGCTGTTCCTGCAATTTATATACGACTTTTGGTGATGCTATTACCGATAGTATTATTGTTAACAATTAAAAAATTTATACAAAATATATTGTGCGTAAGTGTTATCATAGTTGCATGGATGGTAGAATCGGTGATTTATATTAATTACGCTCCTATATATACCCTTATATTATTTATAATTGCTGGTATCGTTACAAGATTTTTACCAGCACTACTAATGGGTTATTATATTTTGAAGACGACAGAAGTCGCAACATTTATCACTAGTTTAGAACAAATGCATTGCCCACGAAAATTGACGATACCTTTATCTGTTATGTTTAGATTTATACCGACGATTAAAGAGGAAGGACAAGCGATAAAGCGTGCAATGAAAATGCGTGGTATAGATTATAAGTACGCACTGCTACATCCGTTAAAGTATCTAGAATTCAGACTAGTACCCTTATTAAACAGTGTGATAAAAATTGGTAACGAGTTATCGATGGCTTCAATTACTAGAGGTTTAACATTACAACACGCTAGAACAAACATGATTACTTTAACCATTAGGGCAATCGATTGGATAGTCATTATTGTAATAATGTTATTAGGTATACTTTATTATGTAATATGAGGGATAAATATGATAGAAATCAATGATGTATCATTCAGCTATAAACAGACGGATGGTATGCAACAATTAAAGGATATAAATTTAAATATTCATAAAGGTGAAGTCATTTGTTTAGCAGGGGCTTCCGGATGTGGAAAATCTACATTAATACGTTTGTTAAATGGCATCATTCCAACCTTTTTTCAAGGTGATATATCTGGTGTGATTAAAGTGGATAATCAATCTCTATTTGATCAATCAATGGATGATATTTCACGTTGGTATGGTACCGTATTTCAAAATCCTAGGACACAGTTTTTTTGTTTAAATACAACACGTGAGCTAGCTTTTGAATCAGAAAATATAGGACTACCAGCAACTCAAATTGTAGAGAGCCTGACACAGAGTGTTGAGAAATTTGAATTAGAACAATTATTGGATCGTTCTATTTTTGAGTTGTCAGGTGGGGAAAAGCAATTGATCGCCTGTGCAAGTGTTTATATCACTGGGCACCAATGTATTATTTTAGATGAGCCATCATCGAATCTGGATATTAAGGCAATAAAGAAATTAAAACGCATGCTAGAGATTTGGAAAGCTGAAGGGAAAACAATCATTATTGCAGAACATCGATTACATTATATGATTGATATTGTCGATACCTTTGTCATTATGGAACAAGGTCGTATAGTAAATGAATTGACCAATCAAGCATTTAAACAACTGACGACAGAAGATTTACAGCAATATGGTTTGCGAAGTACTACGATAGAACAAATACAATTTAAATCTGTAAAAAATCAAGGATATCGCACACTTAATATTGAGCGATTGCAATTTAAATACCAAGGACAACAAAGTCTAGTGTTAAACATAAGTCCAGTTAAATTAGAGTTTGGAGCAATAACAGCAATCATTGGAGAGAATGGTGCAGGTAAATCAACTTTAGCACGATGTTTAACAGGACTAGAACGTAAAATGAATGCACAAATAACAATAGATGATCAATCACTTAATGCCAAAGACTTGGCAAAAATGGTATTTCAAGTATTCCAAGATGTAAACAATCAATTGTTTACCGAAAGTATTGAAGCGGAACTACGATTAAGTAATGATTCTATAGCTGAAGATCAAATAGTCAAACGTTTGCGCGAACTTGGCATTTCTGAACATATTGAACGACACCCATTATCTCTGTCAGGTGGTGAAATGCAACGCTTAGCGATTGCAAGTGCACTAGAATCTAATAGAAAGATTTTAATTTTTGATGAACCTTCGAGTGGCTTAGATGGCAGAAATATGCGCAAGCTTAGTACATTACTGAATGAATTAGCACGATTTGGACACATGATACTAATTATTACGCATGACTTCGAATTTGTTACGTATTGTGCAGACCACATCGCTACAATGGAAAATGGCCAAATCATAGATTACTGTGACAATAATCCGCTCAATCGTGATCGGTTAGCCCATTATATTGGATTATAAACATGAGTCTATTGTAGTAAAAGTACTAATAGCATGCTTGGTACATGCTGTGTTGCAAAAATAAAAGCAAATATTAAATTTAAAAAGATCAATCAGTTTTTAAACATTTGGCGTAACTTAGTTACATCTATTTGATGTATGGCCAAATGATTTAACCTCTGGTTGATCTTTAATATGTATAGCGTCATGTGTGCAACGCGATAATATTAGTTTAAGTTATGATGTTTTCCGTCATTATTTGGAGATAGCATCATATATTGTATCGTTGCTGTCTCTAATGAAATAGATAATGGTAGTTTATTGCTATGCAAAGTTAACGTAGCTAAAGGATGATTAGATTGATTTATTTGTTGTAATACTTGTGGATCAATAAACGTATGGTTCAATTGTGCAGAAATCATATTCGTAATCAATCCGTGCTCAGGATTTAAAATTCTATTAAATACAAAATACTCATTTGTATAAGGTGTCGTAACGGATATAACTAAAGGCGCTGTATTTGTTAATGCATTATTTTTGTTAATGAGTAACATATGAAAATTACTATTCACCTTACAAACAATGCCGTTTGGTAAGCGCAATATATATTGATCAATAAATGGTGCTAATAAACTATAAATATAAACAATTGGCATCGTATTTTGATGTTGATCTATAAGCATGACCTGATCATCATCAGCTGCATAAAGTGGAAAGCCGATTCCAGCTATTTTCCCATTTAAGTCTAATAAAAGGCGAGATAATAATATATGTGATTCACTTATACTATTTTCGTAGTATTTTAATAAACTGCTATAAGTCACATTGTTAATAATTAACTTATTTGAATGTGGTACGAGATAGCTAATAAATTGCATAAATGTTTGCTTTAAGTCAGAACAGGGCTGAATAAATTTGTCGTGAACTAATTCATGAAATAACTTAAGATCACTATTAATATAATAATTAGTTGCAGGATACATTGTGATTGCATTGATTATTTCAGGTATCGTTTGATATTCAGTTAAAAGATTATCTATTACAATACCTATGCCCATATTGCGATATCTCTGAGTTAGTAATTGCATGATAGATTGGAAGTATTCGTCTTCCCAATTTGCAGGATTAAATATCAATGTCAGATACCTTAATATAGATTGACGTTTATCTGTTTTGGCCAATGGCCTGATAATTGCGTTATGTATGGAATGGAAATGATCAACAGTTGCAACGTTTAATGTAACTTTAAAGTCATTACTTGCTAACCGTTGGATAATATTTAACAATTTCTGTAACTCTAAATTATTAAGATATTTAATGTCTACATTATTAATGTGTAAATTCACTCTTGAGAAATTTTCCGCAATCAATGACTCAAAATGACTTTCTGAAAAATTAATCAGTTCATATAAATTGTTTAGTTGAATCACGTTAACCATTGGTTCAAAGTAATTGTTAAATTGTAAGTCATCTAAATTTATATTAGAAATTACATTGTTCTTTAATTTAATATTCTGTTTTAGTTGAGATAAATATTTCGAAATATATTCAACGTCTGTATGAATTTTGACAGGGTGATCGCCTTTCATACTACGATAGTGATAAATAAATTTTTTTGGAGGCATATGAACAAAACTTTTAAAATGCTTTGAATAAGTGCTCACGTTATTAAAGCTGTACTGTGTTGCAGTTTCATGTATAGATTTACTATGTTGTACTAAATCATACAAGGATAATGCGACTTTTAAGGATGATACATAAAACTTAAAATTTATATTGAGCATTCTTGAGAACATAATAGAAATATAGGATTGTGAAATGAAGAATTTTTTTGAGACATCTTGTGTAGTTAAATGCTCATGTATATTTAAATTAACGTAGCGAATTAATTTTTGTGCCAGTAAATTTTTGGTTCGTAAAGTAGGTACATAAGTAGTATGTAATGTGACTTTGGCTTCCTTTAACAAAAAATCAACAATGTCTGCTACGTAATGTAACTGACCATTGGTCAAATAGGCTTCATTATATAAAATTTGTAATACCAAAGTTCTGAATTGATCAATATTACGAATTTGTGCAAAATCAAAATAACAATTGGATAAAAATTGCTCTTGTTCAAAAAAAATGGGAAGTGGAATCTTTAATTCGACAACATCATCTAATTTAATCATTTGATATAAATCTGAATTATTTATAATTAATCCATTATCAACGGACAAAATAATTCCATTTAAATTAACCTTACATGGTTTATTTAATGGAAGTAGTATAATAATTTGGTTTATGCAGCGCGTAAATTCAGTTGAATAATCTTTTCTTACACTTAATGAGCTAATCATAAATACCACCTAAGTCAGAAATTAGAACTATCAGTTAATAGTAATAAAATCATTGTACATCTGTAATAAGAAAAAAGAATGATAATCCCACATTATTATTAAAGTGACGATATAAATTAATAAATAGCACTTTTGCGGAGAATTTTTCAAAAATTGTAAGTAAATTAATAATAATTTGAAGTGGTGTAGTAATAAACGTATAATCTTATGGTTAATATGTTAAAAGATAAAAAAAGAGATCTAAAAACACTGCCTGAAAGTGACTTTAGATCTCTTATTATTTTCGTCCATAGGAACGAAGTTATACTGAGAATGTTGTGTTATTTACTTTGTTTAAATGGGTGCATAAAGTTTAATTCTGGGAATGGAATATAACTATGATGATAGATGGCAAGTTAAATAGCCGTTCATAACACATGAAATACATCCTCATACAATATTATATAACTAATAATCTTCTAATACAATATACAATTATTTTGTTATTTAATTTATTATAGGCTTTAACTGAGCTGTTTGTTATTGAAGGATACACGAATTGTCAGATTAAACGAATGTGAAAATTTACAATAAGATTTATTTGCTGTCTTTTCTATATAGATCATATGCTTTGTAAAGAAATAAAATAATCGTAATGACTAAAAATAGAGTAAATAGACCATTGAAGATGGAATTGCTATAAATTTTAAAAATTGTAATAGAACTTAAGCCTTCTAAAAATACTGAACCGGTTGTTTTAATTTCAAAAAGATCAAATGCAAGTAGCGTTAATGAGATAAGCGTCATGTATCCGAGCGTAATAATAAAGAGGTTAAACAAATCGACGAAAAATATTTTTCTCATAACAACCAGCCTCCTCTCTTACTTTTATATTGCCAACTAATCAATGATTTAAAGCTTGGTTTAATATAATTTACATAAAATTTACAATCAATAATTAGGTGGTACACAGAGTGGTTGTCGAACAAATATAATATTTATTGATAATAAATTAACTAAAATTACAAGATTCGTAAACAAATTTAATTCTAAATTGTTTTGAATGTGTGTTTATTGTGTAAAATAATAAGTAAGTTTCATTTTTATGGAGTTGCAGAGGAGGGAAAGTATGTATAAGGCTATTATTTTTGATGTGTATGGTACTTTGTTTGATATGGATTCATTAAAAAATGAAATGATTGAGTTTGATGAAGATACTGCAACAAAGATTACTAAGTTATGGCAAAAGACTCAATTAAGACATATGTTTATGAGGCAGGTTATGCAAAGATATATCCCTTTTGATGAATTGACGAAAGACTCACTACGACATACTTTAAATGTTTATGATATTCAATATAATAGAGAAGATATTAATAGATTGTTTGAAGCATTTTTTAATTTAAATTATTACAAGGAGATACCTAAATCATTAGCCAATTTAAGAGATAAAAATATTGATGTAGGTATACTATCAAATGGTAATGATAATATGTTAATGCCACTCATAGATAATTCAGAACTAGGTGGATATATCGACACACTTATTAGTGTTAATGAAATTAAACAATATAAACCGAGTGCTGCAAGTTATGCACTTGTATTAGAGTATTATCATATGAATAGAGAAGATATATTATTTGTCTCTTCAAACTCATGGGATATTACTGGTGCTAGTAACTTTGGATTTGATACAGCTTGGGTAAATCGAACAAATAAAAAGTTTGATGTAAACGGTCCAACACCATCGATAACGGTAAGTAATGTGAGCGAAATGGTGAAATGGCTAGAGTTAAATCATAAATAAAAAAGCAGTAAAATTCATGTTTAAGTCGACATGAATTTACTGCTTTTTTTATATTTAGCGAAGCTAAATATGCTTATAAAAATAAGGAGAACTTTAAAATTAAAAAAACTATATTCGCTACACAAATAATATATCATGAATAAATGATATTGTGACCTAACAGTTATGTCACATTTAGAATTTTACTATGGAATTTAGGCTTCCAATAATATAAAAAGATTGCAGTTATCTCTACAAAGATTATGAAAATTTTATTTAATTCAAACATACATAAGCATAAAATGGGTATGGTTAAGCAGTAATAAAATTCATGAATAATAAAATAGTTATTAAAATTATTGTTAAAAGATATTAATTAGGAGGGCATCATGGTTATTTCAAAAAGGTTCACAGCAATTGCATTACCTGTATTTTGCATTATTTTAGTACTCGCTTTATTTATTGATTTGCCAGTATCTAAACATTTTATGAATCAAAATTCAATCTTTGGGACAGTATTTCAAGATTTAGGTCTTTTTCCGCCAACTGTTATTTTGATTCTTTCAATGATTATTTTGAATTTTTATGTGTTTTCAAAGTTTGAAAGTAAATTGATTAAATATATCATTTTATTTTTATCTTTTATTTATACTTTGATAAAAACTAATACTTTGGTATCTGAAACATTTAAGTATATCTTTGCAACAATGGACAATATTGAACGACATAAGCCATTAGGTGTGGCTAGTAATGAAGGTGATACCAGCAATGCATTACCAATGGGGCTAAGTTTCTTAATCACATTCATTTTACTTATGTTAATTACATTATTTGTTACAAAATTTTGGTTACAACAAGTGACTCAAACAGAGATAGAAAGATTAGTTCGCGTTGCATTTGTTAGCTTTTTTGTATTATTAGTAGGATTAGAAACGATTGATAGTTTGAAGGAATTATGGGGGCGAGCAAGACCTTATGAAATTGGTCATGACGGCGCACATTTTACAAATTGGCTTACAATCAATGGTAATACTGGTCACAGTTCATTTCCATCTGGTCATACAACAGATGCGGCTTATTTAATGTTTTGGGCATTTTACTTTAAAACACGTGTAGCCCAAAAGCGTATGTTTATTATTGCATTTATGTTTACTATTATCATGTGTGTGAGTCGTTTGCGTATTGGTGCACATTTCTTAGGCGATGTAACTATGGCCTTTACATTAATTACTTTATTGATGATAGCAGCAGATTATATGATTTATAAATGGAATGCAAAACACTTACATTAAAATGGAACAGAACATTAATATAAGTACCTAGGATCCTGTTTGTTAAACAGAATCTTAGGTTTTTATTGTACTAGATTATGTTTATATTAATTTTCAAATTTATTTGTAATTATTTTTTATTAGTGTTAAGTTTAATTTAGAATTTAATAAGAATTGCTAGGGGTGCTTGTTAGCTGAAAGAGACATTAGTCTCAACCCTTTGAACCTGATCTGGTTAGTACCAGCGTAGGGAAGCAGAAAAGTACAGTATAAATGGAAAGTCTATAGAGTAGACTTTTATTTACTGTCGCTTCACTAAATATGTGATTTTCGACCAGGTCTCCTAGCAATAATAAAATGCTAAGGAGTTTTTTTATGAAACAAGAAAAAATAGAATTAAAAAAGCAATTTCCATCAAGTCAAAGGATTTGGGTGAGTGGAGAAGATCCAGATATTCAAGTTCCATTTAGAGAGATACAACTTTCCCCAACAGTAACAGAAGAAGGAACAACGGTTAACAAACCGGTGTTAGTCTATGACACTGCAGGACCATATCATGATACTAGTTATACAGTTGACGTGCAAAAAGGTATACCCAAATTAAGAACACCATGGATAGAAGATAGAAATGATACATTGGAATATGAAGGTAGGAAAATTGTCTCACTGGATAACGGATTTAAGTCTAATAATCATAAAAAATTTGTCGAGACACCATTTAAATATCAACCGAAAAAGGCAAAAACAGGACAAAATGTTACACAAATGCATTATGCGAAACAAGGTATTATCACGAAGGAAATGAAATTTGTAGCTAAGCGAGAAGATGTCTCACCTGAATATGTGCGTTCAGAAATTGCACGAGGACGTGCGATTATTCCTAATAATGTCAATCACCCTGAATCAGAACCAATGATTATAGGTAAAAACTTTCAAGTGAAAATAAATGCTAATATTGGTAATTCGGCAGTCAGTTCTTCTATAGAAGCTGAAATAGAAAAGTTGGTTTGGGGCATTCATTGGGGGGCTGATACGATTATGGATTTATCTACTGGTAAAAATATCCATGCTACGAGAGAATATCTATTGAGAAATTCCCCGGTTCCTGTTGGCACTGTGCCTATCTATCAAGCATTAGAAAAGGTAGATGGTTCTGCTAAGGACTTAACTTGGGAAATTTATCGCGATACTTTAATTGAACAAGCAGAACAAGGCGTTGACTACTTCACGATACACGCAGGCGTATTATTACGTTATGTCCCGACAACAGTGGATAGATTAACTGGTATTGTTTCAAGAGGTGGATCTATCATGGCACAATGGTGTTTAGCGCATCATGAAGAAAGCTTTTTATATACACATTTTGAAGAAATTTGTGAAATAATGAGCCGTTATGATATTGCAATTTCTCTTGGAGATGGATTAAGACCCGGATCAATATATGATGCAAATGATGAGAGCCAAATTCTGGAATTAAAGACATTAGGGGAATTAACTGCAATAGCTTGGGAATATGACGTACAAGTGATGATTGAAGGGCCAGGACATGTTCCGATGCATAAAATAAAGGAAAATCAAGACTTAGCTGATTTCCATTGTCAAGAAGCGCCTTTTTACACATTAGGTCCATTAACAACAGATATTGCACCAGCCTATGACCATATTACGTCTGCAATCGGGGCAGCCCAAATTGCTAGTTATGGTACAGCAATGCTTTGTTATGTTACTCCAAAAGAGCATCTGGGATTACCTAATAAAGACGATGTGAGAGAAGGTGTTGTCACGTATAAGATTGCAGCACATGCAGCTGACTTGGCAAAAGGTGTCAAAGGAGCACAACAAAGAGATGATGAAATTAGTAGAGCACGATTTGAATTTAGATGGTACGATCAATTTAATCTGTCGCTAGATCCTGATAAGGCACGTTCATATCATGATGAAACACTACCTGCTGAAGCAGCAAAGGTTGCCCATTTCTGCAGTATGTGTGGGCCTAAATTCTGTTCGATGCGTATCTCTCACGATTTAAGAAAGCACAATGATTTAAAAGAAGAAGGATTGAAACAAAAGTCTGAAGAATTTGTTTCAAAAGGTAGTAGGATTTACCGTTAGAGATAGAGTTTTGGGCGAAAATTCTCATTCTTAAAATAAGAGAACTATGCTATGAAGTGATGCTCCCTTTAAAGTAGTTACTGAAAAACGTAAACTTTGAAGGGAGCTTTTTATGACCAAAAGTAAATGAGTTTTACTAAATATAAACCACAGCGCATTATAAATTATATAATAATAGCGGTATAAAATATTGAGAAGTATTAGGTCGAGACTCCTGAGGAAACAGTGTCAGTTGAAGGCCGAGGCTGAGACGGCATCCTAGGAAAGTGAGCTGACAATATAAATATTGTAAAGTAAATCTGCTAGCTAAAAGTCTGAATGTATATAGCACAAATTAATGTTTCGTACTTTGAGAAGGGTTTAAATCTAATTGATAGAATACTAAATCTAACCATTTATCAAATTTATAACCTACATTTTGAATGGTTCCAGAATGTTTGAATTTAAATTTTTTATGCAAGTAAATACTATAATCATTCGTAGCGTCAATGCCTGCAACAAGTGTTCTATAGCCATTATTACGAGCAGTTTGGATGATTTCAGCCAGCAATTGTGATGCAATCCCTTTTCCTCTATGATGTTTATTTACATAAATAGAGTGTTCAATAGAATATTGATAAGCGGGCCAATCTCTAAATGTACCATAAGTAGCGAAGGCTATCGCTTCACCTCTTTCATCGTAAACAAGTACAGGCTCTTGTTTATTTAGTTTATTTTCAAACCAAGTTTCACGTGATGCCAAAGTTTGAGGTTTATAAGTATAAACAGCGGTAGTATTCAAGATCGCATCGTTGTATATTTCTAGTATATTCGGTAAATCTGATTGCTTAGCATGACGTATCATAGCGCATCCCACCTTATATTAAAGTAAATTAGAAATCACTATCACAGTTATAAAAGTATGGCATTCATAATTAATATGAAACACTTAGTTAAACCAAGATATTTACAATGAGTGATTTAATACTATTTAACACTTAATTATTAAGTTCTGCAATGTATTGTTGTAAAAATTCTCCTCATTTATTTAAATATTTGGAATGCGAAATAACATATGGGCTAGTCCAATTCTAAATGTATTGTGCTATACTTATATTCTGAAATATAAGTGCTAACATTAAAGGAGTATGAAAGAAATGAATAAGCTACTAAGGATAGTTGGTGTCATTTTTATTTTAATTGCAATTTACTTTTTAGCTAAGCCTCATATTGATAATTATTTAACAAAGAAAGCCGATGAAGATAAAATAACGGAATACGATAAAAAACAACAATTTTCTGGTGAGATTCCCAAAGATAAATCTAAAATGGTAGGCTATATTGAAGTGCCTGATGCTAAAATTAAAGCGCCAGTATTTCCAGGGCCCGCTACCCCGAAACAATTAGATCGAGGAATTAGTTTAGTTGAAGCGGACGAATCATTAAATGATCAAAATATAGCTATAGCTGGTCATACTTTCGAAGGCTCGGATACGTATCAATTTTCAAATTTACCTAAAGCACATAAAGGCAGTGTCGTTAACTTTAAAGTTGGGAAGGATAAGCGAAAGTACAAAATCTCAAAAATTTATGATGTGAAACCTAGTGATGTAAAAGTGCTAGATGAACAACAATCAAAGCAACACCAACTTACATTAATTACCTGTGATGATTATAATAAAAAGACAGGACAATGGGAAAAACGCAAAATATTTATTGCTAAAGCAGTATAAAGGATAACGAGTCTGGGATACAAATTCCAGAAAAACAGCACTCAGATGATTGAATTCAATTTATCTGAGTGCTGTTGTGTTTATACTATTCGTATTATTGGCTCGCTTTCCTAGGGGACAGCTTCAGCCTGTAGTCTTCAGCTCGTCCTGTTCCCACAGGAGTCTCGCCAAAATACACCAAATTTATATGTGATTATATATTAATACACCTTAAAAATAAGGCGCTTTCGTATAATTTAATAACCATTCTGTACTAAAGTAACAAGGTACCTTATGTATAAAGCGTATGGCATGTCTCAGACGCGTCTGAGATATATTTATTCATTTTTTAAAACATTAACAAAACGTTGCGTAATTTCTTTAGGCCGCGTGATAGCACTACCTACAACAGTACAATGTACCCCGAGTCTATCAACAATTTGTAGCATTTCTGGTGTGATAACATTACCCTCTGCAATGACTTTTGCATGTACATTGGATAATACATCTTTTAAAAATTGGAAGTCGTTTTCATATAGCACATGTCCGTGTGTATATTCAGTGTAACCACGTAATGTTGTACCAATGTAATCGAAACCTAATGCATCGGCGTGTTGGGCTTCTTCTATCGTTGAAATATCTGCCATAATTTCGATATGAGGTGCTTTATTACGGATATATTTAACTAAATCCGCAAGAGATTCATTGGGACGTGTTTGAGCTGTAGCATCTAAAGCAATTACGTCACAACCACTGTCGAGTAATTCATCTACCTCAGTACGTGTTGCAGTGATAAAGACTTTTGAACCAGGATAGTCTCTTTTAACAATCCCGATAATAGGTAAATCAACTTCCTTTTTAATTGCGATAATATCGTCCTTTGAATTTGCTCTAATACCAACAGCGCCACCTTGATAAGCAGCTAATGCCATCTTAGACATGATAAACGATGAATATAAGGGTTCATCTGCCAAAGCCTGGCAAGAAACAATTAAACCTTGAGGTAACATAATGACACACTCCATAACGTTTAGTAGTTTTTTCTTAACAGAATATTACTGATAGGTTTAATATAACATCGAGAAATTATTAATCAATAGATATATTTGTTATGAAAAATGTTTTCATTTATACTAGAGAAAATTAACTGAAAAGGGTGGTCATATAGTGAAGTTTGAAAATAGAGTGCAACGTTATCGCCAACGTTTTACCAAGACAGATAAGCAAATCGTAGAGTTTATTCAAAATAATGAATTTAATGATGATTTTTCTACAATTAATTCACTTGCTTATGCAATAGGAACTTCGCCAGCAACAATCACACGTTTTAGTAATAAGTTAGATTATGAAAATTTCCAAGATTTAAAATTTAATTTGCAACAAGAAATGACCAATAGGGAAATCGAAAATAGTCCATTGATTCAGCGTATACACAAATATCATCAAGATATTATCCAACAAACAGGTGAATTTATTTCTGATGAAAAAATTAAGCGTTTTGTTAATCAGATTAATCGAAGTAAGCAAATTATTTATGCTGGTTTAGGTAGTTCTGGACTGTCAGCAACAGAATTTTATTATCGCATGATGCGCTTGGGTTTAAAGGGGAATGTATCAACCGATGCACATCAAATGAAGATCGTTGCTTCATTATTGACGCAATCTGATACGTTTGTAGCTATTTCGAATAGTGGTGAAACTGTAGAATTGATTGCTGCAGCTAAAATTGCTCATGATAATGGGGCATTTGTGGTAGCAATCACTAATTATGAGGGCAGTTCAATAACTGAATGTGCAGATTTGGTATTAATTACGACTGATCAATCTAGAATCAATGATAGTAGATTTGTAAATACTCAAATCGCAACATTATTTTTGATTGATATTGTCAGTTATTTGTTGCTTGATGATGATTATATGCATCAAGTTTATCAAAATACAAAGAAAGTAATATTAGATGCGTAGTGTGTTATAGCGAGATTTGAAGCACGTCTGCCACGAGTGCCCTCAGCTGATAAATAATCCCCAGTATGTGTTAGTCCCGTGGGAATCGGCATATCACAGTTATCAAGTAATAGTAAGAAAGTACTTCGAATGATGATAATGTAAAGAAACAATCAAAGTGAATTAGTATTGCTTGGAATTAATAGGGAGACAGCATAATGCTGCCCTTTTTATCTATGTCCTGCTTGATTGTAGTACTTGTCTATCAAAACATTAAATAAAGCGCGAGTATTTAGCTGAATAATCTTACTAGCGAAAATATAAACAAAGTATCATAAAAACAAATATTACTGAGTTAAAATTTAGCAACCGCTCCAAATAATGCTGCATCATTTTGGCATTGCATTGTCTGTATGACCGCATGGCCATAATTATGTGGTAAATAAGTTGTTATATGTGGAACGATAAAGGACAAAAGTTTATCTTGTTGAGCAGAAATGCCGCCACCAATTAAGATAAGACCTGGATCATACATAATTTGAATTTGTGCTATACCTTCTGCTACTGATTGTCCCCAACGATTCAGTAACTTCTGAGCTTCTTGGTCACCTTCATGAGCATATTTGAAGATGAATGGTACATTAATATTCTTAAAATTTAAATTTGCTGCTAGTTGTGATTTAAGTGCAGTTGTTGATGCACGTTGCTCAAAGTTTGTTCCTTCTTCTGGATGGTAAAGTAAGTAACCAATCTCATTTGCGCGATGCCTTTCCCCACTATACAAGTTACATGTTTTCGAATAAAACGCGCCACCGATTCCAGTTCCAAGCGTCAGACAAAATATATTGTCGTAATCGTAATTATATTGTGATAATTCTCCTAATAGCGCAGCATTTACATCGTTATATACATGTACCTTAGCATTGAGAGGGGCTAACGCATTTTTAAAATTTGTTCCACTATAATTAGGTATAGTGGGTCCCGCATACACAATTTCCCCATTCACCTCATTCACAACACCAGCTGTAGAAATACCAACATTCAATTTATTTAAATTATATTGCACTTTAAATTGTTCCACTAAATGTATAACACAATCAATAATCAATTCATTTTGATTATCAGGAGTTGGAATAATTAGATGATCTATTATTTGATGATCATTTATCACTGCCGCTTTTATAGATGTGCCACCTACATCTACTGCTATTTTATAAGAAATCATAAGAGTCACTCCTTCTTTAAAATGATTTTTGATCGTTTTGAAAATATTTTTCATTAAAACATGATATAAATGGTTATATTTTTCAATAATCTATTGATACTCATTATGGTAGCGTTTACAATTTGAGTTGTAAATAGTAATTTTAGACATTTTGTAATTGTGCATATTAGTCATATTTATTAATAAATTGGGGGTTAGTCGTGTTATGAAAAAAGAATTAACAGGATTATTTGCCGCTTTATTGGTTCCATTTGATGAAAATGGAGACATTAAAGTAGATGGTTTAAGAGAAATTGCAAAAAATGCAATTGAAACTGAACAGTTAGATGGATTATATGTTAATGGAAGCTCTGGGGAGAACTTTTTATTAAACACAGATCAAAAGAAACAAATATTTAAAATTGCGAAAGATGCTGTTACTGATGATACTAAGATGATTGCTCAGGTAGGATCTTTGGATCTTAAAGAAGCTATAGAGTTAGGGAAGTATGCCACTGAATTAGGATATGATGCAATATCTGCGGTTACACCATTTTATTATCCTTTCTCGTTTGAGGAAATTAGAGATTATTACTTTGATTTAATAGATGCAACACAAAACGACCTAATCATTTATGCAATACCAGATTTAACAGGTGTTAATATTTCAATTGACCAATTTGAATCTCTGTTTAATCATGAAAGAATTATCGGTGTTAAATATACAGCACCTAATTTTTATTTGTTAGAGCGCATACGAAAAGCCTTCCCAAATAAGTTGATTCTTTCAGGATTTGATGAAATGTTGGTTCAAGCTGCTATTTCCGGTGTTGACGGAGCGATAGGTTCTACTTATAACATCAATGGTAAGCGCGCTAGACAAATATTTGAAGCTGTACACCAAGGTAATGTAGCGCAAGCATATCAATTGCAACATGAATCAAATGACATTATTGAGACGGTATTAGAATTAGGAATTTATCCTACATTGAAGGAAGTATTAAAGTCACGTGGTATCGACAGTGGACTGCCGAAGAAACCATTTAAACCATTTGATGAGCGACACAGAAATAAACTCGATCAATTAATTAAGGCATATTCGTTATAAGGTTAAGACATCTAGTTAGGAGTTGAAGTGTATGCATCAAGTTGGATTTGGGTTTTGGAATTGGATAGCAGTTATTATTTATCTCGTAGTCATGCTGTTAATCGGTGCTTATTTTACTAAAAGGGCAAGTCAAAATACAGATAGTTTCTTTACCGCAAGTGGTCGATTGCCGTCTTGGGCAGTTGGTTTCTCAATTTATGCAACAACTTTAAGTGCAATTACGTTTATGTCGACTCCCGAAAAAGCATTTTTGACGGACTGGGCTTACATTGCGGGCAATATTGCCATTGTTGCAATCATACCGCTACTTATTTATTTTTATGTGCCATTTTTTAAAAAGTTAAAGGTTACTTCCGCATATGAATATTTAGAGGCTCGGTTTGGTCCCAGTGTACGTGTGATAGGATCACTTTTATTTGTATTATTTCATTTAGGTCGTGTAGCAATAGTAATATACTTACCTACGTTAGCGATTACTTCTGTTTCAGATATGAATCCGATTGTCGTTGCTTCTTTAGTAGGGGTATTGTGTATACTGTATACATTTTTAGGTGGCTTTGAAGGAGTGGTGTGGAGTGATTTTATCCAAGGTGTCATTCTTCTAGGTGGTGCGGCTGCGATTATTATTCTAGGAGTAACACATATTCAAGGTGGATTCGGTACACTTGTTAATGATGCTATTGAACATAAGAAAATTATTAGTGCCGATAATTGGAAGTTAAATGCAGCAGCTGCATCAATACCAATTATCTTTTTAGGAAATATCTTTAATAATTTACATCAATATACTGCAAGTCAAGATGTTGTACAACGATATCAAGCATCAGAATCTATGAAAGAAACGAAACAATCACTTTGGATGAATGGTATTTTAGCATTAATTTCTGCGCCATTATTCTATGGAATGGGAACAATGTTATATTCATTCTACAATCATGAAGCTAACTTGCCATCAGGCTTTAATACATCTTCTGTTGTGCCTTATTTTATATTAACTGAAATGCCACCTTTTGTTGCAGGATTATTAATTGCTGCTATCTTTGCAGCTGCACAATCCACAATATCGTCGAGTTTGAATTCAATTTCAGCATGTATTTCTGTAGATATTAAGCATAGGTTTTTTGGGAAATCGAGTGATAAACAGGAAGTATTATTTGCACGTTGGATGATAATCGTCTCAGGATTATTCGGTTATGGTATGTCAATTTATCTTATCATTTCTAATTCTAATGGCTTGTGGGATTTATTCTTACTAGTAACGGGTCTCGTAGGTGTGCCACTTGCTGGTATCTTTGCTGTAGGAATATTTACAAAACGTACGAACACATTTGGAGTAATCTGTGGATTAATCTGTGGCATTCTCTTTGCCTATTTATTTAATGGAATTGGCGGAGGGAATTCACCCTTCTTTGTATCTATTCTGTCGTTTGCAATCGCATTTGTCTTTTCTTATTTAATTAGTATTGTGGTGCCAGGGGCATCTAAAGACATTCAAGGACTGACAATTTATGACAGACATGCACAAACAACTTATATATCTAAAACAAAAATTGAGTGACGATTATAAACTTTGATGGGGCATATTATTTTCAATTTCATAATGTAATCGTTAAGATATAGCTATTAATGAAAGTTTGAAAGCGAGGAATCTGAATAATGTCTACATTAGTAATTATTGCACACCCAGATATCACCAATTCTACAGTGAATAAAAAGTGGCGCGATGCATTGTCTGAGCAAGAAGATTTAGTGACAATTCATGAACTATATCCTGAATATCCACACGGTAAGATTGATGTTGAAAGAGAGCAAAAGCTATTAGAAGCACATGACCGTATCATTTTCCAATATCCATTATATTGGTACAGTAGTCCGCCAATGCTTAAACAATATTTAGACGAAGTATTCACTTATGGATGGGCTTATGGATCTACCGGTAATGCATTAGCAGATAAAGATTTTGCTATTGCTGTGTCTATTGGTTCAGCACCAGAATCTTATACATCAGAGGGAAATGTTAAATATTCAGTTGAAACATTATTAAGTCCGATGATAGCAACGACACGTTTCGTTAAAGCTAATTTTGCAGGTATTCATAAACTTTATGGTGCTTTGAATATTACGCCAAGCCAAGTTGAAGAAAATGCGAAAGATTATATTGAATTTATTAAGCAACTTGATAAATAACATTTTTTTAAGAAGGCTCATGAATCAAAATCATGGGTCTTTTTTCTATATGTAACTGTCTCAATTCACTATGATTCAATCTAGATTATAGATATAATGTAGGTATTATATAACAAAGGATTTGAGGGGAAAATAGATGGTAAAAGCAATAGCAGTTGATATGGATGGTACATTTTTAGATAGTAAGAAAAATTATGATAAAGAAAGATTTGAATACATTTATCAGCAACTTCAGCAAAAAGGGATTAAGTTTATTGCAGCGAGCGGCAATCAATATGCTAAATTGAAATCAATATTTGGTGAAAGAGATATGTTATTTGTAGCAGAAAATGGAGCAGTCATTTACGAAGGTGATCAGTTATTAGATTATCGTTCGTTTGATAGAGTACTATATCAACGTATAATTGATTACTTAAATATTGAACGTGGTATTAAAAATTTAATCGTATGTGGATTGAACAGTGCATACATATTAAAGGATACGCCTGAAATATTCAAAGATGTTGTTAGATTTTATTATCATCAATTACAAGAAATTGATTCATTTCAGGATTTACCGGAGGATGAATTTGTTAAAGTTGCCTTAGATATAAATAGAGATACTCATCCAAAGCTTGATGATGAGTTAACTCAACAATTTGTAGATGAGGTGAAACTGGTTTCAAGTGGTCATGATAGTATTGATTTAATTATTCCTGGTATAACGAAAGGCTATGCCTTGAAGCGATTATTGCAGAAATGGAATTTTTCAGCAACAGAACTCATGGCTTTTGGTGATGCGAATAATGATTTAGACATGTTGCAACTTGCTGAACATAGTTATGTAATGAATAATAGTCATGATAAAACATTGTTTGAAGTTGCTAATTATGTGGCACCAACAAATGATGAACAAGGTGTATTAACTGTTATAGAGGATAAAGTGCTAGGGCAATAAGTAACAGTAATATATAATTAATAGATTATATTTTTCTAATTATTTATCATTACATGAATTAATACATTATAAACATATTACTTTAATCTACGTTTCTATGTAGCTTATACTGAAAACTATAATAGTATTCAATTTGAAAGGTAGGCAAAGTAATCATGACTCACATGCAAGATACAATTATCGAAGCATTCAACTTTAGACATGCAACAAAACGGTTCGACGCAACAAAATCAATCAGTGATTCGGAATTTAATACAATTCTGGAATCAGGACGACTTTCTCCGAGTTCACTTGGACTTGAACCATGGAAATTTGTAGTTATACAAAATAAAGCACTTCGCAATAAATTAAAGGAAATCAGTTGGGGCGCACAGGGACAACTCGATACAGCAAGCCATTTTGTATTGATTTTAGCGCGCAAGAATGTCGTAGCTAAGTCTCCTTATGTACAGCATTTATTACGTGAAGTGAAACAATATAGCCCAGAGTCGATTCCTGCAACAGAAGAAAAATTTGATAGCTTCCAAACAGGTTTCCACATCAATGACAATGAACGTACATTATTGGACTGGGCGCGTAAACAAACATATATCGCATTGGGTAATATGATGACAAGTGCTGCTTTGTTAAATATAGATTCATGTCCGATTGAAGGATTTGATTTAGACGGTGTAACAAAGTTATTATCAGATGAAGGTATATTAGACGAAGCAAATTTTGCACCATCCGTTATGGTTGCCTTTGGATATAGAGAGACGGAACCAAAGCCAAAGGTTCGCCAATCACAAGCAGACGTTATTGAATGGTTAGAATAGTTCGTTTAGCCAATTATCTATAGACATATTTAATAATGACATGATCTATGATTATGCAGTGTTGATTTTGAACTATGTCTTAAGTAGGTAAATTTGATATGGGATAAAAAATTTGAATTTCTAGTTTATTAAGTTAGTTCGAATTTAATAAAAATTAAAATCAGCTGGGACATTCAAATACGTCTCAGCTGATTTATTGTTGTGTAAAAAAATTGGATTTGTTTAACCTTATTTAATGGAAACGCGCATTAGACTTTATAAATTATTGCCATTAGTAGCTATAACGTTTTTATACCAATCAAATGAGTCTTTCTTGATTCGTTGTTTGCTACCATTTCCATAATCGTCTTGATCGACATAGATAAATCCATAGCGCTTTGACATTTCACTCGTGGACATTGAAACTAAATCAATGGGACCCCAAGCTAAATATCCGATTAAGTTCACGCCATCTTGAATTGCTTTTTTAGCTTCAGTAATATGTTGTTGTAAATAATCTATGCGATATTGATCATGAATTTGATTATCTTTTACTTCATCGACAGCACCTAAACCATTTTCAACAATAAATAATGGTTTGTGGTAGCGATCCCAAAATTCATTCAATACGATTCTGAGACCAACAGGGTCAATTTGCCATCCCCAATCAGAAGCTTCTAAATAAGGATTTTTTAAACTGTTCATCAAGTTTCCATTTGTTGTTTTACCTTCAGGTTCTGTTGAAGACAGTAGTGACATGTAGTAACTAAATGAAATATAATCTACGGGATATTGTTTGATAATTGCTAAGTCAGCATCAGTAATCTTCAAAGATATGTTATTTTCTGCTATAAATTTGTTGAAATAATTAGGATATTCACCATTAGCTTGTACATCTGTATATAATAAATTAGCTTGATTATCTTGTTGTGTTTTTAATACATCATCAGGGTTACATGTATTAGGATAATGTTTCATTCTAGATAACATACAACCCATTTGTGCATTAGGAATAATCTCCTTTAACTTTTTAGTTGCTAATGATGAAGCTACAAATTGGTGATGTAATGCTTGATATGATGCAGATAGAGGATTATCTTCACGGTCAGATAATATGCCACCACCTGTGTATGGTGAAAGATTGATGATATTGATTTCATTAAATGATATCCAGTATTTAACTTTGTCTTTATAGCGTGTAAATACTGTTTCAGCATATTTTACAAAGTGATCAATTACAGCTCTATCTACCCAGCCATTGTATTTTTCAGTTAGGCCAATAGGTGTTTCATAGTGACTTAACGTTACAACGGGCTCTATATTATATGATAATAATGTATCAAATACTTTGTCATAAAAGGCGAGGCCTGCCTCATTAGGTTCTGTATCATAACCATTAGGGAATATACGAGACCAATGTATCGACATACGAAACGCTTTGAAACCCATCTCAGCAAATAAAGCAATATCTTCTTTATAAGTGTGATAAAAATCAATGCCGTCACGTTTAGGGAAACGGCCTTGATAATTTGAATTTTTGATTTGTTTAATTTTGTCAGAAGTAATTTCCATCTCATTATCTTTAATGCGTTGTGACTTAGGGATAAATTCTATAAAGTCCGCTGTAGACATCCCTTTACCATCTAAATTATAAGCACCTTCAATTTGATTGGCTGCAGTTGCTCCTCCCCATAAAAAGTTATTTGGAAAATTCAAGTTCATTTGCTTCATAGTATTACCTCCATTTATTAATATGATAAGTCCTCACCGTTCGAACTAATTACATTTTGATACCAGTAAAATGAATCTTTGCGAATACGATTTAGCGAACCATTACCTCGATTATCTCTATCAACATAGATATAACCATAACGTTTTTTCATTTCGCCACTGCCAGCAGAAACGATATCGATACATCCCCATGATGTGTAGCCAAGTAATGGAACACCATCTTTTACTGCTTCTTTCATCTGTGTTAAATGTTCACTTAAATATTTAATACGGTATGAATCGTGAATTTTTCCATCTTCAGACACCTCGTCAATTTCTCCCAATCCATTTTCAACGATAAATAGAGGCTTTTGATATCGGTCATAAATTTGATTCATAGTAACTCTCAAACCAACGGGATCGATTTGCCATCCCCAATTAGAAGCTTCTAAGTATGGATTCTTTAAAGAAGCGAAAGCATTACCTGCCTCTTTATGCTTATTGACTTCATCATCACCACTTTCAAGTCTACTTGAATAATATGAGAATGAAATGTAATCAACAGTATACTGTTTTAATAATTCATCATCACCTACAGCTTTGTTTATGTTGATGCCAAGTTCATCGAAAAGACGTTTACTATAGCTTGGATACTCGCCGCGTGCTTGTACATCAATAAAAATATACTGTTCTCTATTTTTCTTAAGTGCAGCCATGATATCTACTGGGTTACACGTGTTAGGGTAGACATCGCCAGCTGCTAGCATACAACCGATTTGATTGGTAGGATCAATCTCTTTTGCAATTTTTGTTGCAAGACTAGAAGCAACTAGTTGATGATGTGCAGCTTGATACATGATTTGTTCTTTATGATCGGTATCCTTGATAATTAAACCACCACCGATATATGGAATGTGTAATATCATATTGATTTCATTATGTGTAATCCAATATTTAACACGCTTGCTATAGCGTTTAAATAGCACAGTTGCATAATTTACAAAGTAGTCAATGGTTTGTCTGTTATACCAACCACCATATTGTTCTGCTAAATAGTAAGGTGTATCAAAGTGGTTGATTGTCACAATGGGTTCTATACCATAATGCTCAAGTGTGTCAAATAACTCATCATAGAAAGCTAAGCCATCTTCATTAGGCTCACTCTCATCACCATTCGGGAAGATTCTTGGCCATGAAATAGAAAGTCGTAAAGCTTTAAATCCCATTTCAGCAAATAATTTAATATCTTCTTTATATCTATGGTAAAAATCAATAGATTCATGACTAGGATAATAATCAAATTGTTGATTAAGTGCATTTGCAGGGTTAAATAATGGTTCCTTGCGTTCATCACCAGCAGGTAATAAATCAACTAAACTTAACCCTTTACCATCAGCTTTATAAGCGCCTTCAACTTGATTAGCAGCGATTGCGCCACCCCATAAAAAATCTTTATTTAATACAGACATATAGAAACCTCCATTTTTTGTTTTTAATAAATAATAGCGAATAAATCATCTTGCTTATTAAAATGTGCTTTACTTTCAATGATGACATCCTTTGTAATATTAGAGTTTGTGACTACAATCATAACGGTATCATCAAAGTTTTGTTTTTGAATTATCTGACTATCAAATTCAATTAATGGCTGTCCGGCAACGACAGTATCACCTTGGTTTACTAATGCTTTAAAGCCTTGTCCGTCTAATTTCACAGTATCAATACCAATATGAATAAGTAATTCTGTACCGTGTTTTGATTTGAGGCCTATAGCATGACCAGTAGGGAATAAACTTTCAACTGTTGCATCAAAAGGTGCAATAATTGTATTGGATGTAGGCTTAATGGCAATACCTTTACCCATTGCTAAAGATGAAAACACTGGATCATTTACTTGTTCTAGTTTAATCATATCGCCAGATAATGGTGCCTTTACGAAATCATCTTTAACAATATGTTGTAGTTCAGTTTCGCCGTTAATAGGAGAAGTTACATCTTTTGTTTTACTATCTTTAGAATCTGAAACCTCTTGTTCCTGTTCATTTTTATCTGAATGGACAATGTATCCCACAATAAGACCAACAATTAATGCCAATACAGTAGCTAAGACTGCAATCCAAACTGAAGAATCTAAACCAGCTTTACCAATAAATGTTGTATATCCAAAGATTCCTAAACCACCCATAAAGTATAGTTTAGTTCCAGCAAACCCAATTAATCCGCCAAAGATACCTGCAACGATACAACTATAGATAAACATTTTCTTTCTTGGTAAAGTAATACCGTAAATTGCTGGTTCTGTTACACCAAAAATACCTGATATTGCTGCGGGTAGTGAAATGGATTTTAATTTTTTATTTTTAGTTTTTAAGAAAATACCAAACACAATTCCAGTTTGTGCAAATGATGCTGCAAAAATAAGTGGATTAATTATGTCGAATCCAGTCGTAGAAACATTGTTAATCATGATGGCTACGAGTCCCCAATGTAGACCGAAGATGACAAAGATTTGCCAGAAAGCACCTAATAAAATACCGGCTAATACTGGACTTAAACTATAGATAGCTAAAGCACCTGATCCAATCCAGTTTGCTAGCCAAGAAGAAACCGGACCAATCACTAAAAAGGTAACGGGTACGATAATCAATAATGTGAAAAACGGTACGAAAAATGTTTTAATAACATCCGGAATAATGACCTTTAGTTTCTTTTCAAGTTTTGCTGCGAAAAATACTGCAAAAATAATTGGAATTACACTTTGTGTATAAGTCATAGAAATAATAGGTAATCCAGCAAATGTGAGACTAGATTGTACTTCGAATATTGAACCAGAGAATAGGGTAGTAGCACCTTTTGCGCCTAATTCCATTGCAGAAACTAAAGTAGGATATACCAAGGAAGCACCTATTGCCATACCCAAAAATGGATTCGCATGGAATTTCTTAGCTGCAGTTAACCCTAAAAATATTGGGAAAAAGTAAAATAAAGCATCTCCAATAGCAAATAACACTTGATATGTCCCAGATTTTTCAGTAACCCATCCTAAAGCTAAAAATAATGCTGAGAAACCTTTGATCATCCCGGCAGCTGCCAATACACCAAGAAGTGGTTGGAAGATACCAGAAACTAAATCAATAAAGCGACTAAGTACACTGCCAGAACTAGCTTGTTGTTGCGACTCTGATTCTTCGTCTTGAATATTTGCCACGTGGCTGACAGCTTCGTATACTTCGGGTACATGATTGCCGATGACAACTTGATACTGTCCTCCCGATTTCATGACTGTAACAATGTCATCATGTGATTTAAGGAAATCTGTATTTGCTTTAGATTCATCCTTTAATTTAAAACGTAGTCTTGTAATACAATGTGTTAACGATAGAATGTTATCTTTCCCTCCAACATTATCGACAATAGTTTGTGCTAAAGACTCATATTTCATAGAAAGCCACCCCAGTTTTTAGTATGAATTTTTAAAAAAATGTTACAGCTATTAGGTGTATTATGGCCATGTAATACCCCTTACTAGCTTTAAAAGAAAACAAAAAAACTCAGAATAAAACACAGATGAATACAAATTCATCATGTTATACTCTGAGTTTTGCCTACTTAAAGTTACAACCTCAAACGCCAAAATAAGCGCCAAAAGTAACAATTAATATTAATTTGAAATAAGTATAGCGCTTAATGACAATGATGTCAACGCTTACATTTTTATTTTACTAATCTGGCGATGTGTAAAATAAGGTATACTCTTTCATCAATTGATAGCGAATGTTTATAATTTTTTAGCAGAAAATCTGAAATTTTGTCGACGCATTGATCTGATGTAGGATGCTTTTGACGAAGCGAGGTTAATAAACTTTCATCAGTAACTTCATTTAATGCTTCGTTGTGAAGTAATCTCTGACTAAAGAACTTCAGATGAGTCATGAATCTAGAATAATTCAATTCGTCTTCATTGATGTGTAAGTTAAAATGATATCTAACAATATCAATAATATTTTTTGTTATCTTCGTAATTTCATAAATTGTACCAATTTCTTCATCAAGACTTGCATTAACAATATGCATTGCAATAAAACCTGCTTCATCTTTCGGGAGCTGAACACTAAATTTTTCTTTAATGATATCAAGAGCAGTGACCCCAATTTTAAATTCATTTGGATAAAGTTTTTGAATTTCATAAAGTAAAGGGTTCTTAATTAAATGTCCCTCTGCCGTACGTTTAATTGCATAATCAATATGATCGGTTAAAGCAATATAAACAGATTCAGCAACAGGTGTTTCATATAATTGATTGGCAGCAGTTATAATTTCTTGAGTAGTAATTAATACATCTTGATTAATTTCTTGGAGTAACTGCAACATGCGTTCCTGTTCAATACTAGTTAAACGGAAGACCTTTTCTATTTTATCCTTTTCAATCAAATCACCATTACACTTCCCAAATGCAATGCCTTTACCCATAATAATGCGCTCTTCGTGATTAATTTTCGATATAATAACATTATTATTCAATATTTTTGTGATTTTCATCTAATAAATCACCCCTGACTGATTTAACATCCCTATAATATATTTATATATTATAGGGATGCAGTATTATGTTATGTCAAAGTGATTTATTTGATTAAATTGTATATAAATTACTGAATAGTAGAATTATTTTATACACTAGTGCGTATAATTTTGGAATGAATAGAGCTTTAAATCTTTAGAAATATAAATCATACATAGCAAGAGATAAAGAATATTGAAATCAAATTTCTATGGCATGTTCTAGGTAAATGAACAATTTTAATACGAAGTAGTATAAATAAGCCACCCCAAAAGTTTGAGTTGCATATTTAGGGTGACTATCTATTGTAGAATTTTATATGAAGTTTTATCCTGGGACGCTTGATTTATCACTATGAATCGTAATATTAAATCCTTCAGGTGATAATAGTCTTGTGTAATCGGTATTTGGTTTATATATATCTATACTAGTTAGCCCTAATGTGGCATTGTTCTCTGTTCTGAGTATACTTGATTGCCAAGTGTTAGCGGCTATATGGTGATGATAATGTTTAGTTGACATGAATAGTGCATTTGGTAACGTAGAAACAAGTTCTAATCCGAGTTGTTCTACATAAAATTGATAGGCTTTATTGATGTCTACTGTTTTTAAATGTAGATGGCCAATTTTTGCCCCATTAGGAAGCCCCTGCCATCCAGCTTGTGATTGTTCAGAAAGCAAGTCGTTGACATCTACGGCGAGAGTATCCATTTTTACCTTTTGCTCTTCCCATTGCCAAAGTGTAGCATCACGGTCTTGATATACTTCAATGCCGTTACCTTCAGGATCATTAAAATATAGTGCTTCACTAACTAGATGGTCACCGCCACCGACTTGAATTCCTAATTGTGTAATATGATATAAAAAATCTGCTAAGTCACTTCTACTAGGCAGAAGGTATGCAATATGAAATAGTCCACTTTCTTGAATGCTAGGTTGGCGGCCATTTGATAGTTCATTTAAAGTGAGTGTGTGACCGCCGTTACCAACTTTAAAAGTAATGGAAGTTGTTGATTCAACTATCGCTTCAAATCCTAAAATTTCGCGATAAAAGCGAATCATTTTGGTTAAATCTTTTACGTTTAGTGTGATATTTGTTACTTGTGTGGCATGTTCGTCATGAAAGGTCATATGTGCCTCCTAAAATTCTTCTTGTATTTATAATGATTACAAGTAGATATTAGTATAAAAAGTATATTAGGTCAATGGAAGAGACTCAATATATTTCAAATTAAGCAACTTTCTATTTATAATTGTACTATAAATAGAATTATAGGGAGTTGTAATATGAAACACTATCATTTTAAAGAGAACTTTTTTAGTGCTTCTAAGTCAGCAATTGAGGTGTTTAATGAACGAGACGAAGCGGTTTTTTCATTAAGGTTATTTTACAAGTCTACGTCACAAGAAGCGTTTGCATTATTTGGCCATCAGAAACATAACTATGAAATTACGGACGGTCAAGATACGTATCGTGTCATTCAAGAGAAAACGATAAGTGGCACAATAAAGACACCGTTTAAGACGGTATGGCAAGTTGAGAAAAATGGCGATGTAATAGGCGTGTTTCGTACGAAATTTGGCATGAAACCAACTATGCTTTTTGAAGGTGCAAAAGGTGATGTTCTAAAGTTTCAATCTGGATTTATTTCACGCAGTGTGAGGGTGACTGAAGGTAATAATGAAATTATGCAAACAAAGTCAGAACGCTTTAAAATTGCCTCACAACACGATATTGATATCGCCAGTGAAACATATCATCCTGCAATGCTTATTCTATTATTCCAAGCATTTTATGAATATCAAGAATATCAAAGAAAGCAATCTAACTAAATCGAACCTTTCAACATGCAAGTTACACCTCGTTCTAATATATCTTGATGATTACAATTATGTATCTTTATTGTAAATAAAATAATTTTTTAAAAAATTAAGATTAAAATGGAATACTTAGGGAAAGTGATTATCGACATCTTATTTATAGTATATAAATTTTATGAATTCATTGCATTTATAATATTTAGATTTTTGTTTTAATGTTTATATTATACAACGGCGAATTCACATGTTACATAATCCAATGTAGATTATTTATTACTATATGTAAGATAATAATTTTTTTAATAAGGGGAGGTAATCACATGACTGATACAGCTATGCCATTATTATTAAAAGTGATCGATTTATTAGCAAAAATTTATGGTTAAGTTAAGCCAGCAATAACAGATAAGAGGCCGAGAAATGAATCTCGACCTCTTTTTAATGAATTTATTGAATTAACCTGCATATACGTCCTGATATTCTGAATGTTTTTCTATGACATTTTTAGCAAATGGACAAGTCGCAACAATTTTCAAATTGTTCTCACGTGCATATTCAACGACGCTTTGTACCAATTGTGATCCAATACCTTGTCCACCCATTTCATCAGGAACTCCCGTATGATCAATATCGATTTGATTATCATTTAATTTTTTGAACGTAATCTGTGCTTGAGGATTATTTTCATCTTCTCCGATATAAAACTTATTTGTACCTTGCTTGATTTCAGCCATACAATCACTCCTCATAGTAGTTTATATCATATAAATATCACGTTTAGTGTATTTGTAAACAAATCTTTCTTCTCTTGATGACTAAATGTGTGTTTGAAAGATATTTAAAAATTTAATAATAGGGATTGAAATATAAAGAAAATAAGTTTATAGTTTAAACGTAATAATTTCGATTTGGAGGCGTAGGCTTTGAAAAAAAGTTTGAAATATATAGTGCTACTAGCTGTGATTATGTTGCTAAGTGCTTGTGGCAATCTTGATAAAGATAAGAATAAAGATGTGAGTACCAAGAATAAATTAGAAATTTATACGACAGCGTATGCTTTTCAAAATTTAACTGAACAAGTGGGAGGAAAATATGTTGATGTAAAATCAATTTACCCTGCAGGTGCAGATATACATTCCTTTGAACCCACTCAAAAAGATATGATTAAAATTTCAAAAGGGGATTTATTTTTATACTCTAGTGATGAAATGGATCCAGTAGCTAAAAAAATTGCAAAATCAATTAATAATAAAGATTTAAAATTACCATTGGCTGATAAGTTGAAAAAGAATGAAATTTTAGCTGGAGAAGAACACGAACATGAAGGTGAATCACATGATGAACATGCTGAACATAAGCATGAAGAAGGTAGCAAAGATCCTCATGTGTGGTTAGATCCCGTATTAGATAAGAAATTTACAAAGGAAATAAAGGATACTTTGATTAAAAAGGATCCAAAGCATAAAAAGTATTACGAAGATAATTATAAAAAAGTAGTTAAAGATATAGATGGTATTGATTCGCAATTAAAATCAATTACTGAAAATCCAAAGCGTGATACTGTAGTGATTTCACATGATTCAATAGGTTATTTAGCGAAACGTTACGGTTTTAAACAAGAAGGTGTAACGGGTATGAATAATGAAGAGCCTACGCAAAAACAATTAATGAAAATCGTTAAAAATATTAAAAAAACAAAGCAACCTTATGTTTTATATGAACAAAATATTTCATCTAAAGTAACAGATGTTATTAAAAAAGAGACCAATACAACGCCAGTAAGTTTCCACAATATGGCAACATTAACAAAAGCAGATAAACAGAATAAGGGTATTTCATATCAATCGTTAATGAAGAAGAATATTAAAGCATTAGATAAAGCATTGAATAAATAATAGGTTGTCGCGCACATGTTTACTTTATAAGTAGCGTTCGAGCGTGATTAGTCATAGGTATTTCATAGAGCCAATCTGTAATCCAGTATTGGCTCTATTTTTATTGAGATAAATGAGTGATTGAATATAAAAAATATGTTTTTATTTTTTTAAAATGCTATGTCCTACAATTGATTGTTAAATGCTATGATGTTGATAGATAAACAAAGTGGGAGTGGTAGATATGTATCATGTTAAAAAGTTGATGGGATTGGCAATTGTTGTAACGTTGTTATTGGCTGCTTGTGGACCTAAAGAAGAGAAAGACACATTTAAAGGGGACGCATCTAGAGTTGATATGAAAGTTACACTCACGCACAAAGGTGATAAAGTAACTAAGGAAAACATTCGTTCAACGATCAACTACAAAGATTTAGGTCTTAAGAAAGATGATATGAAATCTTTATTAGAATCTGAAAGTGAAAAATATCAAGATATTAAAGGTGTTTCAGAGAAAATAAAATATTCAGACGGTAAGGCTGTTGAAACTGTAAAAATTGATTTGGAAAA